>JBIKLI010000480.1:0-2730 GCA_044359885.1 Alphaproteobacteria bacterium | reverse complement strand
CCGACCCAGACCACGCCCAATGCGGCGCGTCCGGTGGAACGCAGCGCCACGACGCCGGCCCAGAGCCAGGCGCAGCGCCCGGCCCAAGGCATGCCGGCGGCCCAGCAGCAATCCTGGTTCCAGCGCAACCCGTTCATGACCGGGCTCCTGGGCGGCATGCTCGGCGCCGGGCTGATCGGTGCCTTGATGGGCGGCGGCTTCAACCTGGGCGAAGGCCTGGCCGGCTTCCTCGGCCTCGCCTTGCAGGTCGCGTTGTTCGCCGGGATCGCGTGGCTGGTCCTGCGCTTCATTCGCAGCCGTCGCGCGGCGGCGGCGGCGCCGGCCGGCGCCTATGCCGGTGCGGGAACCGGTCCGGTTCCCGATGCGATGGCCCGCAATCGCGAGACGATCGAACCGCAGCACCCCGTCGGCGCCGCCGGCGGTGGTGCGGCAGGCAGCCCGTTCGCGCCGCAAGGTGGCGACGAGATCGGCCTGCTGGCGGGCGATTTCGACGTGTTCGAGAAGCGGCTTGCCGAAGTCCAGGCTGCCTGGAGCAACGGGGATCTCGCCGCGCTGAAGCGCGTCGCCACGCCCGAGATGGTCGGGTATTTCAGCGAGGATCTTGCCGCCAATTCCAGCCGCGGCGTCGAGAACAAGGTCGAGGACGTCAAGCTCGATCAGGGCGATCTGTCCGAGGCATGGCAGGAAGGCGGGACCCAGTTCGCGACGGTGGCGATGCGCTGGTCGGGCCGCGACTACGATGTGGCGCTCGCCGACGGCCGCATCGTGTCGGGCAGCCGCGAGGAGCGTCGCGAGCACACCGAGGTCTGGACCTTCATGCGGACCCAGGGCGGCGACTGGATCCTCTCCGCGATCCAGCAGGTCTGACGCCGACGAAAGCAAGACCGGGCCCGGCGCTTTGCGGCGCCGGGCCCATTTCGTTTCGAGCCAGCCCGCCGACGATCCCTCGATCCACGGCGGAACGGCGTGTAGAATGCGGGCATGCCGTTCTCGGAAGCCGATTTCCTGGTCGATCGCCGCCGGCTCAAGCGGCAGCTGTCCTTCTGGCGGCTCGCAGCCATCACGGTCGCGCTCGCAGCGGCGCTGGTTGCGGCCACCCATCTCGGGCGCCCGCTCTGGGATGGCGGCTATATCGGACGGTTCACCATCTCCGGCGTGATCGCGGACGATCCGCCGCGCCTGGAAGCGCTTCGTCGCGCCGCCGCCGACGAGCGCCTCAAGGCGCTTGTCGTCAGGATCGACAGCCCGGGCGGCACCGTCGTCGCCAGCGAAGAAATCCACCGCCAGTTGCGCGCGATCGGCACGAAGCTTCCCGTGGTCGCCGTTCTCGGACAGACGGCCGCATCCGGCGGCTACATGGTGGCCCTGGGCGCGGACCGGATCTTCGCGCGCGAGGGCACGATCACCGGTTCGATCGGCGTCCTGATGCAGACCGCCGACGTGACCGGATTGCTGCAGAAGCTGGGTGTGGCGATGGAGCAGATCAAATCGGCGCCGATGAAGGCCGTGCCCAACCCTTTCGAGCCGCTGACGGACGAGGGACGCCGCGCCGTGCGCGCGGTCATCGACGATACCCATGCGATGTTCGTGGCGATGGTCGCCGAGCGGCGCGGGCTCGCCGCCGACGCGGCCGCGCGGCTGGGCGACGGACGCGTCCATACCGGCCGCCAGGCCGTCGCGCTTGGCCTGGTCGATGCGCTGGGCGGGGAGGACGCGGCGCTTGGCTGGCTCGCCAGCGTGCGCATGGTGCCGCCCGGATTGCCGTTGCGCGACATCAAGCCGGGCTTCGTCGAGCGCGGCGGGCTTGACGCCGGCGCGGCGATGGCCCGGCTGATCCAAGGAAAATCCTATCTGCCGGAAAGACTTACCATTGACGGGCTGGTGGCCGTTTGGCACCCTGATCTGACGTCGCGTTGATCCGCGGCGTGACCAAGCCGCGAATTGCGGCGCCCAGATACCCAGGCCGCAAGACAGGACATGACGAAGTCGGAACTGATCCAGCGCATCGCCGATGCGCATCCTGACCTGTACCAGCGCGACGTCGAGAAGATCGTCGGGGCGATCTTCGACGAAATCTCCCGCGCTCTGTCCCAGGGACATCGGGTCGAATTGCGAGGGTTCGGCGCGTTCTCCGTCAAGCAGCGCGCCGCACGGGTCGGACGCAACCCGCGCACGGGCGATTCGGTCGAGGTCGCGGAAAAATTCATTCCGTTCTTCAAGACGGGCAAGGAATTGCGCGAAAAGCTCAATCCCGAGGGTTAGGCCGGCTGGCGGCCATCGCGGAGGTGGGGATCGTGAAGCCGTTGTTCTGGATCGCGGGCGTCCCCTTGCTGTTCTGTGGCGCGGTCTTCGCGATCGCCAACCGTGCGCCCGTGTCGCTCGATCTGTGGCCGATCGCCGACCGGATCGAATTGCCCCTCTTCGTCGCCCTGACCGGCGCGCTCTACTCGGGGTTCGGGCTCGGGGCGGCGATCGCGTGGTGGGCAGCCCGGCATTCCCGGCGGGCGGGCCGGGACGCGACCCGCCGCGTCGGCCAGCTCGAAGCCGAACTTCAAAAGCTTCGGGGGAATGCCGGGCCCGGCGTGGCGGAGCGGGCAGGACCCGCTGCCGTCGCGGTGCGCCCATGATCCGCAGCTTCGACGCCGCCGATCTGGTACGGGCGCTGCCGACCAGGCGTCTGGTCGAGGCGCTGCGCGAAGCGTTCCGCGGCGATGCTCGGACACCGACCCG
>JBIKLI010000149.1:0-9996 GCA_044359885.1 Alphaproteobacteria bacterium | reverse complement strand
GGCACGTGGATCGCGGAGCAGGGCATCGAACGCCGGCGCATCGTCGGGGTGGACGAACCATTTCAGCGGCCGTGCGCGCAGCTCGTCCGGCGTCCATCCCAGGATCGTCTGCCAGCTGGGATTGAGCTTGTCGATGTGATCCCTGCCGTCGAGCGTCGCCAGCAGGCCCGGGCTGGCGTCGAACAGCGCGCCGTACTGGCGCAGCCGCTCGTCGCGATCGTCGCCCTCGGCGGGATCGGCGATCCGGCAGCGGGCGTAGTCGAGCATGCCGGACCCTGCGTGCGGATCGATGTCGAGCCGCAGCTTGCGGCGGTCCGGCGAAGCCCCCGCGGTCTCGAACACCAGGTTGTGCCCGGACCTGCGCAGACGCAGCGCCGCCGCGATCGCGTCGCGGACAGGCCGCGGATCGGCAAAGAACGACGCGAACTCGGCATCCCCGGCCGAGGCCCGGTCGCCGAGCCCGAGCAGATGGGCGGCGCGGCGCGACGACCAGGCGACGAGCCCGGCCGCATCCACGAACAGGACCGCGGCATTCGCGTCGTCGAGCGCGCCGCGCAGTTCGGCCTCCTTGAGCCGTTCCAGGGTCCGGCGCCGGATGGCGTTCATCACCAAGGTCGCGGCGCGGCGCAGCAGTTCGAGTTCGTTCGCGGCGAACGCGCGCACCGATTTATCGATCGCGCAGAGCGTGCCGAGGACGAGGCCCGATTCGGTGGCCAGCGGCATGCCGGCATAGGCCCGCAGATTCAGCGGGCCGGTCACCAGAGGGTTGTCGGCGAAGCGCGGATCCGAGGTCGCGTCGGCTACCACGAGAGGCCTGCCATCGGCCACGACATGACCACACAGGGAAATGTCGCGGGGCGTCTCGGCCGCGTCGAGCCCGTGCCGGGACTTGAACCATTGGCGATCGCGGTCGAAGAGGGACACCAGGCAGACGGGGACCCGGAGCTGGGCGGCGACCAGCGCCGTGATGTCGTCGAACTCGGCGTCGGGCGGCGAGTCGAGCAGGCCGGTCTCGTCGAGCGCGCGCTGGCGTTCCGCCTCGTCGGCGGGTTGTCCGGGGCGTTCCATCGAGCGGAATTACCGGATTTCCGGCCCGAAAATCCAGCGCGGCGCGACGCGGCGCGCGCGCCTCCTGCTAGAACCACCCGATCGCCGGGGGCGCCGGCGACGAGGCACCCCCCGCAAAGGAAAGGAAATCCGATGGCTGCGACGATCCTCGAGAACATCCGTCTCGCCGACGGCACCCCGGCCGCGATCATGGTCGCCTCGGGCCGCATCGCGGCGATCGGCGCGGCGCCGGCGGCGGGCCCCGGCGACGAGGTCATCGACGGCGGCGGCGCGCTGGCGCTGCCGGGACTTGTCGAGGCGCATACCCATCTCGACAAGACGCTTCTCGGGATGGGGTGGTACCGCAACGAGGTCGGTCCGCGGCTGATCGACAAGATCGACAACGAACGCGTCCAGCGCCGCCGCCTGGGCATCGATCCGGGCCGGCAATCGGCGCGCCAGGTCGTGCTGTCGCTGTCCAAGGGCTCGACCCATATCCGCAGCCATGTCGATGTCGACACCGACACCGGCCTGTCGGGCGTCGAGGGGCTGCTGGCGACCCGGGAGCGCTACCGCGACCACTGCGACATCCAGATCGTCGCCTTCCCGCAGAGCGGGCTGATGGTGCGGCCGGGGACGCTGGCCCTGATGGAGGCGGCGATGCGCGCGGGCGCCGACATCGTCGGCGGGCTCGATCCCTGCGCCATCGACCGCGACCCCAGGGCGCATCTCGACGCGGTGTTCGCGCTGGCGCAGAAATTCGGGGCCGGGGTCGACATCCACCTGCACGAACCGGGGGAGCTCGGCGGCTTCTCGATGGAGCTGATCGTCGAGCGCACCCGCGCCCTCGGCATGCAGGGCCATGTCGTCATCAGCCATGCGTTCTGCCTCGGCATGGCGGACGCCGCCTATGTGGCGCAGCTGGTCGAGCAGCTGGCCGAGGCGCGGATCGCGATCATGACCCATGGCGCGCCCTATCGCCCCGTGCCTGCGGTGAAGCAGCTGCATGCCGCGGGCGTGACGCTGTGCTGCGGCTCGGACGGCATTCGCGACACATGGGGCCCCTACGGCAACGCCGACATGCTGGAGCGCGCGATGATCGTCGGGCTTCGCAACAATCTGCGTCGCGACGACGAGATCGAGCTGGCCCTGGACATGGTCACCCACGGCGGCGCCGCGGCGATGCGGCTCGAGGGCTACGGGCTCGTCCCCGGCGCCTGGGCCGATATCGTGCTGGTCGACGCCGCGGCCCCCGCCGACGCCGTGGTCAGCCGTCCGCCGCGCCGGCTGGTGCTCAAGCGCGGCCGGGTCGTGGCGCGCGACGGCAAGGCCCTCGTCGCGGCCCCCTGACCGCGGCGAGACCGGAGACCGGCCCCGATCGGTCCGCCGGCCATGAAATCCCGTGAAGGGGTCTGACCCGAACCCGGATCAGACCCCCGGTTCGCGAGCGCGATCTCCGCTGGGCGCGATAGCGACGCGGCAATGCGTCGCACGGCGCCGGTCGCGTTGCGCGCAGACGTTCGGCGCGGAATTTCCGAGATTGGGACCGGCTTCGGCGCCGGGGGCGCGGGGACGGGCGTGAAACGCGGACATCTTCTCGCGCTGGCGGGGCTGGCGCTGCTTCTGGCCGGCGGCTGGCCTGCCGTCCGCGCGATGCTGGGGACGGCCGTGGTCGTCGAGCGGGTCGGGCGCGCCGATCTCGTGCGCAGCGTGGTCGCCAGCGGCCATGTCGAGACGCCGTTCCGGGTCGAGATCGGCGCCCAGATCACCGGCACCGTGGCCGAAGTCCTGGCCGCCGAAGGCGAACGGGTCGCGCGCGGCCAGAAGCTGGTGGCGATCGAATCGCGCGAGCTGGAGGCAGCCCTCGTCCAGGCCGACGGCGCGGTCGCCCAGGCCGAGGCGCGGCTGCGCCAGCTGGTCGAGTTCACCCTGCCGGCGGCACGCGAGACGCTGGCCCAGGCCGAGGCGACGCTGCGCAGCGCCCAGGCCGGGTACGCAAGAACCTCGGAGCTTGCCCAGAATGGCCATGCCTCGCGCGCGGCGCTGGACGAGTCGCGGCGCGGGCTCGACATCGCCCAATCCCAGGTGGCGGCCGCGCGGCTGCTGATCTTCACCTCTGCGCCCGGCGGCAGCGATTTCGTCCTCGCCCAGACCCAGCGCGATCAGGCGATCGCCAATCGCGAGACCGCGCGCGCCCGGCTCGCCCATGCCGGCGTCCTGGCGCCGCGCGACGGCATCGTGATCGCGCGCGACGTCGAGCGTGGCACGGTCGTGCAGCCCGGACGCAAGCTGCTTGTCCTGGCCCCGGCCGGCGACACGCTGCTGGTGCTGCAGATCGACGAACGCAATCTCGGCCTGCTCGCGCCGGGACAGCCGGCGCTGGCCTCGGCCGACGCCTTTCCCGACCGCCTCTTCGCCGCCCGCGTCCAGCATATCGGGCCCGCGATCGACATCGCCCGCGCCTCGGTCGAGGTGCGGCTGCTGGTCCCCGATCCGCCGGATCATCTGCGTCAGGACATGACGGTTTCGGTCGATATCGAGGTCGCCCGGCGCAGCGGCACGCTGGTGCTGCCGGCCGGCTCGGTCCGCGAACTGCGCGGGCCGCTTCCGTGGGTGATGGGGCTGCGCGACGGCCGCGCGGCGCGCGTGCCGGTGCGGCTCGGCCTGCGGGGCGACAGCGCCGTCGAGATCCTCGACGGGATCGCGGAGGGCGCTGTCGCCATCCCGGTCGCGGCCGGCGTGGCGATCGGGCAGCGCGTCCGGCCGGTCGACCGATGAACGCGCTGCTGCCGTTCGAGTGGATCGCCGCCGTTCGATTCCTGCGCGAGGGCCGGATGCAGACCTGGTTCATCGTCGCCGGCGTCGCGATCGGCGTGGGCGTGATCGTCTTCATGTCGGCGATGCTGGCCGGGCTCGAGCGCAACTTCCTGCGTCGTGTCCTGACCTCGCAGGCGCAGATCCAGCTGCTGCCGCCCGAACAGGTGGCCAGGCCGCTGCGCGGCGGTACCGGCCTGGTCGCCGATCCCGTCGTGCAGCGGCCCGCGCAGCGGCTGGCGTCGATCGACCAGTGGCGGCGCATCGTGGCCACGCTTCGCGACATGCCCGACGTCGAGGTCGCCTCGCCCACCGCCGCCGGTTCGGCGCTGGCGATACGCGGCGCCGCCAGCCGGTCCGCGACGCTGACCGGCGTCGATCCGCAGACGTATTTCCGGATCGTGCGCGTGCCGGACTATCTGGTCGCCGGCGCCGCGCGGCTGAGCAGCGAGGACATCCTGCTCGGCACCGAACTGGCCCGCGATCTGGGCGCCGCGGTCGGCGACAAGATCGTCGTCGGCGCCGCCTCCGGCGCCACGCGCTCGCTGACCGTGGCGGGGCTGCTCGATTTCGGCAGCAAGGGGGCGAACCAGCGCGTCGCCTTCGTCGCGCTGCGCACGGCGCAGTCGCTGCTCGGGCTGATCGGGGGCGTCACGTCGATCGATCTGGTGGTGCGCGACCCCTTCGCGGCCGAGACGATCGCGCGGCGCATCGCCGCCCTGCACGACGTGAAGGCCGAAAGCTGGATCGCCACCAACGCCCAGTTCTTCGCCGCGATGCGCGCCCAGATCGCCACCAACACCCTGATCCGGGTCTTCGTCGGCCTGTCGGTCGCGTTCGGGATCGCGGCGGTGCTGGTGGTGTCGGTGATCCAGCGGTCGAAGGACATCGGCATCCTGCGCGCCATGGGCACGCGGCGCGGCCAGATCCTGCGCGTCTTCCTGATCCAGGGCGGCCTGCTCGGATTCGCGGGCTCGCTGCTGGGCGCGGCCCTCGGCATCGGGGCCCTGGTCTGGTGGCATTCGATCGCGCGACAGGCCGATGGCAGCGAACTGTTCCCGCTCGTCGTCGAGGCCCGGCTGTTCGTCGCCACCGCGCTGCTGGCGACGGCGACGGGCATCCTGGCGGCGGCGGCACCCGCGCTGCGCGCCGCGCGGCTCGATCCGGTGGTGGCGATCCGTGGCTGACGACGTGCTGCGGCTGGAGAAGCTCTGCAAATCCTATCGCGTCGGCACGCCGGCCGAGACGCGGGTCCTGCACGACATCGACTTCGCGCTGCGCCACGGCGAGTTCGTGGCGCTGATGGGACCGTCGGGGTCCGGCAAGAGCACGCTGCTCAACATCGTGGGCCTGCTCGACAGGCCCAGCGCCGGCCGTGTGCTGATCGACGGGGTCGACACCGGGGCGCTGGACGAACGCCGGTTGACGATGCTGCGCGGACGCAAGATCGGCTTCGTCTTCCAGAGCCACCTGCTGCTGTCCGCCTTCACCGCGCTGGAGAACGTCATGCTGCCGGCGGTGGCGGCGCAGGGTTTCGCCTCGGCCGCGATCGAGGCACGTGCGCGGGCGCTGCTCCGGCAGGTGGGTCTGGAAGCGGTCGCCGGCAATCTGGCGCCGCACATGTCGGGCGGCCAGCAGCAGCGCGTGGCGATCGCCCGCGCGCTCGCCCTGTCCCCGGACCTCGTCCTGGCCGACGAGCCGACCGGAAATCTCGACAGCCGCTCGGCCGACGAGGTCTTCGCCCTGATGCGCGACATCAACCGTCGCGCGGGTACCAGCTTCATGCTTGTCACCCACAACATCGACCTCGCACGGCGCTGCGACCGCATCGTGCGGGTGGTCGACGGCCGGATCGAGGACGGCGATCGCTGACCGGCGGCAGCCGGGTCAGGTCGCGCCGTAGCCTCCGTCCACCGGGATCGTGGCGCCGTTGACGAAGCGCGCGGCGGGCGACGACAGGAACAGCGCGGTGCCGGCCAGTTCCATGGGGTCCGCCCAGCGCTTGGCCGGCAGCCGCGCCATGATCCTGGCGTTGAACTCGGGATTTTCGCGGCCGCGGCGGCTGATCTGGGTGTTGATCCAGCCCGGCGCGATCGCGTTGACGCGGATGCCGTCCTCGGCGAAGGCATGGGCGAGCGAGCGGGTGAGGCCGACGATCGCCGTCTTGGCGGCCGTGTAGGCCGGCAGATGCGGGGCGCCGAAGAAGGAATAGATCGACCCGATATGGATGATCGAGCCACCGCTCGCCTTGAGATGGGGCCGGAACGCGGTGGCCAGCCGCATCGCGCCGAAGAGATGGATGTCGACGATGTCCTTGAAGCCGTCGATCCGCCATTCGGCGTCGCGATCGAGCCGGCCGGCGCAGTGGATCAGGACGTCGAGCTTCGCGATGCGGCGCGCCAGCGCGTCGCAGCCGGCATCGTCGCGCACGTCGAGCGCGACGAAATCCACTCCCGCCGGCAGCGGCGATTGCGGCGGCGCGACATCGGTGACCGTCGCCGTGGCGCCGTTGGCGACGAAGGCGCGGGCGAAGGCGCCGCCGATGCCGCCGGTGCCACCGGTGATCAGGACATGCATGCCGGCCACCGAGAAATCCGGCAGCGCGCCGTGATCCGTCATCGGTCTCCCCTCCTGGCCGCGCGCCGTCATCGCGACACGAAATAGGGCGCCAGATTGCGCCGGATCCGGGCCAGCGGCGTCTCGCGCCCCGCCCCGGACGGCGGCGCGAAGACCTGGCCCGTGATGCGCTCGAAGGCGTCGACATAGACACCCGCGGTGGCCAGAACGATCTCGTCTGGGATCGCGGGGATCGGGTCGCGATAGGGATCGCAGCGCGAAGCCACCCAGCTGCGCATCACGTCCTTGTCGAAGCTGTCCGGACGTTCGCCCGCCGCGAAGCGGGCCGGATAGGTCTGCGCGAACCACCAGCGGCTCGAATCCGGCGTATGGATCTCGTCGGCGAGGACGATCCGGCCTTCGGGATCGAGTCCGAATTCGTATTTCGTGTCGGCGAGGATCAGGCCGCGCGCCGCCGCGATGTCCTGGCCGCGAGCGAACAGCGCCAGGGCATGGGTGCGAAGCGTCTGCCATTGGTCCCGGGTCAGCAGGCCGCGCGACAGGATCTCGTCCGGCGTGAGCGGCGCGTCGTGACCACCGTCGAATTCCTTGGTCGTGGGCGTCACGATCGGCGCCGGCAGTTTCTCGTTCGCGCGCATGCCATCGGGAAAGTCGTGGCCGTACATCGTCCGTGCGCCGGCCTTGTACATCGTCAGGATCGAGGTCCCCGTGGTGCCCGCCAGATAGCCGCGCACCACGATCTCGACCGGCAGGATGTCGAGCCGCCGCGCGACCACCACGTTGGGGTCCGGATATTCGAGGACATGGTTGGGACAGATGTCCTTCGTCGCCTCGAACCAGAACCGCGCCGTCTGGGTCAGCACCATGCCCTTCCAGGGGATCGCGGCCAGGATCCGGTCGAAGGCGCTGATGCGGTCGCTGGCGACGATGATCCGGCGTCCGTCGGGCAGGTCGTAGTTGTCGCGCACCTTGCCGCGATATCGGTTGGGCAGCTCCGGAATGTCGGCATCGGGCAGGACGCTCGACGCGTCGGCGGCAAGAACGAATTTCATGGTCTTGCACTATCCGGAGCGTGGCGCATCGGCGCAAGCCGGCGATGGACATCGGGCATCGCCCGGACAAGACGGCCTGTCCGCCGGCGCTGGGTCTCTGCCGCCAAACCTCGATCGTCGCCGCGGCTGCAGGAAATCCCTCGGGACCGTTGCAGGATCGAGGTCGCGCATCGCCGCGCCGCCGCGCCGCCGCGCCACGGTCAGGGGACCGGCCGTGTGCCGGCGACCTGCACGCCAGCCCGAATGGTCCGCACCGCCTGCCAGGTTCCGTCTCCGGATCGGCACAGCACCGCGATGTCGGCGCAGGCCCCGGGGGCCAGCGTCCCGATCTCGCCGGCGAGGCCAAGCAGGGCGGCGGGGCGATGCGTGGCCGCCGCGAAGGCGTCGCGCTCGGGCATGCCGGCGGCGACGAGCTGCGAGATCACGCGCGGCAGGTCGTGCCGCGGCTGGCGGCCCAGATGCGCGGCGTACATGTCGCTCGACACCGTGTCGGGCGGAAAGCCGTCGGCGATGGCCGCGACGGCGACCGGGTGGTCGTACGCGGTCGTCCCATGGCCGACATCGAACAGGATGCCCCGCGCGCGCGCCTCGCGCACGGCGGGGTGCACGCGCTTTCCGTCCTCGAGGATGCTGCGCGACGCCATGTAGCAATAGGTCACGACGTCGCCGGGCCGCAGCTGCGCGAGCTGGTCGGCGAGCGGCCAGTCGGCCGCTTCGCGCGCCCCGTAGAGCATCGGCTTGCCGCTGCGCGCCGCCGCCTCCAGCGCCTGCGCCACCACCCAGCGCGGATCGGTCGCGCCGCTCGAGAAACGGCTGACATTGACCGAGATGCCCCAGATGTCGTCGCCGCCCGCGGCCAGCGCCGCGACGCAGGCCGCGACATCGACATCGGACGGATCGCCGAAGCAGGCGACCGGCGGCGCTTCGCCGCGCGCCGACAGGTTGAGCGCCATGCGCACGCGCGTGCGGCAGGTCCGTACGACGTCTTCGCGATACGCGGCCCAGGTCAGCGCTCCGGCATCGCCTTGCGAAAGCACGGTCGTCGCGCCCGTCGGCAACATGTAGCGGTCGGGACAGATCCCGTATTTCGAGCCGCCGCGCGCCGGGTGGGCGTGGAAATCGACCAGCCCCGGCACCACCAGCGCATCCGGGAAATCCAGCACTTGCCGCGCGCGCGCATCGGGTGCGGCCGCGACGATGCGTCCCGCATGGACCGCCACCGTCCCCGGCCCGTCGCGACCGGTCGCCGGACAGAGCACCCGCCCGGCACGAATGAGCAGATCGATTTCCATGCCCGTATTCCCCCTGGCTGTCCCGCGCCGCATGGACTGTCCGACATCCGGCGCCGGCGCGAAAGAGGGGTTCGCCCCGCGTCAGCGCCGCGTTTCGGGGCTGAGCACGCGCTCCAGGCGCTGACTGTATTTCGACATGCCGAAACATAGGATGAAGTAGACGAAGGCCGCGAAGACATAGGCCTCGTTTGGGAATCCCATCCAGTTCGGATCGCCGAGCGCGGCACGCAGCGTGGTGAAGAAGTCGAAGATCCCGACGATCACCACCAGCGTCGTGTCCTTGAACAGTCCGATGAAGGTGTTGACCTGCGCGGGGATCGTCATCTTCAACGCCTGGGGAAGGACGATCAGGCGCATCTTCAGGCCGTAGTTCAGCCCCAGCGATTCGGCCGCCTCGTACTGGCCACGGCCAAGCCCCTGCAGGCCGCCGCGCACGACCTCGGCCAGATAGGCCGCGGAAAAGATCGTGTAGGCGAACTGGATGCGGAACAGCCGGTCGATGGTCATGCCGGACGGCAGGAACAGCGGAAGCATGATCGCGGCCATGAAGATGATCGACACCAGCGGCACGCCGCGCACGCATTCGATGACGCCGATGCAGAACCATTTCACGATCGGCAACCGGCTGCGCCGGCCCAGCGCCAGCAGGATCGCCAGCGGATAGCCGGTTGCAAGACCGAAGACGGCGATGAACACCGTGACCGTCAGGCCTCCCCAAAGGCGCGTCGGCACCTGCGGGCCGAACACCTCGAGCCCGAACACCGTGCCGTCCATGAGCACGAACATCACCACCGCCGCGCCGACCCATGCCCAGACCAGCGCCTTCGACCAGAACCGCCGGAACAGCGACACGGCGACCATCGCCGCGAACAACGACAGCATCGTCGCCGGACGCCAGCGCAACTCGTAGGGATAGAGCCCGAAGACGGCGAACCAGAACTTCTCGCTCACGAAGGCCCAGCATGCGCCCTGGCGCGCCTCTCGGCATTGCGCCGCGGTGGCCGTCCAATGCGCCTCGATCAGCGCCCATTTCACGAGCGGCGGGACCAGGAACCAAAGCGCGGCCAGGCACGCCAGCGTGATCGCGGCGTCGAGCGGGGTCCCGAAGAAGCGCTTGCGCGCCGCGCGCACGAGCGCGCCGAAGCCGGAGCGCGGACCGGCGGCGGGGGCGCGGATCGCGGCATCGCCCATCGCCTATCTCTCCCGGAGCGCGA
>JBIKLI010000479.1:0-2753 GCA_044359885.1 Alphaproteobacteria bacterium | reverse complement strand
GCGGGTTGCTCTCGCCGGCGGGCGACGTTGACAGGGCGGGCCGACGGACCGGCCCGGAACTTGTCTTGGTTCAGTTCACCACCGCGACGCCGCGGCGGTTCTGCGACCAGGCGGCCTCGTTGGAACCCATGACCGCCGGACGCTCCTTGCCGTAGCTGATCGTCGCGACGCGGCGCGGCTCGATGCCCATCGACACCAGGAAGTTCTTGGCGGCATTCGCGCGGCGCTCGCCGAGAGCGAGGTTGTACTCGCGCGTGCCGCGCTCGTCGCAATGCCCCTCGATCGTGATCGTCGCGTTCGCATTGGTCCGGAGGAACGAGGCCCAGCGCTCGATCTGGCGACGCGCTTCCGGCTTCAGGTCGGACTTGTCGTAGTCGAAGAACACGCGGTCTCCCACTGCGACCAGCTGCTCCTGCAGGGTCTGAGCGCGCGGCGCCGCCGCACCCGTCCCGCCCTGCGTCGCCGCCGTCTGGGACGGGGTTTCGCAAGCGGCCAGCATCGCCAGGGCGGCGAATGCGGTGAGAACCTTCAAACGCATGATGGGGAACTCCTTCCGATGAGCATCTACGAATCGATTCGCGGTTTCGCGGATTGGCAGGCTTGTCCCATCTCGCCGCAATCCGTTCAACCGGTCTCTTTGAGCCGAGCCACGCTTCAACGGCATGGCGCCGCCTCAAAAAGCGTGACCCGGGAAGCCGCTTTGAAGGCCGGCCCCCTCGAAACAATGGCGAATATGTTGAATTCCGCTTATGGAATCAAGGGCGACCATGCCGGATCCGACGCCTCGGTCGGCGTGACGACCTCGCGTTTGTTGTAGCCGGTCAGGTCGATGGTGAACAACCTTGTGTTCCGTCCCATCCCGCGGGCATCGGACCGGCCCTCGGAAAAATACATCAGCACGCGGCCGTTCGGCGCCCAGGTCGGACCTTCGACATGGAAGGCGCGATCGATCAGCCGCTCCTGCGACCCGTCGGGCTTCATGACCCCGATCAGGAACTCGCCGGCCTCCTGCTTGGTGAAGGCGATCAGGTCGCCGCGCGGCGACCACACCGGCGTGAAGTAACGGCCGCTGCCGAAGCTGATTCGCCGGGCGTTGCCGCCCTCGGCATCCATCACGTAGAGCTGCCCGGCGCCGCCACGGTCCGAATTGAAGGCGATCTCGCGCGCATCGGGGGAGTAGGACGGCGACGTGTCGATGGCGCCGGACTGGGTCAGCCGCTGCGCCCGCTTGGTGCGCAGGTCCATGGCGAAGATGCTGGTCGTGCCATCCTGCGACATCGACATGATCACGCGATTTCCGTCCGGCGAGAACCGCGGCGCGAAGGTCATGCCCGGAAAGTCGCCCACCACCTCCTGACGTCCTGTATCGATGTTCTGGAGCAGGACCCGCGGCCGGTTGTTGACGTAGCTGAGATAGGCGATCTCCTGCGACGACGGCGAAAATCGCGGGGTGAGGACGAGGTTGCGACCATCGGTGAGAAAGCGATGGTTGGCGCCGTCCTGGTCCATGATCGCCAGGCGCTTGACACGCCGCTGCAACGGTCCGGTCTCGGAGATGTAGACGATCCGCGTATCGAAATATCCCTCTTCCCCCGTCAGCGCCTTGTAGATCGCATCCGACACGATATGCGCGACACGGCGCCAGTTCGTCGCCTGCGAGGTATAGACGCCGCCGGTCACATAGGCGCCCTGGACGACGTCCCAGAGCCGGAACCCGACGCGCAGACGCCCATCAGGCTGCTGCTCCACGAAGCCGTAGGCCAGCGCCTGGGCCCCGATCTGCCGCCAATCCACGAACCGGGGCTCGACGACGTTGCGCAACTGCTCGGGGTTCTGGATGTAGGCGCCCTCCTCGATCGGCTTGAACAGGCCGCAGCGCTCCAGATTGCCGACGACGACGTCGCGGATCTGCCGGCCGGTTGCCGCCTCGCCGGCGGCACCGTGAAACGGCGACACCGCGATCGGCATGGGCTGCAGCTGTCCGCGCGTGAGATCGATCCGCGTCTGAGCGCGCGCCGCGCCGGCGACCAGCACGCCCGACGCCGCGAACGCCGCCGCGCCCGAGAGAAACGCACGTCGTCCACCGCCTCGGCGCGCGGCTTGAAGCTTTGCACTCATCTGTGGAGCCCTCGATCGGTTTGAACGACAACGAAACGGGTCGGGCGAATCGGCATCATCCTTCGCGCCCCCGGAAGACCATCGTGATTTCGTGCGTGCCGCGCTCGGTCAATCTCGCCGGCACGGGCAGCGGCGCCTCCCTGGCGGCCAGGATCACGGCGCGACGCGCCCCTTCGGCGAAGGCACGCAGATGATCCGCCGGAGCGCCGCTCTGGGAAACGATCTCCGGCTCGCCCTGGAGCACGCCGCCCGGCCCGACCCGGACACGGATCTCGACGACGAAGCTCTCGATGCCCTTGGCACCGGGGTCCTTGTTCCAGCGGCTTTCGACATGGCTGCGCAGCGCCCCCTCCTCGGCGGAGCTCAGCCGAAGCGAGGGGTCGAAGGGAGCATTCGCCGGTCGCCGCGCAGCCGACGCCGCGGCTGCCTGCTGCGGCGCCGGTTGGGCGGGTGGCTGAACGCGCGGCTGCCGGCTGAGGTCGCGCAGCACGCTGTTCAGGTCGAATTCCTGCTGCTGCGGCCGCTGCGGCACCGGAGGCGCCGGGGCCGGCGGCGGGGCCGGCGCCGCTCGCGCCGGCGCGGGCGCCGACGGCGCCGGGGCCGGGGCTGGCGCCGGTGGGGCCGGCGCCGGCGGG
>JBIKLI010000010.1:0-31335 GCA_044359885.1 Alphaproteobacteria bacterium | reverse complement strand
GGCGCTGGGCGCGCCCCCCAGCGCCGCGGTCGCGGCCGACAGATGACGCCGTGCCTCGCCCCAGAGCCGCGCGGCATGGCAGGCGCGGGCCAGCGCCAGATGGCTTTCGGGGTGGGCGGGGGCCAGCGCCGCCAGCCGTTCCGCCGCCTTGACCCGCGCCAGCGCGTCGCGGCACTCGCGTGCCCGGGCGTGCAGATCGACCAGTTCGGCGCGCGGCAGCCGCGCCCAGGCCTGCTCCAGGACGCGCACCGCCGCGCGCGTCTTGCCGGCCCCCAGATTGAGTTCCGCCAGCAGCGATGCGGCCGCCGCATGGTCGGGATCGGCCGCGAAGGCCCGCTCGGCCTGGGCCAGCGCCTCGTCGGGGCGGTTCTCCTCGCGCGCCCGGCGCGCGCGCTCCAGCGCGATGGCGGCGGCGTGCCGGCCGGCCTGCGCCGACGGCAGGGCGCCGATCCGGACGGCCTGGCGCAGCGTCTCCTGCGCCGCCGGCCAGTCGCCCAGGCGCGTTTCCAGATCGAGCAGCGTCGTCTGCACCCACGCGGTCGCCGGCCGCAGGTCGCGCGCCCGCCGCGCCAGGACCAGCGCCTCGCCATGGTCGCCGGCCTTGAGCGCCTGGGTGATCATGCCCCGCAGCCCCAGGAAGGCGGTCTCGGGGTTTTCCATCATGCGGCGGAAATGCCCCTTCGCCGCCGACTCGTCGCCCAGCAACTGGGCGGTCTGCGCCGCCAGCAGCATGGTCAGCGGCGGCTCGTCGAGCAGGATTTCGGCGCGCCGCGCATGGCGCTGGGCCTCGCGAGGATCGCCGGCGGCGACGGCCACCAGCCCGCGGGTCAGCGCCGCGTAGCCCTGCCGGCGACGGCGGTCGCGCCGCCAGCGCATCAGCCGCCGCGGACCGGAGACCAGCATGCGCCACAGCGCGGCGAGGAGCATGGCGGCCGCGCACAGCAGCAGCGCCGCCACGACCAGGATCCCGAAGGACGTGTCGATCCGCCAGCCCAGCCAGACGACGGAGACCTCGCCCGGCCGCTCGGCCAGCCACACGCCGGCCAGCATGACCGCCGTCGCCGCCGCCAGGAACGCGAGCGACCGGCGCATGGCGTTCAGGGCCTGCCACCCGCGGCGCGGGCCAGATCGGCGAGCGCGGCATCGAGTTCGACCCGCGCGCGCGCGGCGGCGGTCCAGGGCGCCAGCCTCTCGGCCGGCGCCGGCGGCAGCGCCGCCAGGATGTCGAGCGCGGCGGCGATGTCGCCGGCGGCCAGACGCTGCTCGGCGCGCGCCAGCAACGCCTCGGCATCCTCGCCGCGGATCTCGCCCACGCGACGGACCGCGATCAGCGCCGCCACCCGGTCGGTCAGCGCCGACCACCATCCCGACCCGCCGGACGACGCGGCACCGGCCGCGCGCAGCACCTGCGGCGCAAGGCGCGCGAGATCCGCGCGCAGCGCCGCCAGATCGGGCGGCGCCGCCGCCGCCGCGGCCTCGACCCGGCGCAGCGCCGCCGCCGCCGCGGGCGGCGGCGGTGGCGGCGCCGCGGCGGCGGCCGGCGCGGGCGTCGCGACCGGGGCGGGTGCGGCGGACGCCAGCGGCGGCGCGCGCAGCGCCGCCACCTCCTCGCGCACGCGCTGCAGATCCTCGGCCAGCGCCGCGAACAGCGCCGGATCGGGCGCCGCCGCAGGGGGCGTCGTCGCCGCGGCGCGCGCGATCTCCGCGCGCAGGTCGCGATCGAGCGCGTCCAGCCGGCCGCCGAGCGTCTCGAGCAAGGCCGCCGCCGCGGTCAGCCGCGCCTCCAGGCGGCGGGCGGACTGCACCGCCTCGTCGCGCTCCTGGCGCAGCGCCGCGAGCGCGGCGACCTCGCGTTCGAGGCGTTCGAAACGCTGGCTGACGGCCTGCTCGGTGTCGCGGCGTACGGCTTCGCGGCGCGGCGCGCCGGCCAGGGTGTAGACGTCCAGCACCAGGGCGACCACCGCGACCACGCCCACCACCAGCACCGGCCAGGGCGCGCCGGCCCGTGCCGCGGGCGGCGGCGCGGCGGCGGCGGTCGGGGCGGGTGGCGTCTCGGCCATGGCGGTGGCCTCCTGGGTTCCGGCCGCGCCGGCGGCGGCCTCGGCATCGATCAGGTCGAGCAGCGCCGGCTCGTCGGGCTGCGGCGCGACCACGACGCGCCGCCAGCCCGCCGCGGCGGCGGCTTGCGCCACCGCCGGGCTCAGCGCGAACAGGGTCAGCCGGCCGACCGCCGCGCGCAGCGCCGGCGCGGCGGTCAGTTCGACGAAGATCGCCGCGCTGCGCGGCGAGAATAGCAGCACGCCGTCCAGCGTCCCGCCCTCCAGCGCGGCCTGGGCCGCGGCGGAAAGCCGCGGCGCGGGTTCGGCGGCGTAGAGCGTCGCCCGGCGCAGGGTGTAGCCGCGCGCGGCCAGACGCCCGGCGAGGTCGCCCGCGACCACCGCGCCGGCGACATGCAGCAGCGGCCCCTCGGCCGGGCTGACGCGGGCCGCGATCGTCTCCTCGAGCGCGGCGACGTCGCCCTCGGCGCTCGCCACGTTCGCGAAGCCGATCTCGCGCGCGGCGGCCGCGGTCGCGGCCCCGACCGCGAAGACCGGCAGGTCGCGGCGCGGGCTGCGCAGGGCATAGGCGCGAACACCGTTCGCCGAAGTGAAGACCAGCGCATGGATGCCGGAAAGATCGAGCGGCGCGCGCAGGTCGGGGGCGATGGTCAGCAGCGGTTCGACCGTCGCGGCGTGGCCGCGCGCCGCGAGACGTTCGGCCAGCGCCTGGGCGTCGTCGAGCGGGCGCGTGACCAGCAGGCGCATCGCCGCCCTTACGCCAGGCGCGGGAAGTCGTCGCCGGCCAGGCGCAGGATCCCCAGTCCGACCTCGCGTCCCAGCGCCTCGCCATCCTGCACCGGGGCGGACAGGCTCATGCGCCAGCCCTGCCGGCCATCGGGCGTCGCGACGAAGCCGGTCAGCGTCAGCGCCCCCGCCGCCGCCTGGGCGAGGCCCGCGATCGGGGTCCGGCAGCTGCCTTCGAGCTGGTGCAGCATCGCGCGTTCGGCGCGGACGGCGTCATGGGTCGGCGCGTGGTCGATCGCCTCCAGATAGCGTCGCGCCCGGCTGTCCGCGGCCCGGATCTCGCAGCCGACCGCCCCCTGACCGACCGCGGGCAGCATCTCGTCGGGACCGAGCAGGCAGGTGATGCGATCGGAGAGGCCGAGCCGGTTCAACCCCGCGGCGGCCAGCAGGATCGCATCGAAGCCGCCTTCCGCAAGCTTGTTCAGCCGCGTGTCGACGTTGCCGCGCAGCATGCCCACCTGCAGGTCGGGACGATGGGCCAGAAGCTGCGCCTGGCGACGCAGCGCCGAGGTACCGACCCGCGCACCCTGGGGCAGCTGGGCCAGCCCCGGCACGGGCGTGCGGGCGATCAGCGCATCGAATGGCGTCTCGCGCGGCAGGGTCGCCGCCAGCGCGAAGGGGGCGGGCAGGGCGGTCGGCAGGTCCTTGACCGAATGCACCGCGGCGTCGATGGCGCCGGCGTCCAGCGCCTCTTCCAGCTCCTTGGTGAACAGGCCCTTGCCGCCGATCGCCGCCAGCGGCCGGTCCTGGACACGGTCGCCGGTGGTCCGGATCACGACGGTCTCGATGGCGCCAGGCGCGGCAAGGTCCGGCCAGGCGGCGGCCAGGGCGTCACGCACCAGTCCGGTCTGGGTCAGAGCCAGAGCCGAGCCGCGCGTCCCGAGCCGGAAGCGAGGTATGGTCATGGCAGTCGTTTATCAGGGCCCGCGCGCCATCGCCACTGGGGTCTGACCCCGCTTGGGGTCAGACACCCGGTTCACAGGCGCAACGGCCCGGACGACGCCCGATGCCCGCCCGCGCCGCGCGTTCTTCCTCCCCTGGCAGGCACCGCCTCTGCTAAACCCCGCCCCATGACCGAAAGCTTTCCCGGCGAGCGCATCGCCAAGGTGATCGCACGCGCCGGCGCCGCCTCGCGGCGCGACGCCGAGCGGCTGATCGCCGCCGGCCGCGTCGCCGTCAACGGCGCGACCATCGACAGTCCGGCCCGCAACGTGACCGCTGAGGACGTCGTCGCCATCGACGGCGTGCCGCTGGCCGCGCCCGAGCGCGCCCGGCTGTTCCGGTTCTACAAGCCGGACCGCTGCATCACCGCCGCGCGCGATCCCGAAGGCCGGCCCACGATCTACGACGCGCTGCCGCCCGGCCTGCCGCGGCTGATGCCGGTCGGCCGGCTGGACTGGAATTCCGAAGGCCTGCTGCTGCTGACCAACGATGGCGGGCTCAAGCGCCATCTGGAACTGCCGGCGACCGCCTGGATCCGGCGCTATCGCGTGCGCGCCTTCGGCATGCCGCCCGACGAGGCCGCGATCGCGCGGCTGGCGGCGGGGATCGAGATCGACGGGGTTCGCTACGGCCGGATCGAGACCACGATCGACCGCCGCCAGGGCGACAATATCTGGCTGACGATGAGCCTGCGCGAAGGCAAGAACCGCGAGATCCGCCGCGTCCTCGAGCGGCTCGGGCTGCAGGTCAACCGGCTGATCCGCGTCGCCTATGGCGCGTTCCAGCTGGGCCAGCTCGCTCCCGGCGCGATCGAGGAGGTTCCGGCGAAGGTGCTGCGCGAGATGGTGGGCGGCGATTTCGGCAAGCCGCCGCCGCGGCGCTGAGCGGAGCGGCGCGCCATGCGCATCGTCGCCGGCCGGCATCGCGGCCTCGTGCTCGAGACGCCCGCCGACCGGCGCATCCGCCCGACCGCGGACCGCGTGCGCCAGGCCCTGTTCGACGTGCTCGAGCATCGCTTCGGCATCGGGGCCGCCTCGCCGCTGCGCGGGGCGATCGTCCTCGACCTGTTCTGCGGCTCGGGCGCGCTGGGCATCGAGGCGCTGTCGCGCGGCGCGGCGCGCGCGGTCTTCCTCGACAACGACCCGGTGGCGCTGGCGCTGACCGAACGCAATGTCCGCCGCGCGCGCGAGACGGCGAACGCGCGGTTCGTTCTGGGCGACGCCACGCGGCTGGGACCGGCGGCGGAGCCGGCGACGCTGGCCTTCCTCGATCCGCCCTACGGCACCGATCTCGCCGCGCGCAGCCTCGCGGCGCTGCGCGACCGGGGCTGGCTCGCCGCGGACGCGCTGGTCGTGGCCGAGACCGGCGACGGCGACGATTTCGACGCGCCGCCGGGCTATGCGGCGCTGGATTCCCGCCGCCACGGCCGCGCGCGCGTCGCGATCCTGCGGGTCGCGCGGCCGGGCTGACATCGGACCGGGCGCGGTTTTTGACGCCTCTCGCCGACGCAAGCTAGATTCGTCATGTCGTCATTCCCGCTGCCAGGAATCGCCCGAAGATGACGCGCGCCGACACCGATACCGTCGCCTTTTTCCAGGATATCGTCCTCAGGACCAGGGCCGGCGAGCTGCCGTTCGAGACCCTGGCCGAACTCCTGGAAACCCTGGTCGCCGCGGCGAACCACCCGGTGGCCGCGATGCTGTACCGGGAATGGAGCGCCCACCGGCGGACAGAGATCCGCTGCTCCGCCGAAATCCATGCGCGGCTCGCCGCCGCGCTGGAACAACTCGGCCGGCACGAACCCGGTCTGCCGCCGCTGCCGCCGCCCGCGGAGTGGCTGAAGATCGACATCGGCGGCCGGCAAATGGAATATCGCGACATCGACGATCCCTTCTTCATCGAGATCATCGGCCGGGTCCAGAAGCACACCATCACCATGCTCACCGGCGCCGAACCGCCATGGGAGCTGTACCGGGCGATCGGGCATATCGTGAAGCACGGGATCCCCGGCGATCTCGTCGAATGCGGCGTGTGGAACGGCGGGTCGGTCCTGCTGATGGCGCTGGCGCTGAAGCATTTCGGCGACACGACGCGCAAGATCTATCTCTACGACACGTTCGAGGGCATGCCGCGTCCCGGCGATCTCGACCGCGACTGGAAGGGGGTTGCGGCGATCGGCGAATGGGAGGCCATGAAGTCGGTCAACCCCGAGGGGATCAACTGGGGTTTCGGCGGCACCGTGGAAACAGTCCAGGAGGTCGTCTTCTCCTCGGGATATCCGCGCGAGAACTTCGTCTTCGTGAAGGGAATGGTCGAGCAGACCATCCCCGGCGTCAGGCCCGAGCGCATCGCGCTGCTGCGCCTGGACACTGATTTCTACGCCTCGACCCATCACGAGCTGGTCCACCTCTATCCGCTGGTCTCGCCCGGGGGCATGCTGATCATCGACGACTATGGCTGCTTCCAGGGCGCGCGGATCGCCGTCGACCAGTATTTCCGCGAGAATCCCGAACCCGTCTTCCTGTCCCGGGTGACGCAGGACGTCCGGCTGGCGGTCAGGCCCGGCAGCGCCGCGGCCGGCGTCGCGCCGGCGCCGGCCGGCGGCCCGCCCGACCAGACGCAATACGTGATGCACGGCGATCCGGCGAAGAGCGCCCTGGCGGCGGTCCTGAACCGCGCGTTCTTCCAGGCCATGGCCCTCGACCACAAGCTGCCGCCCTGGGTGGTCGCGCTGCGCGGGATGTCGGGAACGAAATACCGCTATCTGGTCAACCGGCTGGTCGAAGGCATGCCGGGCGCGCGGTATCTGGAGGTCGGATCCTGGACCGGGTCGACCGTCTGCGCCGCGGCCTTCGGCAACGCCGTCGACGCGCTGTGCATCGACAACTGGTCCGAATTCGGCGGACCTCGCGACCGGTTTCTGGCAAATGTCGCCGCGGTGACGGGTCCCTCGACCCGGATCGCCCATCTGGAACGGGATTTCCGCAAGGTCGATTTCGCGTCGATCGGGCGCTTCGACATCTATCTCTTCGACGGCCCCCACGGCGAACAGGATCATGTCGACGGCATCGTCATGGCGATGCCTGCGCTGGAGGACGAATTCGTGCTGGTCGTCGACGACTGGAACTGGGCGCCGGTGCGGGCCGGCACGACACGCGCGCTGCGCGACGGCGGGATCGAAACCCTGTTCGCCATCGAGATCAGGACGACCCAGAATGGCGGGGTCCCGCGCGGGCCGCTGTTCGAAACCTCCGAATGGCACAACGGCTATTTCATCGCCGTCTGCCGCAAGCGCGCCCGCACCTGAGGCGGCGGAAAGGTCTCGCCCGGGACCCTCAGCCCGCCGCCGCGCAGTCGCGGCGCAGCGCCTGCCAGTCGGCCGGCGCCAGCGCGGGCGGCGACGCCTGGGACGGCACGGACGGCGCGGCCCGCCGCGCGCGGGCCGGCAGGGGCGGATGGGTCGAAAGATAGCCGTGGACCGCCGCGCCCCCCCCGGCGCGCGCCGCGAGCCGCGCGAAGAGATCCGCGAGACCGTCCGTCGCGAGACCGGCCCGCGCGAGGATCTCGGTCGCGCGCGCGTCGGCCCGCATCTCGGCGTCGCGCGAATGCGACAGGCCAAGAAGATGGACACCCAGCGTCGCCAGCCCCGCGGCCAGCCCGGGATCGCCGGCCAGCATGCCGGCCAGCGCCGACAGCGCGGCGCTGCGGACCATGGCGCGCACCGGATCGCGATGCGCGACATGGGCCAGTTCATGGGCCAGCACGCCCGCGACCTCGTCGGGCGAGCGGGCCGCGTCGATCAGCCCGGCGAGCAGGACGATCCGGCCGCCCGGCAGCGCGTAGGCGTTCGTCCGGTCGCTGTCGACGACATGCAGCAGGGGCGGATGCGGCAGATCGCCTGCCGCCGCCACCAGGCGCTCGAACATCGCGCCGAGCGCCGCACGTCCGGCCGTGCCGCGGCAGGCCTCGGCACCGTCCGGCGCGCGCGCCAGCGACGCGGCGAGATGCCGGGCCATGACCGCACCGAACCGCCGCTCGGTCTCGGCCGGCAGGATCGCGGCGACGACGCCGGCAAGCAGCGGCAGCACGACCACGAACAGGGCGGCGAGCGCCGCCAGCGCCGGGATCGCGATCGCAAGCGAACGGCAGGCCGCGCGCCGCGCCGACGCGCGACGGCCGCGACGATGCGCCGCGTGCGCGACCAGCGCCGCGGCAAGGCCTGGATCGGCGAAGACGATGCGGGCGGCCCCCCCGCCATCGGGCACCAGCATGCCGCGCGCGGCACCCGACGGCGCGCAGAGCAGCGCGACGCCCGCGACCGGAAAGTCCCGGCGCGCGTCGGCGCCGAAGCGGACCACCAGGACGTCGCCCTCGAGGCGTGCCACGCCCGGGCGCCACGCCGTCGCGGCGCCGTCATGGAAACGGACCGGCCAGCCGGCATCCGCGCCGCCGTCATCCGGCGGCGACATCGATCCGGCCCCAGCCCCCGGCGCCCGGCGATGCGGGCGGCGCGACGATGTCGTCCAGCGCCGCGCCGTCATGGAGTTCGAGCGTCGCCACGAAATGCGCGATCGCGGACGGCCGGAAGAAGGCGTCGCGCGCCAGCGCCAGCGCCGCCACGGCGACGATCGCGCCCAGCACCGCCCATGCCGCCCCGAGAATCTGCGGCACGCCGCGCGGCACCGGCATCAGCAGCGCGCCGGCACAGGCAAGGCCGGCGGCCAGCACGGCCGCGAAGACCAGCACCGCCAGCAGGGCGCGCCCGGCGGCGAAGCCGGGCCGCGCGTGGCTCGACAGGCGCGCCGGCCCCAGACGCAGCGCCACGGCCAGCGTACGCCACGCCGCCATGCGATAGGCCGCAAGACAGGCCAGCGCGGCCGCGAGGGCGAGCGCCGCGACCCAGCCCGGCGCCACGACCGGCGGGACCGGCAGCCCGGCCGGTGCCCGGCCGCTGCGCTGCGCCGCCGCGAGGGTCCAGGACGCGAGGCAGGCGAGCGCCACCGCCCCCGAAACCCACACGCCGGCCCAAGGCAGCACCAGCGGCCGCCAGTCGGGCGTGCCGGCGCCGCGCGCCTCGCCCAGCCGCAGCCGCCCGATCAGCCAGGCGTGGCGGCGCTGCCAGACCCAGGGCGAGAGCGCGAACAGCGCGAGGGCGTTGAGCGCCTGCAGCGGCGCGACGACGCGCGCGTAATCCAGGAGCCGCGCGTCGAGCGCGGGCGAAACGCCGCGCCAGCGCGTCCCGGCGATCAGATAGCGCAGCCGCAGGAAGCGCATGGCGCCCAGCATCGTCAGCAGCGCCGCCGCGTAGGCAAGCTTGGCCAGGACCAGCGGCACCAGACCGCGCGTCGCCGCGAACCGGCCCGCCAGGTCGATCGCGCCGAGCAGCGGCGCGAACAGCGCAAGCCCCAGCAGGAACCCCTTGAATCCGTCCAGCCCGGTGCCGGCAAATTCGAGCGGATCGCCGCGCAAGGCCACGCGGCTCCACACATGGCGCCGCCACGCCGCCCGTCCCCAGAAGCGATACAGCCCCGCGGTGCACAGCGTCAGCGCCGCATCGCGCAGCACCAGCCCGGCCAGTCCCTCGCGGCGCAGCCAGGCGATTTCCGCCGCCGGCACTGCCCGATCCTCGCCCTGCGTCATGCCGCCTGCCCTCCGCTGCGCGATGCGCCAGCGCAGCACGCGCCCGCCCTCGCGCAAAGCCGTCGACCGGCTACTTTCGGGTCCGCGCCGGTACGCTGCACGCACGCGAGGCAACCGAAGCGTCACCGCGGCGTAAAGCCGCCGTAGCCTCGGAGGATCACGACTCCCGCCCGCAGCACGCGGGGCGGGAATGACGGGACTGTCGGTCGATTCGGTCGAGAAGCGCTTCGGCGACGTACATGCCGTGAAGCACGTGTCGCTGGCGGTGGCGCCGGGCGAGTTCGTGTCGCTGGTCGGGCCGTCCGGCTGCGGCAAGACGACCTTGATGCGGATCATCGCCGGGCTCGAGCGCGCCGACGGCGGCCGGGTCCGGATCGGCGATCGCGAGGTCACGGCGCTGCGGGCGGCCGACCGCGACGTGGCGATGGTGTTCCAGTCCTACGCGCTCTATCCCCATCTCACCGCCCGTCAGAACATCGCCGTCCCGCTGGTGATGCGCCGGCTCGACGCGTGGCAGCGACTGCCCTGGATCGGGCGGCATGTCCGCGGCGCCGGCGCGATCCTCGCCGGGATCGGGGCCGAGGTCGCGAAGGCCGCCGAGCTGCTGTCTATCGGCGCGCTGCTCGATCGCCGTCCCGCGCAGCTTTCGGGCGGTCAGCGCCAGCGCGTGGCGCTCGGCCGGGCGATCGTCCGGCGACCGAGCGCCTTTCTTCTCGACGAGCCGCTGTCCAATCTCGACGCCGGGCTGCGCGTGCAGACGCGCAAGGAGATCGTCGAGATCCATCGGCGGGTCGGCGCGTCGACCGTCTACGTGACCCACGACCAGACCGAAGCGATGACGATGTCGGATCGCGTCGCGGTGATGATGGCCGGCGAAATCCTGCAGATCGACACGCCCGAGCGCATCTATCTCGATCCGGCCGATCTGCGGGTCGCCGAATTCGTCGGCTCGCCGCGCATCAACACCCTGCCCGCGACGGTGGGCGTGGACGGCGCCGTCGCGGTCGGCGACCGGGACATGGGCGTCGTCGCGCCGGCGGCGGGGCCATGCGCCGCGATCCTGGCGGTGCGGCCCGAGGATCTGGCCGTCGCGCGCGAGGGGATGCCCGCGCGCGTCGAACATGTGGAGTTCCTCGGCGACTGCGCCTTGATCCATGCGCGCCATCGCGATCTCGGCGCGCCGCTGATCCTGCGCGCCGACGGCCGCGTGCGCCGCGACTCGCCGGTCGGCGCCGAGATCCGTCTGCGCGTCGATGCCGCCCGCGCGCTGCTCTTCGGCGCCGACGGCCGGCGGATCGCGGCCGAGGCGCGCGGCGGGCATGGCATCCGCGACCATGCCTGAGATCGTCGCCGCCCCACCCAACCGACGGCCGGCGCTGAGCGAGGGCGCCGCGGCGTGGCTGCTGACGGCACCCGCGGCGGCCGCGTTCCTCGCGATGCTGCTGGTGCCGACGCTGGCGGTCTGCGTGCTGGCCCTGACCGACTACGAGCTGGGACTGGGGTCGCTGCGCTTCGTCGGGCTGGCGAATTTCGCCGAACTGCTCGGCGACCGAGGCTTCGCGACGTCGGTACGCAACACGGCCGTCTTCGTCGCCATCGTCACGCCGGCGTCGATCCTCGCCGGGCTGGCGCTCGCGCTGCCGATCGAGGGCCGGATCCGCGGCCGCGCCTTCTTTCGCGCGGCCTTCTTCCTGCCGGTGGTGTCGCTGATCGTCGCGATGGCCACCGCCTGGCAGTACCTGCTGCATCCGACGATCGGTCCGGTCAATTCGATGCTGCGCGCGATCGGGATCGCCGGCCCGAACTGGCTCGGCTCCAGCGACTGGGTTCTGGTCTCTCTCGGCTTGATCGCGATCTGGGAGAACGCCGGCTTCAACATGGTGCTGATCATGGCCGGGCTGACGGCGATCCCGCGCGAGCTCTACGCGGCGTGCGAGATCGACGGCGGCCGGTCCGCGCTCGACCGCTTCCGGCTGGTCACCTGGCCGCTGCTCGGGCCGACGATGCTGTTCGTGGTCGTGATCACGACGATCCGCTCGGTGCGCAGCTTCGACACGGTGGCGACGCTGACCCAGGGCGGCCCGAACAAGGCGTCGGAGCTGATCGTGTTCACGATCTACCAGGAGGGCTTCACCTTCCTGCAGATGGGCAAGGCCTCGGCGATGACGGTGCTGTTCCTCGCCGTCGTGCTGGCGCTCGCGCTGGCGCAGCAGCGGCTGATCGAACGCCGCATCCATTACGGCTGAGGGCGGCATGCGCGACGAGCCGACGCTGATCCGCGACCTGCCGCGCCTGGCGCTGCTGACGGCGCTGGTCGTGCTGTTCCTGATGCCCTATGCCTGGATGCTGGCGGTGTCGTTCAAGCCGCGTTCCGAAGTCTTCACCGCGACGCTGTCGCTGATCCCGCAGACCTGGAGCGCCGCCGAGAACTACGGGCGGGTCCTGCGCGAGATCCCGATCGGCCGTTACCTGCTCAACGGCGTGCTGGTCTGCGGCCTGATCCTGGCGTTCCAGCTGGCCTTCGCCCTTCCGGCCGGCTACGCGCTCGCCAAGCTGCGCTTCCGCGGGCGCGAGACGATGTTCGGTCTGGTGATGCTGGGGCTGCTGGTCCCGTCCCATGTTCCGGCCATCCCGCTCTACATCGCGATCGCCAATGCCGGACTGCTGAACAGCTACACCGCGCTGGTGGCGCCGTTCACGATCTCGGTGTTCGCGATCTTCCTGTTCCGGCAGTTCTTCAAGGCGCTGCCCGACGACCTGATCCACGCCGCAAGGATCGACGGCATGGGCGAGGCGTCGATCGTCTGGCGGGTCGCGCTGCCCAACGCCTGGCCCGCGGCGACGGCGTTCGCGATCTTCTCGGTGGTCGCGCATTGGAGCGACCTGTTCTGGCCGCTGGTGGTCGTCACCAAGGGCGATCTCTACACGCCGGCGCTCGGGGTCCTCTATTTCCGCGCCGAGGAGGCCGGCGACGACTACGGCGCGCTGATGGCCGCGGCCGCGATCGTCACCGCGCCGCTCGTCGCGGCCTTCCTGCTCGCCCAGCGCCGCTTCATCGAGGGCATCACGATGACCGGGCTCAAGGGCTGACCGCTGCCCCTGCCCCGGGGGCTCCGGGGCGTTCCATCCTGGAGTTCGACGATGACGAAGACCAAGACCGCCCTCGGCCGGCGCCGCGCCATGGGCATCGCCGGGGGCGCCGCGGCCGCGCTCTGGGCGCCCGCCATCCGCGCGCAGGCGCCGGTGTCGATCAGCGTGCACTACTCGATGCCCGCGATCTTCAAGCCCGCGCAGGACGCGGTGATGGAAGAGTTCTCCCGCCGCTTCCCGCGCATCGCCGCAAGCTATCTCAATCCGACGCCGACCTACGAGGACGGGGCGCAGCTGATCCTGCGCGGCGCCGCGACCGGCAACCTGCCGGACGTCTCGTTCCAGGGTCTCAACCGCCTTCGGCTCTTCGCCGAGCGCGGCATCGCGCTCGACCTGCGCGCGCTGCTCGCGAAGGAAGGCGATCCGGCGAAGCTCGGCTACTCCCCGGCGCTGCTCGGGCTCGGCTTCCACGGCAGGATCCAGGCCGGTCTCGCCTTCGCGACGTCGAACCCGATCTCGTACTGGAACGTCGACCTGTTCCGCCGCGCCGGGCTCGATCCCGCGGCCTTCCCGTCCGGCTGGGACGGGGTCATCGCGGCCTCGCGCCGGATCCGCGCCCTGGGCGACGGGACCGAGGGCATGTTCTTCCGCTGGCCGGGCGACGACTGGATGTTCTCCGCCCTGCTCTACGGGCATGGTGGGCGCATGCTCAACGACGACGAGACCGACGTCGCCTTCAACGGCCCCGAGGGGCTCGCCTCGCTGCGGCTGCTCGACCGCATGGTCAAGGAAGGCGGCATGCCCAACTACGCCGGCACCTCGGATCTGCAGGCCTTCGCGGCCGGCAAGCTCGGCATGATGTTCCGCACCACGGCGCAGGTGCGCAGCATCTCCGAGTCGGTCGGCGGCAAGTTCGAGCTGCGCACCACGACGATGCCGGTGATCGATCCGCAGAGGGGCCGGCTGCCGACCGGCGGCGCCGGCGCGATGATCGTCGCCAAGGACCCCGCCAAGCAGGCCGCCGCCTGGGAATTCGTCAAGTTCGCGACCTCGGCGGTCGGCACCTCCCTCATGGTCCGCAACACCGGCTACGTGCCCTGCAACCAGATCGCGATCGACGATCCCGGCCATCTCGCCGACTTCTATCGCGACAATCCGCTGTTCCAGGCGGCGACGCGGCAGGTCCATCTGATGATCCCCTGGTATGCCTTCCCGGGCCCGAACTCGGTACGCGTGACCAATGTCATGGTCGACCAGCTGGCCCGCATCGTCGAACAGAAGGCGACGCCGGAGCAGGTGCTCGCCGACATGGCCACCGAAGTCCGGCGGCTCATCCCCCGCGGCTGAACACGGCGCGCGGCGGCGCAAGGCGCCGCCGCGTCCCGCGCCTTGAAGGAGCTTCAGACATGGAATTCCGGATCGCCCAGATCTCCGACACGCATCTCTCGGCGGAACGGCCGCATTTCCTGCCGAATTTCCGGCTGGTCGCCGCCGCGCTCGCCGCGCGGCGGCCGGATCTGGTCGTCAACACCGGCGACATGACGCTCGACGGCGCGGATGCGCCCGCCGAGCTGGTCTTCGTGCGGTCGCTGCACGAAAGCCTGGGCCTGCCCTGGCTGGCGGTGCCCGGCAACCACGATGTCGGCGACGACCCCGCACTCGCCTCGCGCCAGCCGCTCGACGCCCGGCGGCTGGCCAGCTATCGCACGAATTTCGGTCCGGACCGCTTCCTGCGCGACATTCCCGGCTGGCGGCTGATCGGGATCAACGGCCTGCTCGTCGAGGCCGATCTTCCCGACGCCGCCGCGCAGCTCGACTTCGTTGCCGAGGCGGTGGCCGGGGCCGGAGAACGATCGATCGCGCTCTTCCTGCACAAGCCGCTGACGCTCGGCGCGGCGGATCCGGACGGCACCTACTGGCGGGTCCGCGACACCGGGCGCGCATCGCTGGCGCGGGCCTTCGGCAGCCGCCGGCCGCGGCTGGTCGCTTCCGGCCATCTGCACCAGTTCCGCCGGCTCGAGATCGACGGGACCGTCCATGTCTGGGCGCCGTCGACCGCCTTCATCGTCGGCGACCGGTTCCAGCAGCGCGTCGGCACCAAGCTCGTCGGCTATGTCGAGCATCGCCTCGGCCCCGATGGCGCATGCGCCGCCGAACTCGCGACAGTGGACGGGCTGGCGCTCGACGACATCGGCGCGATGCCCGAGGTCTATGGCCCGCAGCGGCCGGTGACGTCGCCGAGCTTCGCCGGTCCGGCCTGACGCCGGCCGGCGGGCGTCCCGGCGGATCGCGGCGGCCATGCGCCCAGCGCGCTTGCCAGAAGGCGTCCGGCGACGCACTCTGCGCTGAACGGGCGGCTCTTGCGGCTTCGCCCGCGTCGGGGATTCGCGAGGCGATGCAGATCTATCTGCCGGTGGCCGAGCTGTCGGTGAACTGGCTCCTCCTCCTCGGGCTTGGCGGCGGGGTGGGGCTGCTGTCCGGGCTGTTCGGGGTCGGCGGCGGCTTCCTCATGACGCCGCTGCTGATCTTCATCGGCGTGCCGCCGGCGATCGCGGTCGGGTCGGAAGCGGCGCAGATCGTCGGCGCGTCGGTCTCCGGCGTGCTCGCCCATTGGCGGCGCGGCAATGTCGACGTGCGCATGGGCGTCGTGCTGCTGCTCGGCGGCCTCGCGGGCTCGACGCTGGGCGTGCAGCTTTTCGCCTTCCTGCGTCAGGCCGGCCAGGTCGACCTGATCATCTCGCTCGCCTATGTCCTGATCCTCGGCGCGATCGGCACGCTGATGCTGATCGAATCGGTGAACGCGCTGCGCCAGTCGCGGCGCGGCGGCCCGCGGCGCGGCAAGCTGCACCAGCACACCTGGCTGCACGGCCTGCCGCTGAAGATGCGGTTTCCCAAGTCGAAGCTCTACATTTCCTCGATCCTGCCCTTCGCGGTCGGCGCCTTCGTGGGCGTGCTCGCGGCGCTGATGGGCGTGGGCGGCGGGTTCATCATGGTGCCCGCCATGATCTATCTGCTCGGCATGCCGACCTCGGTCGTGGTCGGGACCTCGCTGTTCCAGATCATCTTCGTCACCTCGAACGTCACGTTCCTCCAGGCCTGGCAGAACCAGACCGTCGACATGGTGCTGGCGGTGCTGCTGCTGGTCGGCGGCGTGGTCGGCGCGCAGATCGGCGCGCGGCTGGGCCAGAAGCTGCGCGGGGAGCAGCTGCGCGGGTTGATGGCGCTGCTGGTGCTGGGCGTGGCGATCAAGCTGGGCTTCGATCTGGTGATCGCGCCCGCCGACCTCTACGCCGTCGGCGGCGGGGGCCGGCATTGAGACCGGCGCTGCTGGCGCTCGCGCTGCTGCTGCTCGCCCTGACCGGCCCGCGCGCGGCCGCCCAGATGGCGGGCATGACCGGCCAGCCGCTGGTCGCCGACCTGTCGGCGCACGAGATTTCCATCACCACCGGCTTCGAGGGCACGGATCTGCTGCTGTTCGGCGCGACCGAGGGCGAGGGCGACGTGATCGTGGTCGTGCGCGGACCCGCCGGCGGCGCCACGGTGCGCCGCAAGAGCCGGGTGCTCGGCATCTGGATCAACACCGCCTCGATGCGCTTCGAGGAGGTGCCGTCCTTCTACCGGGTCGCGAGTTCGAGGCCGCTGGAGCAGATCACCACCCAGGGCATGCGCCAGCGCCTGCAGATCGGCATCGGATCGGTGCGCGCCGTGCCGCCCGCGGGCGCTGCGGCCGCGGAGGTCGCGGCCTTCCGCGCCGGGCTGACACGGGCCCGGGTGCGCGCCGATCTCTGGCAGGAGCAGCCGTCCCCGGTCGCGTTTCTCGGGCCGAAGCTGTTCCGGACGCGCATAAGCTTTCCCCCCAATGTTCCTACGGGGATCTATAATGTCGAGGTGTTCCTGGTGAAGGACGGGCGCGAGATCGGGGCGCAGACCGCCCCCATGCGCGTCAAGAAGACGGGCATCGGCGCGCGGATCTACGGGCTCGCCCATCGCCACCCGGCGCTCTATGGCCTGGCGGCGGTCGCGATCGCGGTCCTGGCCGGATGGGCCGCCAGCGCCGCCTTCCGGCGGGCATGACCGGCGAAACCGAGACGCGAGGGGCGAAGGGCATGGCGGACGAGACGGGCGGCCAGCATCACCACAGGGTCTTCCTGGTCGTCGTCGACGAAACGCCCGAACTCGAGGTGGCGTTGCGCTTCGCCTGCCGGCGCGCCCATGCGACCGGCGGCCGGGTCGCCATGCTCTACGTGACGGAGCCGGTGTCCTCGGAATGGCTCGGCGTCGGAGAGATCATGCGCGAGGAGCGCCGCACGGAAGCCGAGACGCGGCTGCAGGAACTGGCCGCCCATGTGCGCGAGACGTCCGGCGACATGCCGATGCTGCATGTGCGCGAGGGCAAGCCGGCGACCGAATTGCTGCGCCTGCTGGAAGAGGAGCCGAGCATCTCGGTGCTGGTGCTGGCCGCCGATCCCGGCCCCAACGGTCCGGGCCCGCTGGTCACCGCGCTGTCGGGCCGGCTGATCGGCAAGCTGCGGGTGCCGGTCACCATCGTCCCCGGCTCGCTCAGCGTGGCGGCGATCGACGCGATCACCTGAGCGTTCGCGGGCATGCGCCGATGACCATGATGGCGACGTGGTTGACCCGCTGCCCGCCGCGCGCCATCTAGAGGCGTTGCCGCGACGAGCGAGAGGGCCCCAGAGATGTTCATCCAGACCGAAGCCACGCCGAACCCGGCGACGCTGAAATTCATTCCTGGCCGCGTCGTCATGCCGTCCGGCACCGCGGATTTTCCCAATTCCGAGAGCGCGACCCGCTCGCCGCTCGCCCAGGCCCTGTTCGCGGTCGGCGGCGTCGAGGGCGTCTTCCTGGGCTCCGACTTCGTGACGGTGACCAAGTCGGCCGACCAGGACTGGCATGTGGTCAAGCCGGCCCTGCTCGGCGCGATCATGGATCACTTCACGGCCGGCCGGCCGATCCTGGCCGAGGGCGCCGCCGTCGCGGCATCCGCCGCAGGGTCCGCCGAGGACAACGACATCGTCGTCCAGATCAAGGAACTGCTCGATACCCGCGTGCGTCCGGCGGTCGCCCAGGACGGCGGCGACATCGTCTTCCATTCCTTCGAGGACGGGGTCGTCTACCTTCACATGCAGGGCTCGTGCTCCGGCTGCCCCAGTTCGACCGCGACGCTGAAATCGGGCATCGAGAACATGCTGCGCCACTACATCCCCGAAGTGGTCGAGGTGCGCGCCGTCCTGTGACCGGCGCGTGCTGATCCTGGCGCTGGACAGCGCCACGTCGCGCTGTTCGCTGGCGCTGTGGCGCGACGGGTCGGTGCTGTCGGCGCGCAGCGCCCCCGATCCCCGGCGCAGCGACGACCTGCCGCTTCTGGCGCAGGCCGCGATGGCCGAGGCGGGAGCCGGCTTTCCGGCGATCGACCGGCTGGCGGTCACGATCGGCCCCGGACGGTTCACCGGGCTGCGCGCCGGGCTCGCCTTCATGCGTGGCCTTGCCTTGGCCATCGATCGCCCCCTGCTGGGGATCACGACCCTCGACGCGCTGCAAGCGCCGCGGCGCTGCGTCGCCGGCGAGACCGCGCTGGCGACGATCGGCTCCGGTCGCGCCGAAGCCTTCTTCCAGATCGGCACCGGTGCGCCCTTCGCCCGCCGCCCCGCCGACCTGGCCGGCCTGCTGCCCCCGGCGGCGCCGGTCGCGGTCGTCGGCGAAGAGGTGGCCGGGGTGGTGGCGGCGCTCGCCGCGATCGGCATCGCCGCGCGAGGGGTGCCTTGCGGCGTCGACGCCGCCGAGGTCGCGGCGCTGGCCGCCACGCGGCTGCCCGATGCCTCGCCGCCCGGACCGCTCTACATCCACCCGCCCGCGGTCACGGCTCCCCGGCCGCGTCGCGCCGTCCCGTGACCGCGGACGCGCCGCGGCTGCGCCCGGTGGCGCCGGCGGATGCCGCGGATCTCGCGTCGCTGCATGCGACCTGCTTCGCGGACGCGTGGCCCGCGGGCGCGATCCTCGACGTGCTCGCGATGCCGGGCGCGTTCGGCTTCCTGGTCGTCCCCGGCGGATCGCCGCCGGCAGCCTTCGCCCTCGCCCGGGTGAACACCGACGAGGCGGAATTGCTGACCATCGCGGTCGAGGCCGCCTGGCGGCGGCACGGGCTGGCCCGGGCGCTGCTGGAGACGGTCGCCGGGGAATGCGCCCGGCGCGGCGCCGACCGGCTGTTCCTGGAGGTCGCCGAGGACAACGCCGCGGCCCGCGCCCTCTATGCCGGCGCGGGCTTCGCCAGCGTCGGCCGGCGCCGCGGCTACTACGCCCGCCCGCCCGCGCCGGCGACCGATGCGCTGACGATGCGCCGCGATCTGCAGCGGCCCTTAACGGCAGGTTAACTTTCCGGCTACTCCATTCGCGTGGGGTCGTACGCCTGGAAGATCGCGCCGACTATCAGCACCTTACTGCGCCGTCAACGTGCCGGCCCCTAGTCTTGCATCCGGACGCAGCGCGAGGACCTTATCGATGACCGATCGAGGCGACACGGACAAGAATCTTCTGGCTCTGACCGTGCAGCTCGCCAGCGCGTTCGTGACAAGCCGATCGACCCCGGTCGGCGAGCTGCCCGAGCTGCTGCGCGCGGTCCATGCCGCGTTGCGTTCCTTCGGCGACCAGACGGAGCCGCCGCGCGCCGCCGCCCCCGCGCCGCGCGAACCGGCGGTGCCGGTCGAGCGCTCGATCACCCCGGACTACCTGATCTGCCTGGAGGACGGGCGGCGGCTGAAGACGCTCAAGCGCCATCTGCGCGCCGCCTTTGGCCTGACGCCGGAGGCCTACCGGGCGCGCTGGGGCCTGCCGCCCGACTATCCGATGGTGGCCCCCGGCTACGCCCAGCGCCGCAGCGCCCTCGCCAAGGCCCAGGGCCTCGGCCGGGCCACGCGCGAAGACTGACCGCAGCCGGCCTGGCCGGCCGGGCTCGCGCCGTCGGCAAGACCGCCGCCAATTTGTCCCGGGTCCGTCACATGACGGGCCCAGGCTTGCGGCCGCCCCGATGGAAGGACGCGGCCGATGGCCTATATAGAGGTTCCGAGAGACGCCGAACCGCCCCGCGCGGACCGTCCGCCTGCCGGCCTCAACCCAGGGATCGCGCCGAACATGACGCGGCTGGAAGAACTCTGCCTCGCCAGGGGCCTGAAGATGACGGGCCAGCGGCGCGTGATCGCACGCGTCCTTTCCGAATCGACCGATCACCCCGATGTCGAGCAGCTCTACCGGCGCGCATCGGCGATCGACAGGCGGATATCGATCGCGACTGTCTACCGCACGGTGCGCCTGCTCGAGGAGGCGCAGATCCTGGCGCGCCACGATTTCGGCGATGGCCGCGCCCGCTACGAGCAGGCGACGACCGAGCATCACGACCATCTGATCGATCTCGACACGAGGCAGGTGATCGAGTTCAAGAACGAGGCGATCGAGAAGCTGCAGCGCGAGGCCGCGCGTGCGCTGGGCTTCGAACTGGTCGGCCACAGGCTCGAACTCTACGGTGTCCCGCTGCGCCGCGGCGGCGGCGAACCGGCGGGCGACTCATGATCGCGCTGGCCGACGCGGTCCCTCGGGCGCGCGACGCCATCGAGGTCAGGCTGGCCGCCGACGCCGCCGAGGTCGAGGCCGCGCAGCGCCTGCGCTACCGGGTCTTCTATGGCGAGATGGGCGCCCGGCCGACGCCGGGGATGGTCGCCGCGGGCCGCGACTTCGATCGCTTCGACGCCATCTGCGACCATCTGCTGGTGCTGGACGCCGCCCTCGGCACCGGCCCCGACGCGATCGTCGGCACCTACCGCCTGCTGCGCCGGTCGGTCGCCGAGGCGCATGGCGGCTTCTACACCGCCGACGAATTCGATCTGTCGGCCCTGGCGGCGATCCCCGGCGAGAGCCTTGAGCTCGGCCGGGCCTGCGTCGACGCCGGCCACCGCACGCGCGCGACCATGCAGCGGCTGTGGAGCGGGATCGCCCGCTATGTCTTCGCCCACGACATCCGGATCATGTTCGGCTGCGCCAGCCTGCCCGGGACCGATCCGCGCGCGGTCGCGCCGTCGCTCGCCTATCTGCACCGCCGCCATCTGGCGCCGCCCGAGCTGCGGCCGCGCGCCCTGCCCGAGCGCTATGTGGCGATGACCGTCGCGACCGAGGATGGCGGGCCGCCCGACGACGACGCGGCGGCGCTCGCGGCGCTGCCGCCGCTGATCAAGGGCTATCTGCGGCTGGGCGGTTTCGTCGGCGACGGCGCCGTCATCGATGCGCAGTTCGGCACCATCGACGTCGGCATCGTGGTCGCCGTCGACCGCGTGACCGACAAGTACTTCAACCATTACCGGCGCAGGCAAGCGGCAGCGTGAGCGGCTTCGGCGGCGCGGTAGTCCCGATCTCCCGGCTGCGCGCGGCGCTGCGCCTCGCCGCCTATGCCGCGCTGACGCTGCCGCTGATGCCCGTGCAGGCGCTGCTGGTGGCCGCGGGCGCGCCGGCGGCACGGACCCTGCCGCGCTGGTACCATCGCCGCTGCTGCGCGATCCTGGGGCTGGAGCTGCGCGTGCGCGGCGCGCCGGCCGAAGGCCAGCCGACGCTGTTCGTCGCCAACCACATCTCCTACCTCGACATCGTCGCCATCTCCGCCCTGGCCCCGGTGTCCTTCGTCGCCAAGCGCGAGGTCGCGGCCTGGCCCTTCTTCGGCTGGCTGGCGCGGCTGCAGCGCACGGTGTTCGTGGGCCGCGACCCGCGCCGCGTCGACGACGAGCGGGACAGCATCGCCGCCGCGCTCGCCGCCGGCCGCGATCTGGTGCTGTTCGCGGAGGGCACCTCCTACGACGGCACGCGCACCAAGCCCTTCCGCAGCTCGCTGCTGGCAGCCGCCGAGATCGCGCCCGCGGGCCGGCCGCTGCTGGTCCAGCCGCTGACGGTCGCCTATACCCGGGTCGACGGCATGCCGATCGGCCGGCATCTGCGACCCTTCTACGCCTGGTTCGGGGACATGGAGCTGCCGGGACATCTGTGGCAGGTCCTGGGCATCGGCCGCGTCACCGTCGAGCTGGAGTTCCACGAGCCCGTGACCTTCGCGCGTTTCGGCAGCCGCAAGGCGCTGACCCGTCACTGCGAGGCCGCGATCGCCAGGGCCCTCGCCGAGCTCAACGCCGGCCGCCGGCGCGACCCGGCGCATGGCTCGCCTTGACTCGGGCGGACGGGCTGGTAGGTTCGCCGGTCGTTTTTCGAAAACTCAAGGATTTCAACGCGCTTTGACGAAGCGGCTCTTCATCAAGACCTATGGCTGCCAGATGAACGTCTACGACTCCGCCCGGATGGCGGATGTCCTGGCGCCGCTCGGCTATGCCCCCGGCGACTCGGCAGAGGACGCCGACATGGTCATCCTCAACACCTGCCATATCCGCGAGAAGGCCGCCGAGAAGGTCTATTCCGAACTCGGCCGGCTGCGCCCGATCAAGCACGCGCGTCCCGGCTTCCTGATCGCCGTCGCAGGCTGCACCGCGCAGGCCGAAGGCGAGGAGATCCTTCGCCGCATGCCTTTCGTCGACGTCGTCGTCGGACCGCAGGCCTATCACCGGCTGCCCGAACTGGTCGCGCGTGCGAGCCGCGCGGGCGGCGCCGCGCTCGACACCGAATTCCCGCCCGTGTCGAAATTCGACAGCCTGCCCGAGGCCGCCGCCACGGCGGCCGGGCCGGCCGCGTTCCTGACCGTGCAGGAGGGCTGCGACAAGTTCTGCAGTTTCTGCGTCGTGCCCTACACGCGCGGCGCGGAGTTCTCGCGGCCGGTCGCCGACATCGCGCGCGAGGCGCGGCGCCTGGCCGCGGCCGGCACGCGCGAGATCACGCTGCTCGGGCAGAACGTCAACGCCTATCACGGCCGCGACGAGACCGGCGGCGAGACCGGCCTGGGCGGACTGATCCGTCGCCTCGCGCGGATCGAGGGGCTGGCGCGGCTGCGCTATACGACCTCGCATCCGCGCGACGTCGACGACGCGCTGGTGGCGGCGCATGCCGAAGAGCCGAAATTGATGCCGTATCTGCACCTGCCGGTGCAGTCGGGCTCGGACCGGATCCTGGCGGCGATGAACCGCGGCCACGACGCGGCGCATTTCCTCGGCATCGTCGAACGGCTGCGGCGCGCGCGCCCCGATCTGGCGCTGTCGAGCGACTTCATCGTCGGCTTCCCGGGAGAAAGCGACGCCGATTTCGCGGCCACGCTCGATCTGGTTCGCGCGGTCGGCTTCGCCGGCGCCTTCTCGTTCAAGTACAGCGCGCGGCCGGGAACGCCGGCCGCGCTGCTCGACGGCCAGGTCCCCGAAGCGGTCAAGGACGCGCGCCTGCAGGAACTGCAGGCGCTGCTGCGGGCGCAGACAGAGGCCTTCAACCGCGCCGTGCTGGGCCGGACCGTGCCGGTCCTGGTCGAGAAGCCCGGGCGCCATCCCGGCCAGGTGGTCGGGCGCAGCCCGTGGCTGCAGGCGGTCCATTTCGACGCTCCCGGCGTCCCCGCCGGCGCCATCGTCGACGTCAGGCTCGCGCGCCTGTCGCCCAACAGCATCGCCGGCGAGATCGCCAGGCCGGCAGGAGCCGCCGCGTGAGCCGCAACGGTCCAGCCCCGGCGCTGCAGATCGAATTCGCCGACAACTCGCTGCTGCCGATGCTGTTCGGCGAGCACGACCGGCATCTGGCGCGCATCGAGCAGCGGCTTGGCGTGCGCCTGTCCTCGCGCGGCAACCGGATCGCCATCGAAGGCCCGCATTCCGCCAGCGAGGCCGCGCGCGCGGCGCTGGCGGGGCTCTACGAACGGCTGCGCCGCGGGCAGGGCGTCGACATGGGCGATGTCGACGCCGCCGCGCGGCTCGCCGCCGCGCCGGACCGCGCCGAGGACGGCCGCGACCTGTTCGGCGACGACGATCTGGTGGTGCGCACGCGCAAGCGCCGCGTGACGCCGCGCACGCCGGGCCAGATCGCCTATCTGCGCACGCTGCGGCAGAACGAACTGGTCTTCGGGCTGGGTCCCGCCGGAACCGGCAAGACCTATCTGGCGGTGGCCATGGCGGTGCAGATGCTGACCGAGGGTCGCGTCGACCGCATCGTGCTGTCGCGGCCGGCGGTCGAGGCCGGCGAGCGGCTGGGCTTCCTGCCCGGCGACATGCGCGAGAAGATCGATCCCTATCTGCGTCCGCTCTACGACGCCCTCTACGACATGATGCCCGGCGACCAGGTGATCAAGCGCATGGCCTCGGGCGAGATCGAGATCGCGCCGCTGGCCTTCATGCGCGGCCGCACCCTCGCCAACGCCTATGTCATCCTCGACGAGGCCCAGAACACCACCCCGATGCAGATGAAGATGTTCCTGACCCGGCTGGGCGAGAACAGCCGCATGGCCGTGACCGGCGATCTGACCCAGGTCGACCTGCCGGCCGGGGCGCGGTCGGGCCTGGCCGAGGCGCTGGACGTGCTCGACGGCGTCGAGGGCGTCGGCGTGGTGCGGTTCGGCGCCGGCGACGTGGTGCGCCACGCGCTGGTGGCGCGGATCGTCGCGGCCTACGACGCGCGCGACCGGCGGCGCGGCGCATGAGCGCCGAGATCGCCGTGCCGGTGGAAGACCCGCGCTGGCGCCGGCGCGTGCCCGACGCCGCGCGCACGGTGCGGCGCGCGGCGCGCGCGGCCCTGGCCGGCGCGGGCGCCCCCGCGCACGCGGCGCTGGCGGTGGCGCTGGCCGACGACGCCCGGCTGCGCGCCCTCAACCACGATTTCCGCGGCCGCGACAAGCCGACCAACGTCCTGTCCTTTCCCGACGGGGCCGCGCGCCACGACGGCGTCGTCCAGCTGGGCGACGTGGCGCTGGCCTTCGAGACCTGCGCCGCCGAGGCGCGCGCCCAGGGCAAGACGCTGCGCGCGCATCTGTGCCATCTCGTCGTCCACGGCGTGCTGCACCTGCTGGGACACGACCACGGCACGGCCATCCAGGCGCGGCGCATGGAGGGGCTGGAGCGCGACGTGCTCGCGGGGCTCGGCATCCGCGATCCCTACGCGCCGCGAAGGAGCGTGCGATGAGCGACGGCCAGCGCCCGGAACAGGGGCTGGGCGCGCGGCTGCGCCGGCTGCTGCGCCGCGACGATCCCGAGACCAAGCTGCGCGAGAGCCTCGAGGAGACGATCGGCGAGATCATCGACGAGAGCGAGTCGCCCCGCGAGGAGATCGGCACCGAGGAAAGGCTGCTGATCCGCAACATCCTGAAGCTGCGCGAGCTGACCGCCGACGACGTGATGGTCCCGCGCGCCGACATCGTCTCGGTGCCGCACGACGTCACGCTGCCGGCGCTGGTCGAGACGATCCGGCGCGAGGCCCACTCGCGCTACCCGGTCTACCGCGGCACCACCGACGAGATCGCCGGGATGGTCCACATCAAGGACGTGATGGCGTACTGGAACTCGGACAAGCCGTTCGCGATCGACGACGTCCTGCGCAAGATCCTGTTCGTGGCGCCGTCGATGCGCGTGCTCGACCTGCTGCTCGAGATGCGCAAGACGCGGCTGCACCTGGCGCTGGTCGTCGACGAATTCGGCGGCATCGACGGGCTGGTGTCGATCGAGGACCTGGTCGAGTCGATCGTCGGCGAGATCGAGGACGAGCACGACACGGTCGAGAGCCCGCGCATACAGGCCCTGCCCGACGGCGCCTGGATGGTCGACGCGCGGCTGCCGCTCGAGGATTTCGAAACCGCGCTGGGGCCGCTGCTGACCGCCGAGGAGCGTGGCGCCGACATCGACACGGTGGGCGGGCTGGTCATGTCGCTGGCGGGCGCGGTGCCCGCGCGCGGCGAGGTGCTGGCGCATCCCGGCGGCATGCGGTTCGAAGTCGTCGACGCCGATCCGCGCCGGATCAAGCGGCTGCGCGTGCGCCGCGACGCGCCGGACGGCGGGTCCGGAACGGCGTGATCGTCGCGGCGCGCGATCGGCTCGCCGCCGCGCTCGGCCGTTCCGGCTGGCGCGGGCGCGCCGCCGTCGCCGCCGCGCTCGGCCTCGCGGCCACGCTGGCGCTGCCGCCCTACCATGCGGTGATCCTGCTGGTTCCGGCCTTCGCCGGCCTTGTCCTGCTGGTCGAGACCGCCGCCGACCGCCGGGCCGCCTTCGCGGCCGGCTGGTGGTTCGGCGCCGCGCATTTCGCCACCGGGCTGTACTGGATCGGCCACGCGCTGCTGGTCGACGCCGAGCGCTTCGCATGGATGATCCCGTTCGCCATCGGCGGGCTGGGCGCCGGGCTCGGCCTGTTCGCCGGCGCGGCGGCGCTCGCCGCGCAGGCGCTGGGACGCAGCGCCGGGATCGCGCTGCCGCCGGCGCTGGGTGCCGCCTGGTTCGCGTCGGAATGGCTGCGCGGCCATGTCCTGACCGGGTTTCCCTGGAACCTCGTCGGCACCGCCTGGACGGATCTGCTGCCGGTGGCGGGGATCGCCGCCTGGGTCGGTCTCTACGGTCTGGGAATCGTCACCGTCGCGATCGCCGGCCTCGCGGCCGTCCGCAACGCCGCGCTCGGCGCCTGCATCTGGGGGCTGTTCGCGGTGCTGCAGGCCGCGCATTGGCTGCCGGCCGGGCCGGGGATGCCCGCCGACGAAGGCGACGGTCCGATGCTGCGCCTGGTCCAGCCCGACATCCCGCAATCGCTGAAATGGGACCCGCGCGCGCGGCAGGCGCATCTGCAACTGACCGCCGACATCTCGCGCGCGCCCGGCTTCGAGCGAATCGACCATCTGATCTGGCCGGAGACCGCGACGCTCTTTCCGCTCGCCGCCGACCCCGCCTTCCGGCTCGACCTCGCCACCATGGTGCCCGAAGACGGATACCTGCTCACGGGCTCGACGCGGATCGAGCGCGCGCCGGTCCTGCGCGCCTGGAACAGCCTTCACGCCCTCGACGCCAAGGGCGAGATCCGCGCCACCTACGACAAGTTCCATCTCGTGCCCTTCGGGGAATACGTGCCGCTGCGCGGCCTGCTGCCGCTGGAGCGCATCACGGTCGGCCCGGTCGACTTCTCGGCCGGGCCCGGACCGCGGACGATCCGGCTTCCCGGCCTGCCGGCGTTCAGCCCGCTGATCTGCTACGAGAGCATCTTCCCGGGCGCTGTCCGCCATCCGACGGACCGTCCCGACTGGATCCTGCTGGCCACCAACGACGCCTGGTTCGGCACCTCCGCCGGCCCCTATCAGCATTACGCGGCGTCGCGCTTCCGGGCCATCGAGGAGGGGCTGCCGGTCGTGCGCGTCGCCAATGGCGGCATTTCGGCCGTCATCGACGGCCGCGGCGCCGTGCGCGCCGCCCTGGCGCTGGGCGCGCGGACCCATGTCGACGTCCGCCTGCCGCCCGCGCTGCCGCCGCCGCCCTACGCCCGCGCCGGCGACCTGCTGCCGGCGGCGCTGGCGCTGGCGGCGCTTCTGGCGGGGTGGGGCCTCGGCCTCGCCGCGCCGCGCGAGGGATGAACCGGGCGGGGTGCGCGTTGTTGACGCGGCACCCCAGACTTGCCACAAGGACCGCCGCCTAGCCGGCCCATCCGGGCCATCCCGCTGCATTCTTCATGGAGTCCCCCGCCGATGCGCCAGGGCGATTTCGTCTTCACCTCCGAGTCCGTCTCCGAGGGTCATCCCGACAAGGTCTGCGACCGCATCTCGGACGCCGTCGTCGACGCGTTCCTCGGGCTCGATCCCTATGCGCGCGTGGCGTGCGAGACTCTGGTCACGACCAACTACATCTGCATCGCGGGCGAAGTCCGGCTCGATCGCAAGAAATGCGGCGCGCGCGCGCCCATGCTCAAGAGCGGCGAGGTCAACGCCAAGGTGATCGAGGCGCTGGCTCGCAATGCCGTGCGCGACATCGGCTACGAGCAGAAGGGCTTCCACTGGAAGAAGGCCAAGGTCGTCGTGCGCCTGCACGGCCAGTCGGCCGACATCGCCCAGGGCGTCGACGCCGCCGGCAACAAGGACGAGGGCGCCGGCGACCAGGGCATCATGTTCGGCTATGCCTGCAACGAGACGCCCGAGCTGATGCCGGCGCCGATCCAGTACTCGCACAACATCCTCAAGGCGCTGGCCGATGTCCGTCATGACGGCACGGAGGCGCTGCTGCTGCCTGACGCCAAGAGCCAGGTGACGCTGCGCTATGTCGGCGGCAAGCCCAAGGCCTGCACCGCGGTCGTCGTGTCGACCCAGCACGCGGCGAAGGACGCCAAGGGCCGCGAGATCGACTCCGACGACGTCAAGCGCATCGTCCGCCCCTATGTGCAGAAGGTGCTCAAGGATGTCGGCATGCCCGACGAGGCGCATTTCTACGTCAATCCGACGGGCCGCTTCGTCATCGGCGGTCCCGACGGCGACACCGGCCTGACCGGGCGCAAGATCATCGTCGACACCTATGGCGGCGCCGCGCCGCATGGCGGCGGCGCGTTCTCCGGCAAGGACCCGACGAAGGTCGACCGCTCGGCCGCCTATGCCGCGCGCTACCTCGCCAAGAACGTCGTCGCCGCCGGCCTCGCCGAGCGCTGCACCATCCAGCTCTCCTACGCCATCGGCGTCGCCCATCCGCTGTCGGTCTATGTCGACACGCAAGGGACCGGCCAGGCGGACGAAGAGAAGATCTCCAAGGTCCTGCAGGAGCTGATGCCGCTGACCCCGCGCGGGATCCGCGAGCATCTGGGGCTCAACAAGGCGATCTACGCGCGCACCTCGGCCTACGGCCATTTCGGCCGTGCGCCGGAAAAGGACGGCGGCTTCTCCTGGGAACGCACCGACCTGGTGAAGAAGCTGCGCAGCGCCTTCGGGGCGCGCTGACGACCCCGGCCAGCGAGGGGACGCGCCGGCACCCGGCGCGTCCCCTTCTCTTTCGGGCGCCGCCATGACCGAAGACCGGCTCATCCACAGCTTCGGCCGCCGCCGCGGACGCAAGCTGCGCGCCGGACGCGCGGCGTTGCTGGACACGATCCTGCCGGCGCTGCAGGTCGTCCTGCCGGCTGCCGGCGCGCCGCTGCAGCCGATGCACCTCTTCGCGGCGCCCCCGCGCGAGATCTGGCTGGAGATCGGCTTCGGCGGCGGCGAGCATCTCGCCGCGCAGGCGGCGGCCAATCCGGATGTCGGCATGATCGGCTGCGAGCCCTACGAGAACGGGATCGTGGCGCTGCTCGGCCATGTCCGCGACCAGGGCCTCGCCAATGTCAGGATCTGGCCGGACGACGCGCGGCCGCTGCTGTCGCGACTGGCGCCCGGGTCGATCGCGCGCGCCTTCGTGCTGTTCCCCGATCCCTGGCCCAAGGCGCGCCACCACAAGCGCCGTCTGGTGCAGGCGCCGTTCCTCGACCTTCTCGCCGCGGCGCTGCGCCCCGGCGCGGAGCTGCGCGTCGCCACCGACCACGCCGACTATCTGGACTGGATCCTGGAACGTGCCCCGGCCCATCCGGGCTTCGCGCTCGCCGCGCGCCTGGACGCGCGCCCGGACGATTGGCCGCAGACGCGCTACGAGGCCTGGTCGCTCGGCGAAGGCCGGCGCTCCGCCTGGCTGCGCTTCCTGCGCCGGGCGTGAGGCCCGCCCCTTCCGTCAATGCCGCATCGCGTGCGACTTCTCGACGATCCAGTCCATCAGCGCCAGCAGCAGGCCCGACACCACGAAGGTCATGTGGACGACGATCAGCCAGAACAGGTCGTCCTTGTCCGCCGATCCGATGTTCATGAAGCTCTTGAGCAGATGGATGCCGGAGATCGCCACGATCGAGGCGATCAGCTTGATCTTGAGGCCGCTGAAATCGACCTTGCCCATCCAGTCGGGCCGGTCCTGATGGTCACCGACGTCGATCTTCGAGACGAAGTTCTCGTAGCCCGAGAAGATCACCATCAGCAGCAGGTTGCCGGCCAGCGACAGGTCGATCAGCGTCAGCACCGCCAGGATCACCTCGGTGTCCTTGGCCACCAGCACCTTGGGCAGGAAGTAGAAAAGCTCCTGCGCGAACTTCACCAGCAGGATGATCAGCGCGCCGATCAGCCCGAGATAGAAGGGCGCCATCAGCCAGCGGCTGGCGAAGATCGTCTGTTCCAGGCGGCGTTCGATCATGGCGTGCTGGCCTCTTGCGTTGCGGCGCGCCGCTTTTGACGCCCCGCCCGTCCGCCGTCAATGGCCGCCCCCGGACCCGGCGCACCGGTCGCAGGTCCATGCCGCTTGACCCCCTCGACGAAAACGGAGAAGGAACCGTGTCATGACCGCGACGGCGCCACACGCGACGCTGGTCCTGGGCGGCGCGCGCTCGGGCAAGAGCAGGATCGCCGAGGGCCTGACGGCCGAGCTCGCCGGACCGGGCGGCCAGCGCGTCTACGTCGCGACCGCCGAGCCCTTCGACGACGAGCTGCGCGCGCGCATCGCCGCCCATCGCGCCCAGCGCGGCGAGGGCTGGACCACCATCGACGCCCCCCTCGACGTCGCCGCCGCGATCGCCGCGCAGGCGCGGCCGGGCGCCGCGGTCCTGGTCGAATGCCTGACCCTGTGGCTCGGCAACCTCATGCATCACGGCCGCGACGTGGAGGCCGAGACCGCCGGCCTGATCGCCGCGCTTGCCGCCGCGCGCGGCCCGGTCGTCCTGGTCGCCAACGAGGTCGGGCTCGGCATCGTGCCCGACAACGCCATGGCGCGGGCCTTCCGCGACCATGCCGGGCGCGTCAACCAGGCGGTGGCCGCGGCGTCCGGCCGCGCGATCCTGGTCGCGGCCGGCCTGCCGCTGGCGCTGAAGGGCGCCGTGGTCACGGGGTGATCAGCAGCAGATACCCGGCCGCGAAGACGGCGTGCACGATGCAGGCGACGACGAACAGCCGCAGCGCCCGCTGGATGTCGTCTGACGTCGCCCGCGCCCGCCCGTCCCCGATCCAGGGCTCGTCGCTGGCGGCGCCCTGGTAGCGCCGCGGTCCGGACAGCGCCAGCCCGAGCGCGCCGGCCCCGGCGCCTTCGGGCCAGCCGGCATTGACCGAGCGGTGCTTGCGGCCGTCGCGCCAGGCGACGCGCAGTGCCGCCAGCGGCCGGGCACCCGGCAGCGTCGCCGCGGCAATGACGATGCACAGCGCCGCGAGGCGCGCCGGCAGGAACATGACCGCGGTGTCGAGCCGCGCCGCGGCGGCGCCGAAATCCAGATGGCGCGGCGTCCGGTGACCGATCATCGAGTCCAGGGTGTTGATCGCCTTGAGGGCGCAGAGCCCCGGCAGCCCCAGCAGCAGGTACCAGAAGACCGGCGCGACCACGCCGTCGCCGAAATTCTCGAACAGGCTCTCGATCGCGGCGCGGGCCACGCCATGGGCGTCGAGCGCCTGCGGGTCGCGTCCGACGATATGGGCGACCTCGCGCCGCCCGCCCTCCAGCCCCTCCTTCAGCAGCGCACGCCCGACCGCGGCGACATGGTCGTAGAGCGAACGCTGCGCCACCAGCACGCCGATCGCCAGCGCCTCGGCGGCCCAGCCCCAGCGGGCGTAGACGAAGACCCCATGCGCGGCCCAGCCGATCGTCGCGGCAAACCCGGCGACCAGCGCCACGCAGAGCGCGCCGCGCAGCCGCCGGTCGGCGGCGCTGCGCTGCGGACGGTTGAGTCGCCGGTCGAGGAAGCCGATCATGCCGCCGATCGCCGCCACCGGATGCGGCAGGTAGCGGAAGACCGGCCGCATGTCTCCCGCCAGCGCGTCGATGGCGAGCGCCAGCAGGACGATCGCGGACGGGCCCGCGATCCAGACCGGCGGCGCCAGCGGATCCATGGCCAGCCGCGCCTATTGCGTGGCGCC
>JBIKLI010000478.1:0-2759 GCA_044359885.1 Alphaproteobacteria bacterium | reverse complement strand
AGCGGTCGTCGCGGCATCGATCTTGGCGATCACGCGCGCCAGGTCAGTCTCGATGCGGCGTCGTTCCTCCGCGGCACGTGCGCGCGCCAGGGTCGCGCGGGCGGCGTCCGCGCTGGCCTGTGCCAGCTTCGACGCCCCTTCCAGCCTCGCGACCGAGGCACGCGCTGCGGTCGCCCGCTCCTTGGCCTGCTGATGCTCTGCGCTGCGCCGCGCGGCATCGGTTTCTTCGCGTTCATACGTGCCGAGCTGCTCCGTCAGGATGCGCATCTGGTCGGCGATGCTCTTCATGCGATGGGCTTCGGCATCGCGCCGTTTCTCGAGGTCGCGCGCGGTGGCGAGGCGCGTCTCCGCCTCGGCCTTCTTCGTGCGCAGAGCGTCCCAGGGCCGCTCGCGCTCGCGCTTCACCGCGTCGCGGCTCAGCTGGTCCAGCCGGTCGACCTTCTCGCGATAGGCATGGATCTTCGCGCCCAGCTCGGCTTCGCGGACTCGCAGCGCGTCCAGCGACTTGACCGCCGAATCATGCGCGCCCTTGGGACGATTGGTCTTCTCGGTCAGGATCTCGCCGCGCGCCGTCTCCAGCCGCTCCATCAGGCTGTCGCCGCCGGTCGTGGCGATGCCGCTCAATTGCTGGCGCAGGACCGAATCGATCCGGTCGCGGGCATTCTCGAGCGGCAGGTCCAGATGCTGCGACGTTCCTTGCTCGATCCAGAGCAGGCCGGGGATGCCGAGCGTGTCGGGCCGCGCCCCGCCGCGATCGCTCATCGCGCAGCCGACGAGCTCGGCGAGATGGTCCTCCGCCTCGGCGCCGTCCATCTGCCGACGGCCGATGCGCAGGTCGCAGCGCTTGCGGCCGAGGAAGCTCTTGGCGAGCGCGTAGCTGGTGCCGCCGAACTCGAAATCCACCTCGACGGCGGGGCTGGCGCCGGGATCGCTCCAGGGGCGCAGCGCGTCGAGCGTGCCGGTCTTGTGACGCTCGAGGAAGGCGGTGCGGATCGCGGCGGCAATCGTCGACTTGCCCGCCTCGTTCGGCGCCGCGAAGAGGTTGAGGCCAGCGCCGAGATCGCCGATCTCGACCGGGGCACGGAAGCGCTTGAAGTTCTCGAGGCGCAGACGGGTGATCTTCATCGGGACACCTGTTCGTCCTGGCGCAGGGCCAGCATCGTGTCGGAGAGGAGCAGCAGCGCGGCGCGTGCGGTCTCGTCGCCGCCGGCCTGCGCGCGCTGGCGCAGCTCGTGAAGCACGTCGCCGACATAGCCATCCGCGCGCAGCGCGGCGATGTCGTCGTCGGTCGGCGCCACGCGCAGCCCCGTGTCGTCGAAAGCCAGCGCGCGGATGCGCGCGCGCGCGGCGTCGATGCCGCCGCCCAGGCGCTTGCGATCGGCGAGGGTGCAGGACCCGGTCGGACGGAACTCGACCACGTCGCCTCGGCCCAGATCGGCGAGCGCGGCGAGGACCGCGTCGACATCCGAGGCGATCGACAGCGCCGGCGCGAGGGTTCGCCACGTGAAGCTGCCGATGCGATGGGTCTCGATGCGTGGCGTCGCGCCCGGCGCCTCGATGGCGACGATCAGCGCGTTGCCGGCGCCGTTGTCCTTGAAACGGTCGCTCTCGGGCGTGCCGGCATACCAGGTGCGATCGTCGATCCGCTTGGTGCCGTGCCAGTCGCCCAGCGCGAGATAGTCGAGCCTGGCGACGGTCGCGCGGTCCGGCGCGATCGGGTTCGCCGAATCGATGTCGTCGGCGAGGATCCCCTGGACGGCGCCATGGGCAAGGCCGATGCGCGGCAGGCCGGGCCGCGTCGCGGCGGCGTCGAACCACGCGGTGAGGTCGCCGAAGCTGTGGCGCTGGGTCAGGGGGGCCGGCAGGACGACCATGCGATCGGCGATCTCCACCGGTTCGGCCAGCAGGCAGGGCGTCACGTTGGGCGGGACCACGCCGTCGCGCCGGGCCCGGGTCCAGACCGACTCGCCGAGCGCGGCGTCATGATTGCCGGGCAGCAGCAGCCAGGGCCCGCCATACGCCGCCATGGCGTTGAACAGGCGGCGGATGGTCTTGGCCGAGACGGTCTGGCTGTCGAAGACGTCGCCCGCGACGAGGACGGCCTCGACGCGCTGGGCCTGCGCCAGCGTCGCCAGGCGCTCGACGGCCGCGAAGCGGGCATCCGACAGCGCGCTGGCGTCGTCGGGCTCGAACTGGGAGGGCATCCGCCCGATCTGCCAGTCGGCGGTGTGCAGGAAACGGACCATCCTGGGATCACTCCTGACGTTCAGGGCGCCGGCGACGATCGGTCGGCCGCGGCCATCCTCGATGTCCGATCGATATACCGGGCACCGATCAGAACCTGACCGGCGCGGCGCGCCCCGACGAGGCCCGACGCGGGCTCGGATCGTTTGGGAAAGGATCAGCCGCCGGGCGCGCGGACGAAGACGTCGACGCGCAGGCCCACGGGAAGGCGCGTGCCCGGGGCAAGCTCGATCAGGGTCTCGAGGACCTTGCTGTCGTTGCGTTCGGTGGGATCGTCGGTGCGCAGCGTCTTGCGTCCCAGGCGCTGACCGACGCGCAGGATTCGGCCCTCGAAGCGCTGGCCCGGCCAGGCGTCGGCGGTGACATAGGCGGCCTGTCCCACGGCGATCCTGGCGATGTCGGTCTCGTCGATGTCGGCGCGCACGCGCAGTCTGGAGATGTCCCCCAGCTTGACGATCGGCGTGGGCGGCTGGTCGGAGACCGCCTCGCCCTCGCGGCGGAAGCGATGCAGCACG
>JBIKLI010000477.1:0-2770 GCA_044359885.1 Alphaproteobacteria bacterium | reverse complement strand
GCTGCCGATGTTCCACTGCAATGGCTGGTGCTTCCCCTGGACCATCGCCGCGATGCTGGGCACCAATGTCTGCCTGCGCCGGGTCGAGGCCGGGGCGATCTTCGACGCGATCGCCACCGACCACGTCACCCATTTCTGCGCGGCGCCGATCATCCTCAACATGCTGGCCAACGCGCCGGAGACCATGCGTCCGGCCGGCGGCGCCACGGTCGAGGTGATGACCGCCGCCTCCGCGCCGCCGGCGGCGGTGATCGAGAAGATGGAGCGGATGGGTTTCCACATCACACATGTCTATGGGCTGACCGAGGTCTACGGTCCGGCCGTGGTCTGCGAATGGGACCCGGCGTGGAACCAGGCGAGCGCCGAGGAGCAGGCGCGGCTGAAGGCCCGGCAGGGGGTGCGCTATCCGGTGCTCGACGGTCTCATGGTCGGCGACCCGAAGACGCGCGCGCCCGTGCCCTGGGACGGCGCCACGCTCGGCGAGGTGTTCATGCGCGGGAACATCGTGATGAAGGGCTATCTCAAGAACCCCAAGGCGACGCGGGCCGCCTTCGCCGGCGGATGGTTCCATACCGGCGATCTCGCGGTCATGCACTCCGACGGCTATGTCGAACTCAAGGACCGCTCGAAGGACATCATCATCTCCGGCGGCGAGAACATCTCCACCATCGAGGTCGAGAACGCGCTTTACCGCCACCCTGCCGTGCTCGAGGCCGCGGTCGTCGCTCGCCCCGACCCGACCTGGGGCGAGACACCCTGCGCCTTCGTGGCCCTCAAGGACGGCGCCGTGGCGACGGCGGACGAGATCGTGGCCTTCTGCCGCACCCGGCTCGCGCGCTTCAAGGTCCCGCGCACGGTCGTGTTCGGGCAGTTGCCGAAGACTTCGACCGGCAAGATCCAGAAATACGTCCTGCGCGAACGCGCGCGCGCGCTTTGAGACGCCCGGGCACCGGGGCGACGGGCCCTCAGCGACCGGTCCCGGGCTCGCGCGACAGGCCCTGGGCGATGCGGGCAAGCAGCAGTCGCGCCTGCACGATCACCATCTCGCGCCAGCTGCGATCGTCGGGGGCGAAGGCGTCGAGCAGGCGCCGCTTGACCTGCTGCACCTCGCCGTCGTGCCAGTCGTTGCGGCCCTGCCGGTGCAGCATGTGTTCCTGGCGCAGGGCGGCGATCACATCGGGCGTGGGCAGCGTGCCGTATTCGAAGCTGACATAGGCAGCGTTGGTTCCGCAGTTGCGCTCCCAGAGATCGGAGCTGAGTCCATGCTGCGGCGGGGTGGCGGAAGCGCCGGTGCGCTGCAGGGTCATCGCCGGCCCGATCCAGCGCTGCAGCCGGCCGCATCCGGGATGTGCGATGTCGCCCGAGTAGATCGGCTCGCAATAGCCGAACGGTCCGGCACCGGTGTGGAAATCGACGCAGGCCACGTAATCGCGCGACGCGAGACGGTGCTCGTCGAGGATCGCCTCCATGGTAAGGCGCGACCAGCTGGGTCCGGTCCCGCCGTAGAACATGCCGTCGGGATGCGCATACTGGCCGCCCGACGTCGCGACGCGCAGCGCCGGCGCACCATGCCGCTCGCCATAGGCCTGGATGCGCGCGTCGGCGGCCGCGAGCGTCTGCGGATCGCGCGCACGCGGCACGAAGGCGTCATGCAGTTCCTCGTAGCCGGGATTGCGCGGCAGCGGCTGGGCGAAATCGATATAGTTGCGGTTGATGTCGATGTTGTCCTCGTTGCCGCGGCGCAGCCAGGCGCTGCCATAAGGATTGACCCCGTGGCACAGCAGCACGGCCACGCCCGGAAACGCATCGGCACGCCAGCCAAGCATGAGATCGATCTGGGCCCCGGACCCGCAGAACAGCTCCGGGCCGTGGGTCCCCGCGGTCACGACCAGGACACGCGCGGCATCATGCGGCCCGATCCAGACGACGTCGTTGCCCATCGCCTCGCCATCCGGCCCGGACATCGGATGCGCGTATGTCTTCGGCGCCAGGCCCGCGATCTCCGCGGCCAGCATGAACTTGCGGCGCGCGGCCGCGTAACGCCGCGCGAAGCGCGTGCAGACACCGTCCATTTGCGTCCCTCCGTTGTCGGTCGCGAGAGGCTACAGCGGCGGGCCCTGCGAATTGAAGCACCGGGAATCGAAACGGCGGCGCGAGCCTGCCGCGCCGCCGTCCCTTTCCGATCGCGACGGGTCAGTGCCGATGGGCCATCCGTTCGATCTCGTCCTTGATGCGCAGCTTGGCGCGCTTCATGGCGGCGACCTGGGCGTCGTCAGGCTTGGGGCGTCGCGCCTCATGGTCGATCTCAACCTCGAGCCGCGCGTGCTTGGCGCGCAGCGCCTCGATACGTTCGACATACGCCATCCTTGTCCTCCAAGGGTCAGGGTTGACGTGTGAAGCCTAGGCCTGCGCCGCCATGCCGGGCCAGCCTGCCCGATGGCGCGGCAAGCTGGCGCCGCAATCGCCGGCGGGCGGCCAGCCCTTTGTCATCGCGAGCGAATCCAGGCTTCGACGGCGGCTCCGAGCCCGGCGCCGTCGGCCGGTGCGCCAAGATGACGCAGATAGGCCGCGACATTGGCACGCGCCGAATCCGGGCGCGCGGGGGGTGGCTCGCGGATCTCGAGCCCGGCCAGCGCCGCTTCGAGAATCGCCTGCACGCAACATTCAGCCTCGAGTTCCAGATCCTTGAGACGCGCGCGCAAGGCGCCCAGCGCGGCCAGCCGGCCGGAATCGGCCAGGGGCTTCAGCCACCGTCGCGCCCCGCGTAGCG
>JBIKLI010000148.1:0-10105 GCA_044359885.1 Alphaproteobacteria bacterium | reverse complement strand
CCGACGGAGCGTCAACGAGCCCCCCTCGGGTGTTCGCAGTTGCGGGTCCATGCCGATGCTATGGACTTTGGCACCCGCCCCCACTAAGCGTGGCGCGCGTCCGTTCCGCATCTTTCCGACATCGAGATCCGTCCCCATGCGCCCTTCCGGCCGAGCCGCCGACCAGTTGCGTTCCGTTTCCCTCGAGCCGGGTTTTTCCCGTCACGCCGAGGGCTCTTGCCTGGTGCGCTTCGGCGACACCCATGTCCTGTGCACCGCCAGCGTCGAGGAGAAGGTGCCGCCTTTCCTGCGCAACAGCGGGCGCGGATGGATCACGGCCGAGTACGGCATGCTGCCGCGCTCGACCCATACCCGCACCGAGCGCGAGGCCGCGCGCGGCAAGCAATCCGGCCGGACGCTGGAGATCCAGCGTCTGATCGGGCGCAGCCTGCGTGCCTGCGTCGACCTGCAGGCGCTGGGCGAACGCCAGATCAAGCTCGATTGCGACGTGCTGCAGGCCGATGGCGGCACCCGCACCGCGGCGATCACCGGCGGCTGGGTGGCGCTGCACGGCGCCATCGCACGGCTGCGCAAGGGCGGCCAGCTGTCCGCCGATCCGCTGACCGGTCAGGTCGCCGCCGTGTCCTGCGGCATCTTCGGCGGCGCGCCGGTGCTCGATCTGGACTACGCGGAGGATTCGAAGGCGGAGGCCGACGCCAATTTCGTCCTGACCGGCGACGGCAGGATCATCGAGATCCAGGGCACGGCCGAGGGTGCGCCCTTCGCCGAGTCGGACTTCCTCGCGCTGATGGCGCTCGCGCGCGGCGGCATCGCCGCGCTCATGGACCTGCAGCGCCGCGCGACGGCGTGAGGATGGAGGCACCCGCGATGACCGGCATGCATCGTCGCTTTCCGGGCGGGCGGCTCGTGATCGCCAGCCACAACCCCGGCAAGGTGCGCGAGATCGGCGCGTTGCTGGCGCCTTTCGGCGTCGAGACGGTCAGCGCGGGCGCCCTCGGCCTGCCCGAACCCGAGGAGACCGGGGACAGTTTCGAGGCCAATGCCGAACTCAAGGCGCTGGCCTCTGCGCGCGCCAGCGCCCTGCCCGCGCTCGCCGACGATTCCGGCCTGGTGGTCGATGCGCTTGGCGGTCAGCCGGGCATCTACTCGGCGCGCTGGGCCGGGCCCGCGAAGGATTTCGCGGTCGCCATGCGGCGCGTCGAGGACGGGCTTGCGGGCAAGGACGACAGGCGCGCCCATTTCGTCGCCGTCCTGTCGCTCGCCTGGCCCGATGGCCATGTCGAGAGCTTTCGCGGCGAAGCCCATGGCGCGCTGGTCTGGCCGCCGCGCGGCGCGCGTGGCTTCGGCTATGACCCCATGTTCCTGCAGGCCGGCCACCGGCTGACCTATGGCGAGATGGACCCGGAGGAGAAGCACCGGATCAGCCATCGGGCCGTGGCCTTCGCCAAGCTGGTCGCCGCCTGCTTCGCATGACCGCGGACGCCCCGGCCTTCGGCGTCTATGTCCACTGGCCGTTCTGCGTCTCGAAATGCCCCTATTGCGACTTCAACAGCCATGTCCGCGCGGCGATCGACGAAGCGGGCTGGCGTGACGCGCTGCTCCGCGATCTGGCGAGCCAGGCGCAGCCGCTCGCCGGCCGTGTCGTCACCAGCATCTTCTTCGGCGGCGGCACCCCGTCGCTGATGGCGCCGGCGACAGTGGCCGCGGTCATCGACCGGATCGCCACGCTGTGGCCGCTCGCCGAGGATGTCGAGATCACGCTCGAGGCCAATCCCAGCTCGGCCGAGGTCGCGCGCTTCCGCGACCTGCGCGCAGCCGGGGTCGGGCGGGTCTCGATCGGTGTCCAGGCGCTCGACGACGCCGCCCTGCGGATGCTCGGCCGGGCCCATGGCGCGCACGAGGCGCGCCAGGCGATCGCAGCGGCGGCCGCGACCTTCGCACGCCACAGCTTCGACCTGATCTATGCCCGGCCCGGCCAGGATCTGGCGGGCTGGCGGCGCGAGCTCGATGCCGCCCTGGCGCTCGCCGGCGAGCATCTGTCCGTCTACCAGCTGACCTTCGAGCCGGGCACGCGCTTCGAACAGCTGCGCGCGCGCGGCGAGATCGTGCCGCTCGACGACGCGCTCGCGGACGAGATGTTCGAGGTGACGCGCGACCGGCTCGCGGCACGGGGCCTGCCTGCCTACGAGATCTCGAACCATGCGCGGCCGGGAGCCGAGTCGCGGCACAATCTCGGCTATTGGCGTTACGAGGACTATCTCGGCCTCGGGCCAGGCGCGCATGGGCGTCTGACGATCGACGGCGTCAAATACGCCACGCGCGCCGTGCGCGCGCCCGAGGCCTGGATGGCCCGGGTCGCGGCCGGGGGCGAGGGCACCGCCGAACGGTCGGTGGTGGCCCCGGCCGACGCTGCGCGCGAGGCGCTGCTCATGGGCCTGCGGCTGCAGGCGGGCGTGTCGCCGCGACGTTTCCGTCGCGTCAGCGGCGTCGCGCTCGACGCGGCGCTCGATGCGCGCGGCCTTGCGCGCGCCGTCGCGGGGGGCTTCGTCGCGCGCGGCGAGGACGGCGGTCTCGCCGCGACGCCGGCGGGTCAGCGGGTGCTGGACGCCGTCCTCGCCGAGATCGCCCGCTGAGCCGACGCGCGCCTCAGAGCCGGGCCAGCAGCGCGACGCACAGCGCGGCACCGAAGACATAGGTGCCGAGCGCGCCGGCGAAGCGCCAGGGATTGGCGCGCGCCAGGGTCGGCGTGGCTACCAGCCCGACCACGATCGCGACGCGCGCGGCGGTCGCGCCGACGATCAGCAGAAGTTCGACGGTGCCCGGCTTGCTGGCGCCCAGATAGAGGAACATCACCGCCATGAACGGCGCGAACTCGGCCGTGTTGGCGTGGGCGCGGGCCAGCTTGAGCATCAGGCTGGCCGGGTCGTCGGGCAGGCCGGCCCCGCGACGCTCGCGCGTGCGCTGCAGGGACACGGCGAAGCCGAGTCCGAAAAGCAGCAGGCCGAGCGCCGCGGTACAGGCGAGCGCGACGGGGTGCATCGTTCGCCGTAGCCGGTCAGCGATGCCTGAGCAGGTCGCGGATCTCGCCCAGCAGCGCGACCTCGGCCGAAGGACCGGCCGGGGCCGGCGGGGCTTTCGGGAAGACCTTGTTGGCAGCCTTGACGATCAGGAACACCGCCCACGCGATCAGGACGAACTTGATCACCGCGTTGATGAAGAGGCCGACATTGAGCGTGACCACGCCCATCTCCTGCGCGGCCTTGAGCGTCGGGGCGATCTTGTCGCGGCCGGTCAGCTGCACGAACCAGCTCGAGAAATCGACCCCTCCCAGGATCGGTCCGAGCAGCGCCATGATGATGTCCTTGACCAGCGAATCGACGATCCCCGTGAACGCCGCCCCCATGATGAAGCCGACCGCGAGGTCGAGCACGTTGCCACGCGCGATGAACGCCTTGAATTCCTGAAGCATGTCGCACCCCCGGCTTGCATTTCGTCGCCGGCAGACTGCGCCCGGGCCCGGGCGTGCGCAAGGGGATCAGTTCGCCGCGCTGCCCGGATCGTCGACCACGCGCGGCCCGCCGCGCTGCAGTTGCAGGATCGGCAGCTGGCGGAGATTTCCGCCATCGGGCAGCAGGCGGAAGAACCCTTCGTAGCCTTCGAACCCGTCGGGCGTCGTCAGCACCGGCACGAGCGGCCCCTCGCCGGCTTCGCGAATGGCGGCGATCGCCAGCGCCGCGGCGTCGTAGCCGAGCGCCGCAAGGCGCGGCGCCTCCCTCTTGTAGGCTTCCCTGAACCGGCGCTGGAACTCCTCGCGGCGCTGGGTCAGCGGCGCGGCGAGATAGGCGCCGTAGAGCGCGACCTCCCGCGGCAGACGCGGATCGTCCCAGGTCACGGTGGCGACCAGCACCAATTTCTCACGGGCATCGATGTCATGATAGGGAACGAAGGACGCGGAAAGAAGCAGCGTGTCCTCGTTGCCGGCGATCATCAGCGCGTCGATCCGGTCGATCGCCGCCGCGATGCGCTTGACCGCCGCCGACATGCCCGGCATGTCGCCGCCATGCCGCTCGACCGCGACGAGCTGGCCACCGCCCGCCGCGACGGCGGTACGCAACGCCGCCTCGACCAGGCGGCCATGATCGTCGTTGGGCGCGACCAGCGCGAAACGCCGCGCACCCTTGGCGCGGGCGAAGCTGGTCAGACGGTCGACCTGGACCTGCGGCAGCAGGCCCATGACGAAGACGCCGGGTGCCGCGGTCGTGGCGTTGTTGGTCAGCCCCAGGACCGGGACATTGGCGCCGCGGGCGAGGACGCTCACCGCCGGTACCTCGCTGCCGAAGACCGGGCCGACCAGGATGGTCGCGCCGGCCTCCAGCGCGCTGGCGGCCGCCGCCCGCGCCCCCTCCGGCGTGCCGCCGGTGTCGCGCGGCAGGAAATCGACGGGGATCCCGCCCCGGGCGTCGCCAAGGGCCAGGTTCATCGCGTCCAGCAGGGCGGCGCCGAGCGCGGCGCTGGGGCCGGTCAACGGCAGCAGCGCGCCGATCTTGGCGCGGATCGCGGGTGCGGCCGGCGGCTCGGCCGCCGACGAGGTGGTGGCGGGTGCGGCGAGCGACGCCTGTTCGGCCGGAGGGACGGTCGCCGGAACCGCGGCCGGGCCAGGCGTGGGATTGCCTGTCGGCGGTGCGGGCGGCACCGGCATCGCGCGCGCAGGCGGGGGTACGGCCGCCGGGTTCTGCGTCCTGACTCCTGCGGGCGCTTGTGCGCCGCCGCCGCTCGCCGGTACGGTCGTTTCGCAGGCGGCAAGCGCGACCGCCACGGCAATTGCCAGGAAGGCGCCGAGCGCGCGGCGCGGGCCCGTAACTGGATCGATCGTCGCCATGGCACTCACGAAACCGCCGGCCGGAGGGGAAACGAAGGGGAGCGAGACTATCGGCGCCCCGGCGCCGAGTAAATTGCCCCCCGGGTTGTATCTTGTCGCGACCCCGATCGGAAATCTCGGCGACATGACGGCGCGGGGCTGCGCGACGCTGCGCGCCGCCGACCGGATCGCCGCCGAGGACACCCGCGTCGCCCGCCGGCTGCTCTCCGCCCTGGCGATCCCGGCGCCCCGGCTGGAGCGCTACGACGACCATGCCGGCGAGGCGGCACGCGAGCGGCTGCTGAGCGCGATCGCCGGCGGCGAGGTGGTGGCGCTGATCAGCGACGCCGGCATGCCGGTGATCGCCGATCCCGGGTTCAAGCTGGTGCGCGCGGCGCGGCAGCGGGGGCTGAGGGTCGGCGTCGTGCCCGGGGCCTCGGCGCCGCTGGCGGCGCTGGCGCTGTCGGGCCTGCCGAGCGACCGGTTCCTCTTCGCGGGCTTCCTGCCCGCGCGCACGCCCGCGCGGCGGGCGTCGCTGGCGTCGCTGGCGACGGTGCCGGCGACGCTGATCCTGCTCGAATCACCCCAGCGCCTGGCCGCGGCGCTGGCCGACATGGCGGCGGTGCTCGGCCACGGGCGCGAGGCGGTGGTGGCGCGCGAGCTGACCAAGATGTTCGAGGAGGTGCGGGCGGGGACGCTGGGCGAACTCGCCGCGGCGCTCGCGGCCGGCGCCGCCTTGCGCGGCGAGATCGTGGTCGTGGTCGCGCCGCCCGTCGAGGCCGCGCCGGCCGAGATGGCCGAGGCGGCCGAGTCGCTGGATGCGCAGCTGCGGTCGGCGCTGGCGACAATGAGCCTGCGCGACGCCGTCGCCGCCGTCGCCGGCGCCACCGGCGCCAACCGCCGCGCGGTCTATGCCCGGGCCCTGGCGCTTGGCCGCGACCGGCCGGCGTGAACCGGGCGGCACATGCGGCTGCCGCGCGCGGCCGTCGCGCCGAGTCGCTGGCAGCGTGGATGCTGCGGCTCAAGGGTTTCTCGATCCTGGCCCGCCGCCTGCGGTTGCCGGCGGGGGAGATCGACATCGTCGCCCGGCGTGGCCGGCTGCTGATCTTCGTCGAGGTGAAGGCGCGGGCCGATGTCGCTGCCGCCGCCGAATCGCTGCGCCGGCGCCAGCGCGCCAGAATCGCCCGCGCGGCGCGCGCCTTCATGGCGGCCCGCCCGGCTTTCGCCGACCATGCCGCGCGCTTCGACGCGGTCCTCGTCGGCGGGCTGCTGCCGCGGCATGTTCCCGACGCCTGGCGCGACGATGCGTAGGGCTTGCGGTGGCGCGCGCGCGCGCCATGATGACGCCATGCCGCGCCGGCATCCGATGCGGCGCGATTTCCGACCCGAGGAAGGCCAGGCCATGCGCTTCGTTCCTGCCCCGCGCGCCGCGCGCGCCCTGCTCCGCGTCCCTGCTGCGCTCGCCGCGCTGGTGCTGGCCGGCTGCGTCGAGACTGCCGTGATCGGCGGGACCGCGGCGGTCGGTGCCGCCACCGCGATGCAGGACCGGGGGGTCAAGGGCGCGGCGGAGGATCTGTCCATCCGCGCCCAGATCAACGACATGTGGTTCAAGGATCGCAATGGCCAGGCGCTGATGCGCGACCTGAACCTGCAGGTCCAGGAGGGACGCGTCCTGGTCTCGGGCGAGCTCGCGACGGCAGACATGCGCGCCGACGCGATCCAGCTCGCCTGGAAGGCCTCCGGCGTGCGCGAAGTCATCAACGAGGTCGAGGTCGGCAACACCGGCGGCCTGCGCACCTACTGGACCGACAGCCGGATCGTGCGCGAGCTCGAGGCCCGGATGCTGCTCGAACGCGGGGTCAGCTCGCTCAATTACAGCGTCGAGTCCTACAACGGGACGATCTATCTGCTCGGCGTGGCGCAGGACGAGACGGAGCTTGGCCGCGTGCTCCAGCTGGCGCGCAACATCGGCGGGGTGAAGCGGGTCGTGAACCACGTCCTGCTCAGGGACGATCCGCGTCGCTTCCGCCCGGCGCCGGGCTGACGCGCCGGCGGGCCATGACGGTCGGCGTCCCGGACATGCCCGGCGATCCGCTCGCGCGGCTGCGGATGCTGGCCGGCGTGCCGGGTCCGGTGATCGACATCGCCGAGGCGGCGCTGGCCTGCGCGGCGCTCGACCGCAGCGGCCTGGATCTTGCGCCCTACCGCGCGCATCTCGATGCGCTGGCGCGGGGCGCGCGCGCGCTCGACGGCGCCGCGCCGCCGGATCTGCTCGCCGGGTTGCTGGCGGGCGAGCATGGCTATCGTGGCGACAGCGAGACCTATGACGACCTCGCGAATGCCGATCTGGCGCGCGTGATCGATCGCCGCCGCGGGCTGCCGGTGGCGCTGTCGATCCTGTGGATGCACGCGGCGCGCGCGCGGGGCTGGCGCTGCGTCGGCCTCAACATGCCCGCGCATTTCCTGCTGCGGCTGGAGGCCGAGGACGGGGCCTGGACGATCGACGCCTTCGACGGCGGCCGGGCGCTCGACGGTGCCGAACTGTCCGCACGGCGCCGCGCGGCCGGCCTGCGCGCCGCGGGGATCGGCGAACTGGACGATCGCGCCGTGCTGCTTCGCCTGCAGAACAACATCCGCATCCGTCTGCAGCAGGGCGGCGAGCCCGGCCGCGCCCTCGGCGTGATGCGCCGCATGCTGGCGGTGGCGCCGTCGGTCCCCGCGCTGTGGGAGGACGCTGCGGCTCTGCACGAGGCCGAGGGCAGCCTGCGCGGCGCGCTCGAATGCCTCGACGCCGCCATGGCGCTTGCCGGCAGCGCGCCGGCGCGGCAACGTATCGCGGCGATGCGCGCGCGGCTCGCTTCGCGCCTCAACTGAGCGCCGCCGCCCCCCTCCTCCGCCCAGGTCGTCGTCCGTCATGAGCCTCGCCGTCGCCATCCAGATGGATCCGATCGAAAGCGTCAACATCGACGCCGATTCGACATTCGCGCTCGCGGAGGCGGCGCAGAGGCGCGGCCACCGGCTGTGGCATTATCTGGTCGCACATCTCTCCTTCCGCGACGGCCGCCTGACGGCGCGGGCGCGGCCGCTGTCGGTGCGCCGCGTACGCGGCGACCATGCGTCGCTCGGGCCGGCGCAGACCATCGATCTCGCGACGATGGATGTCGTGCTGATGCGCCAGGATCCGCCCTTCGACATGGCGTACATCACCGCCACGCATCTGCTGGAGCACGTGCATCCGCGCACGCTGGTGGTCAACGATCCGGCCCAGGTGCGCAACGCGCCGGAGAAGCTCTTCGTCACGCATTTCCCCGATCTCATGCCGCCGACGCTGATCGCCTCCGATCCATCGGAGATCGCTGCGTTCCGGCGCGAACATCGCGACATCATCGTCAAGCCGCTGTTCGGCAACGGCGGCGCGGGCGTGTTCCATGTCGGGCCCGAGGACGAGAACCTCAACGCGCTGCTGGAGATGTTCACCCAGCGGTCGCGCGAGCCGGTGATCGTCCAGCGCTACCTGCCCGAGGTGCGGGCGGGCGACAAGCGCATCATCCTGATCGACGGCGAGATCGGCGGCGGCCTGCTGCGCGTGCCGGCGGCGGGCGAGGCGCGCGCCAACCTTCATGTCGGCGGCACCGCCGCCAGGACGACGCTGACGCGCCGGGAACACGAGATCTGCGAACGTCTGGGTCCCGAACTTCGGGCGCGCGGCCTGATCTTCGTCGGCATCGACGTCATCGGCGACTACCTGACCGAAATCAACGTCACCTCGCCGACCGGCATCCAGGAGATCGGGCGCTACGACGGCGTCGATCTGGCGGGCCGGATCTGGGACGCGATCGAGCGGCGGATCGCGGTCAACGGGCGCGGCTGACCGGCTTGTGGTGCCGCTTCAGGCATCGCATCGTCGCCAGCGCCCGATGTCCAGGTGAAGATGGCTGCGGTGCAGCGCGTCGCTGCGCGGCGTCAGCACCAGATGGAACACCGAGCACGCTTCGCGCGCCACCAGGCGCAGGAAGATGCCGCGCGGGCCAGGATCGCCCCAATGACGTGCCACGGTGATCTGGGTGCCGTCGGCGAGGTCGAAGCCGGCGATGTCGATCGCCTGCCCGACCGCGTGTTCGGAGCGGATGCCGCGGGGATCGCCGTTGCGCAGGCGGCAGGCATAGCCGCCGAAATGCCGGATCCGCACCAGCGGCGTGCCCAGCATGCGCAGCGCCGCCGGCTGGACGACGTCGCGCTCGAAGCGCAGCAGATGCTCGGCGGTGGCGCAGGTGACCTGCAGCGGCTGGTCGAGCGCCACATGGCTGCGGGTCATTCGCACGGCGTCGCGCAGGGAGCAATCGCCCGGACCGGTCCGGTCGGGCAGCGCCTCGAAGACCGCCCCGGCGCGGGCGAGGGCGGCGGCGCAGGAGGGTCCCGCCGGGGTGGCGGCCGGTGGCGCCGGGGCGGGCGGCGGTCCGGCGGCGCAGGCGCCGAGCAGGGCAGCGGCCAGCAAGGAGGCGAGGCGGCTCATGCGACGGGGCCAGGATCCCGTGATTGCGTGTCCGGCCTGTCTACCGCCCTGGGGGCGGTCGCGGTAGTCACGAAATACGCATCCGTATCGCCAGGATGGGTTGCGCCGGGCGCAGCAACGCTTAAATTGAATCGGGGAAGGCAGGCGATGACCGACGCGAATACTAGTATAGTCTCCCGCAGACGCGGCAAGTTGCCGGACGGCAAGCCCGATCCGGTCGACATCCATGTCGGGATGCGCATCCGGCTGCGCCGGACGCTGATCGGCATGAGCCAGGAGCAACTGGCCGCGGCGCTGAACATCACCTTCCAGCAGGTGCAGAAATACGAGCGCGGGATGAACCGGATCTCCGCCTCGCGTCTCTATCAGGCCAGCCGGACGCTGGGCGTGCCCGTGTCCTGGTTCTTCGAGGAGATGAGCGAGAGCGCGGCCGCCGCCAGCGCCACCCCCGCGGTCGTGGCCGGCGAGCAGGAAGCCACCGACCCCGATCGCCGGCTGCTGCGGCGCGAGACCATGGAACTGGTCCGCGCGTATTACAGCATCGGCGACGTTCGCCTGCGCCGCCGGCTCTACGAGATGGCCAAGGCGATGCGGGGTTGAGCGGGGCCGGCCAGGCTTAACCCGCCCGGGCTAGTTCGGCGGCCGCAGCCGCCTCCTCTTTCGCATCCTCGCCCCGCCCCGTCCCGCCGCGCTTTCCTCGCGCCCTCGTGGTCGGAAAGGTGGGGGCCGATGCA
>JBIKLI010000147.1:0-10109 GCA_044359885.1 Alphaproteobacteria bacterium | reverse complement strand
ATCGCCGCAAGCGCCTCCGTCCGGTCCTCGACAAGGTGCGCTATGCGCTCCTGCATCGCGTTGAACGCTGCCGCGGCGTGGCGGACCTCGTCTGGACCCTCCATCGGGACCGGTCGTGGTGCGGGATCGCGGCCGATGCGGTCGGCGGCGCCGGCGAGGCGCCTGAGCGGCCCGGTGATCCACCGGACGATCAGGATGGAGACAAGCGCGATGCCCAGCGCCATGGCCGCCATCGACGAGATCGCGCCGTGGTCGAGCCCTCTGCTCGCGCCATCGAGCCACGGGCCAGAGAAGACGATCCAGCCGCCACCCGCCGTTGGCGCCGCGCCGAGCAGCCGATGCCCCGGCTCGGCCTTCGGGTCCCAGCCGAGGCGTGCGCCGTCGCCGAGCCGTGCCGCAGCCCTCGACAGCGGCTCGGGAGGCGGCGCCTCGGGCAGCGGCGCGATGCGGTCCCAGTGGATCTCCAGGCCCGGTCGAGAGATCGCGTGCGCGGCGCGGTCGCGCTCGCTCTCGGGCAGCGGCGCGACGGTCGCGCGCGCAGCCGCCACCTGGTCCGCGAGGCGCTCGATCCTCGCACCCTCCTCGGAGCCGCGCAGCGCGCGTTCGTGCACCCACATGCTCCCGACATGCAGCAGCATGAGGCCGCCAAGCATCAGCAGCGTGACGCGACCGGCGAGGCTCGCGGGCCAGGGCTGCGTCATGCGCGCGAGACGTCGGCGACGAGCATGTAGCCCGCGCCGCGCACGGTCTTTATCAGCGCGGGGCTGTCGGGTTCCGGCTCGATCTTCCGGCGCAGGCGGCTCACCTGGACGTCGATCGTCCGGTCGAAAGGATCAGCCCCGACCCGGCGTTTGCCGACCTCGAGCAGCTGCTCGCGCGACAGGATGCGCTGCGGATGCCCGAGGAACGCGAGGAGCAGGTCGTATTCGGCGCCGGAAAGGTCGACGGCGGCGCCGTCGGGCGAGGTCAGCTCGCGGCGCGCGGTGTCGAGCGTCCATCCCGCGAAGGACAGGCGGCGCGAGCGCGGATCTGGCTGCGCGCCGGCGGGAGCGGCGCGGCGCAGCAGGGCGCGCACGCGCGCGACGAGCTCGCGCGGCGCAAAGGGCTTCGCGACGTAGTCGTCGGCGCCCAGCTCGAGACCGAGCACGCGGTCCAGCTCCTCGCCGCGCGCCGTGAGCATGAGGACGGGGATGCGCGAGCGCTCGCGCAGCCGGCGCAGGAGGTCCAGGCCCGTGGCGCCCGGCAGCATCACGTCGAGCAGGACCAGGTCGGGCGGGCCGGAGGGACGCTCGAGCACGTCCCACATCTCGCGGCCGTCCCGCGCGGTGGACACGAGCATCGACGCATCGCGCAGCAGCCGCGCGACGAGGCTGCGCATCTCGCCGTCGTCCTCGACGACGAGGACATGCGCCTGCGGGTCGAGCAGGCGGCGCTCGGCGCCCTCGGTCACCGGGCGGCCTCGACCGGGGCGTAGCGCGCCTGCACCCGGGGTCGGCCGGCGGCGGGCACCAGCTGCACGACGACGCGCAGCGACGGCTCGGCCCTGAATTCGCCCGTGGCGACCAGCGCCCTGCCATCGGCGCGCGGCGCGAAGGAGAGCGTCTGCTGTCGGCCGGCCGCGAGCACGATGGCCGTCGCGGACACGCCGGCGGCGGGCAGGGGGCGGTCGTCGGCGTCGTAGAGGAAGAAGGTCAGGCGGCCGTCCTGTGCCAGCAGCTCGCCATGGTAGCTTCCGATGTCCTGCATCTGGCCGCCATTGGGGCCGCGCGACGGGCCATGAGCCGGCGCGATCGCCGGGACGGAGGCGATGAGGGCCGCGAGCAGGGTACGCCTTGCGAACATGGGGTGGCTCCTGGGTTCAGAATGTCTCGGGGACGGCCACGCCGCCAGCACGGCGTTCGACCGTGTCGGCGCGCAGGCGCTCCAGCGCGGGGCGGCCGAAGCGGTGGAACAGGATAGGCGTCACGAGCGTGTCCAGAAGCGTGGCGCTGACGAGCCCGCCCAGGATCGTGATCGCGACGGGGTGCAGGATCTCCTTGCCCGGCGCGTCGGCGCCGATGGCAAGCGGCACGAGCGCGAGGCCCGCGGATAGCGCCGTCATCAGGACGGGCGTCAGCCTCTCCGACGACCCGCGCAGGACGAGCGCCAGGCCCCAGCGCTCGCCTTCGTGGAGTGCGAGGTTGAGGTAGTGGCTGACCTTGAGGATGCCGTTGCGCGCCGCTATGCCCGCGAGCGTGACGAAGCCGACCAGCGTCGCGACGGAAAGCAGCTGGCCGGAGATCCAGATCGCCGCGACGGCGCCGACGAGCGAGAGGGGTATGCTCGCCATCACGATCGCCGCGAGCATGACCGACCGGTAGCGGGAGTACAGCACGACGAAGACGAGGCAGAGCGAGATCGCGGCGAGTACGGCGATCATTCGCATCGCGTCCTCCTGGGCCTGGAACGTGCCCTCGAGGGTCGCCGAATACCCGGGAGGGAGGCGCATGCCCCCGATCTCGGCGCGGATGCCGGCGACAACCCTCGCCATGTCGGCCCCGGGCGCCGCATTGGCGAGGACGACGATGCGCCGCCGCGCGCCCTCGCGCAGGATCTGGTTCGGTCCGTCGCCTTCCTCGACGCGTGCCAGCAGGCCAAGCGGCACGCGCCCGTGGGGCGTGGGCACGAGCGCCTCCGCCAGCCGCGCCGTCGTGCGATCCTCGTCCGCGAGGCGCAGCACAACATCGAAGCGTCGCGCGCCGTCGAGGATCTGGCTCACGACCGTCCCACCCGTCAGCGTCTGGAGCGCCTCGGTCAGCGCGGCCGCAGGGACCCCGTAGAGCGCGGCGCGCTCGTGATCCACGGCGATCCGCAGCTGGGGGATGCGCACCAGCCGCTCGAGCTGCAGGTCCGCGAGGCCCGGGACGTTGGCCGCGAGCCGACCGCGCAGGGTCTCGCCGAGCGTGCGCAGCGTGTCGAGGTCGTCGCCGTGGATCTTCAGCGCGATCTGCGCGCGCACGCCCGAAAGCATGTGGTCCAGCCTGTGGCCGATCGGCTGCCCGATGTTGACCGCGGCCGGAAGCGCCGCAAGCCGGGCGCGGATCTCCGCGAGGACCGCGGCGCGTGGCCGCCCGACGTCGCGCAGATCGATGTCCAGCTCGGAGGAATGGACACCCTCGGCATGTTCGTCGAGTTCGGCGCGCCCGGTGCGGCGCCCGACGCCCTTGACCTCGGGGATCGCCATCAGCAGCCGCTCGGCGACGCGTCCGAGGGAGGCGGATTCCGCGAGCGAGATGCCCGGCTGGTAGGTCAGGTTGACGACCAGCGTCCCTTCGTTGAACGGCGGCAGGAAGGCGCGAGGCAGGAAGGGCACGCTCGCGGCGGCGACGACGACGGCGGCGAAGGACGTCCCGATCGCGAGCGACCTGTGCGCGAAAGCCCGCCGCAGCAGCTTTTCCTGCCCGGCCTTGAGGAGCCGTACCATCGCGCCGTCGCCTGCGCGCATGCGGCGCATGCCGGGAAGCAGCCACGCGCTGAGCGCGGGCGTGACCGTCACCGCAACGAGCAGGGAGCACAGGATCGAGACGATGTAGGCGATGCCGAGCGGCGCGAAGAGCCGTCCCTCGATGCCGCCGAGTGCGAAGAGCGGCAGGAAGACGAGCACGACCACCATCGTCGCGTAGACGATGCCGGAGCGCACCTCCGAACTCGCGGCGGCGACGATGCGCGCGACCGGCTCCGGGGTTGCGCGCGCCGCGTTCTCCTTGAGGCGACGCAGGATGTTCTCGACGTCCACGACCGCGTCGTCGACCAGTTCCCCGACCGCGATCGCGAGGCCGCCCAGCGTCATCGTGTTGATCGACAGTCCGAAGGCCGAGAAGACGATGACGGTCACGAGGATCGACAGCGGTATGGCGAGGAGCGAGATGAAGGTCGTTCGCGCGTTCAGGAGGAAGGCGAGCAGGACGAGGGCCACGACGACGAAGGCCTCGGCGAGCACCTGCGTCAGGTTCTCGATCGAGCGCGCGATGAAGTCGGCCTGCCGGAATTTCACCCGGTCGGCGACGACGCCCCGGGGCATCCCGGCCTGGAGCTCCGCGAGCGCGACCTCCACCGCGCGGGTCAGCCTGATCGTGTCGGCGCCCGGCTGCTTCGCGATGGCGAGGATGACGGCCTCCTGGCCGTCGACCCCGGCAGCCCCGCGCTTGAACCGGGCACCGTGTTCGACGCGAGCCACCTGCTGGAGGACGATCGACTGGCCGTCGCGGAAGCCGACGGTGGCGTTGCGCAGGTCCTCGAGCGAGGTGGAGCGCCCGATGTTCCGGATGAGGAACTCCCGTCCGGCCTGATCGACATAGCCGCCGCCCGCGTTCGCGCCGAACTGGCGCAACGCAGCCACGAGTTGGTCGCTCGCGAGGTCGAGCGCATGGAGCCGCTCGAGGTCCGGCATGACCCGGAACTGGCGCACCTCGCCCCCGATCGGCGTGACCTGGGAGACGCCGGGAATCGTCAGCAGGCGAGGGCGCATGGTCCAGTCGGCGAGGTCGCGCAGCTCCATCGGCCCGATGGCGCCGCCCGAAGGCGCGGTCATTGCGACCAGCATGATCTCGCCCATGATCGACGAGACCGGCGCCATCGACGGCATCACCCGCGCGGGGAGCTGCTGCTGGACCTGGCCGAGCCGCTCGCCCACCTGCTGGCGCGCGCGCCAGATGTCGACGTTCCAGTCGAACTCGACATAGACGATCGATAACCCGACAGTGGACACGGAGCGGACCCGGGTCACGCCGGGAAGGCCGTTGACCGACGTCTCGATCGGGAACGTCACGAGTTGCTCGATCTCCTCGGGCGCGAAACCCTCAGCCTCGGTCATCAGCGTGACGGTGGGCTTGTTGAGGTCCGGGAACACGTCCACCGGCATCCGCGAGAGCGCGAACAGGCCATAGAGGCTCGCGAGCATGGCAAACGCGAGCACGAAGAGCCGGTTGCGCAGCGAGAAGCCGACGATGGCGTTGAACAGCATGGGCGCGCGCTCGCCTCAGCGGACCTGCGCGACCAGCGCGGCGCCGTGGACCACGACGCGGCGGCCAGCCTCCAGGCCCGCCGTCACGACGACGCGCGCACCGTCGAGCGGCTGCGCGCGCACCTGGCGCGGGACGAAGCGTTCCGCGGCCGCATGTTCGTAGACCACCGGCGGCCCTTCCGCGCCGCGCACCACGGCGTCCGCGGGAAGCACGATCCCGCGAACGGTGCGCGCGGTGCGAACCGTCACCAGGACCGAGGTGCCGATCGGCGCGTCATGAGGTGGCGCCGCGACGCGGAAGTTGACCGGCACGGCCTGCTGGCGCGCGGTCAGGCCGCGGCCGACGAAGCCGAGGTCGAGGACCCGCCCGTCGGGGAGCGTGGCGCTAGCGGCGACGATGTCCGCGAGCGCGGCGCGCTCGAAGGCGAGGGCTTCCACCCAGAGCCTTCCGGGATCGACGATCTCGACGATCGTCGCGGTGCTTTCGACGATCTGGCCGACCGCGCCCCGCACGGTCGAGACGATGCCGGAGACAGGCGCGACGAGCGCCTCGCGGCCGAAGAGCGCGGGCTGGATCGCGGTCCGCCGCTGCCGCGCGCCCTCGAGCTCCGCGCGCGCGTCGGAGATCTCGCGCTCCGCGACCGTGCCGCGCAGCGAGGTAAGCCGTCGCACGCGGGCTTCGAGGATGGAGACAAGCGCGTCCAGTTCGGCGGCATTCTGGATCAGGCTGCCGCGCTCGGCCGCGCTGTAGGCCGGCGTGACATGGGCGAGCACGTCGCCGCGCTCGACGCGCTGGCCAAGGACCGGGAAGCCCCTATCTCCCGGCTCCAGGCGTCCTTTCTGGCTTGCCTGTACCCGCCCCGATGCGTTCGGGTCGGGCACGAGCGTGCCGACCATGCGCAGAGTGGCGGCGGCCTCGCCATCCTCCGTGATCACGGTACGTATCCCGAGGAGGCGCTGGGACGGCTTCGGGACGAAGATCGCGCCGTCCTGCATCCGGCGCGGGGCCTCGCCGACGAACGGAAACTGCTGCGCATCCGCGGTGCCGGCGAGGAGTGCGATGGCGACCGCAAGGCCGGCGCGCGTGACCGGGGGCCCGCCAGGCTCCTCGACCATCGGCGGCAGCGGCCGGCGGACGGTCGCGCGCCCGAGCAGGGCGCCGACCACGAGCAGGGCGAGCGCGATGCCGCCTTGCGTCGCGCCGCCATCAAGCAGCGCGCGCCAGCCATGCGCCGCGGTGGGCGCGGCCGGCGGCGCCGGGATCTCCAGCGTGGCGGCCAGGAGATCCATTTCGTCTCCGGCCGAGACCGTGAAGACAAGGTCGCGACGGCCTGCCCGCTCGAGCAGCGGGTGCCTGGCGACGAACAGCCCGATCCCCTGGCGTTCCACGGCGATCTCCTGGCCATCGATCCCGAGCGCGATGGCGCCATCGAGCGGAACGTTGTCGCGGTAACGGTCGAGCGTCAGGACGAGGGCGCCGCCCGGTTGGAGGATCGCCACCACCTCGAAGACGTCGCCATGCGCCTCCGCGCGCGGAAGCGCCGCGGCGACGGGCTCCGGAGGTGCGCCGTGGTCGTGGCCTTCATGCGCGCCCGAGATGCCTGTGGCGAAGAGCGTCGCGAGCGCCGCGAGCGCCGCGCGCACGGCGCGCGGGATGGGGAGGGCGGGCATGGGCATGGGGGGGCTCCTGTGCAAGACCTCCTTGCGCCGTTTCGCGCGACGCTGCCGCGCGGGATCGTGACAAAACATTTCAGGTCGGGGCTGCCCCGGCTGGCGCGATCCTTCGTCCCCAGGAACTGCAAGGACCCATGCGGCAGAGCCCGGCCTCGATCGGCGTCGACGCGGGCGTGGTCGACAGGGCTCCCGGCGTCGTGCGACGCAGTTCGCGCGACATGAGCTCTCTCGTTTGGCGAAGCGCGTCGAGCCGCAAGAGATGGTCCTGGATCGCCAGCGCGATGTCGGCGCAGGAGACCGCGCCGGCGGCGCCGGCGATGGTCCGGCCGCGACACGGCGCCTCGACGCGGCTGGCGATGCCCGGCTCGAAACGACGCCGGTCGACCTTGATGCATGTTCCGGCCCGGTTTCGGCTCGGATGAGGCTGCCACGACGGGCAACCCGACAACGTCGTCGTCGCGCAGATCGGCGATGGTTTCCAGGGTCATGTAGCGCGACCTCTGGACAGCCCACTCGCCGATCTGCTCCAGCGGCCGACGCGCCGAACGGACCGAGAAAGACGCCCGCAGCAGAGCCGCGTGCACCGACACGGCGCCGGCATGCGTCGGCGCGGCGCCCCGCTGCCTTGCTGAGGAGGGCCTTCAGCCTGGCGAAGACCATCTCGACGGGGATGACGTCGGAGGGGCATGCCGGGATGTGCCGCAGGTTTGGCTGCGGACCTTCGATCGCGGCGTGGAACTCGGTGCTCTTGCGGGCGGCGAGACTGCCCAAGGCGAGGACGTCGTCACGCCCGGGTTCGGGAGCGGGGCCTTGTTCCAGATCTGCCTTGACGCAGACGCCGTCGATCGGCGCGTTCTTCGGGCTTCGCAGGCGGCGGCGACATGTTCGCCGGGATCGAGGGAATTCGGCTGCGCGCGGACGGGAATTTCGTCGAAGCGGCTGGGGTCACGTTTGCGGCGGCTCCACCTCCGACGATCCCGCGCTACGGGAGCATGCCGAGCCGACGCCAGACATCGCCGCGCTCGGCCAGCATGCGGGACACCGTTGCGACCATCTCGGCCCGCGCGGCGTCCGGGTCGGTGATCGGGGCGCCGGACTTGACGACGCTGCGGCCGCTGCGGGCGAGATGGAAGACGAGCCGTTCGGCGATCGCTTCGGCGCCATCCTGTCCCGCCAGGCGTTCGGCGAGCGTCATCGTCTCGGGGACGTCGACGCGCAGCCCGGTACCGATGGCGGGGGCGGCGAGCGTCGACATGGCCCAGCCGCGCGCGTTCTGACCGCCGATCGCCGCGTTGAGCGCCTTGGATGCGGCGATGGCGGCGGCGGAGGGCGTGGCGGAGGGGACGGGATGGGCAAGCCCGGCGCTCATCAGGAAGGCGAGGGCCTGGAGAGCTTCGGGCAGCGGTTGCACGGCAAGAGCGGGCAGGCGGCGCAGTTCCTCGAACGGCATCGGCCCCTGCTCCAGACGGCCGCGGATCTGCGCCAGCAGGTCCGGATGCAGCCCGAACTGGCCGGTGCCGGTCGGAACCTTGATCTCGCCTTCCACCGCGCGGCCGGTTCCGACCAGGACGATGGCGTCCAGAGCGTCGCGATGCTCGCCGGCGGGCAGGCGCTCGACGCCGCGGCGATAGAGATCGCGCCGGAAGGAGCGCGCCGCCGACAGGTCGCGCAGGGTCTCGCGCAGCCGGGGATTGGAGACGCCCTGCAGCATCTTGAGGGCGCCAGGGGGCTGGCTGATGGCATCGATGTTCTCGATCAGCGTCGCGCTGCCCACGAAGCCGAGCTTGGCCTCGTCGAGCGTGTCGGCAACCTCGCTGAACGTCGCCGGCGACCAGTGCCCGTTGAGATATTCGTGGGACAGGTAGCGCGGATCGAGGCCCTGGGTGCGTTCGAGGCGCGCCGCGATGGTCGGGTTGGCGGCGAAGAAGGCGGCATCGGTCTTGGACAATTCACGCGCGAAGGCGATCGCGTCGCGCGCCCGCTCGACGGAGCCTCCGGGGTTGGCACGCGCCCATTCGAGCAGGAAGCGCTGCAGCGGCATGAGGGCCGCCCAGCCGGCGAGACAGTTGTAGCTCAGATACACGAAGCCGCCGGGGGCGAGGTGGCGGCGCATGATCGACACCATGTGGCCACGTACGGCCGGCGCCACCCAGCTCCAGATCCCGTGCGCGACGATGAAGTCGAATTTCGGGAAACGTCCGTCCTCGGCCTCCGCCACTTCGCCGAAGGACATCTCGTGAAAATGGACATTGGACAAGTTCGCCTTGTCGGCAAGGTGCCGGGCGCTGGCGACATGGTCGGGGTTGAAGTCGAAACCGTGGAACTCGCCCAACGGGTTGGTCGCGGCGAAGATGCTCGGCGAAAGGCCATTGCCGCAGCCGAGTTCGGCCCAGCGGAAGGGCCGGGACAGGTCCGGCGCGCGATAGCCGAGCAGCGTCGCCGTGGTCGCGATCCAGCCCGGCGAGATCTCCGCGAAGAACTCGGTCGTGTAGGGCGCGTCGACGACGTATCCTTCGTTCCAGGAGGCCATGCCGTTTCCCCGTTGATTGCCGCCGCCGACCGGATCCGGGCGGAAAGCTCAAGGAATTTAGGCCTATCCCGGCAGCCGGCGCCAGCCGGAACCCTCGGCCGGGCCGAGGATTATTCGCCGGCGTCATCCGAACGGCAGAGGCGCATCGCCGGCCGCGATGCTATGGAGTCGGTCGTGCAGCGGCCGCGTTTGCAGTTGCTGCGCCGTGCGACAAGCCCCTAATGTCACGGGGTCAAGTGCCCTCGCATCCGGGAGACGCCCACGACATGGTTGCCATCGACCTCAAATCCCTGATCGCGCGCCTCACCGACGTCGCTCGCCGGCAGTTCGAGGCGGCGCTTGGGCTCACCGTCTCGCGGACCCACTACAACGTCGAGATCGAGCATTTCCTCGTCAAGCTTGTCGAGGCGAACGGCTCCGACGCGGCGGTGCTGCTGCGCCGCGCGGGGATCGATGCCGGCAAGGTGCTCGCCGAACTGACCCGTGCGCTCGATCGCATGCGCTCGGGCAACGCGCGGCCACCGGGGCTGGCGGTCGACCTGGTGAGCTGGATGCGCGAGGCGTGGCTGATCGCAAGCCTCGAGGGCAATCAGGGCCGTATCCGCAGCGGCCATCTGGTCGCGGCGCTGCTGTCCGACGAGACGCTCGCGCGGGCCGCCAGGGAGAGCGCGCCGACGCTCTTCGCGCTGCCGATCGATCCGGTGCGCAAGAACCTGGACGCCGTGGCCAAGGACAGCGAGGAATCCGGTCAGGCGGCGGTCACCCCGCCGCCGGGCTCGACCGCGGCCGCGGGTGGCGAGGCCCCGCGCGGCGGCGGCCCGCTGGACCAGTTCTGCACCGACCTGACCGCGCAGGCGAAGGCAGGCAAGATCGATCCGATCCTGGGCCGGGACGGCGAGATAC
>JBIKLI010000476.1:0-2775 GCA_044359885.1 Alphaproteobacteria bacterium | reverse complement strand
CTGATCGAGCGCCTCGGTCAGGTTTGCGAGGCGCATGGCGTCGACTACGCCGTCAGCTTTGAGGCCGCCGCGCAGCGCTACGCGCCGTTCCTGTCGTCGGTATCGCAGGTTCGATGCCGACTGCTGGCGGGGTCGGGGGGCGATGCCGCGATCGCGGACCTGGGTGCACGCGTCGTCAGCGAGGGCGCGAATCTCGCCGTCATCGAAGCGAAATCAGACGGTGACCTGCTCTTTCGCGAGCGGGTCGGCGGGGTCTGGCTGGCCAGTCCGGTTCAGGTGTACCTCGACCTCCTCCGCAGCGAGGGTCGAGCCAAGGAGATGGCCGAACACCTGCGTCGAGAAAGGATCGGCTTCTGATGGCCAAGCCCGCAACCTTCGACCGGTACAGCGACCGGCACACGCTCGACTGCGAGCGGGTGCTGGTGACGTTGCTGCGGGGACTGGGACCGTGGAAGGACTCGGTCTATCTGGTCGGCGGTTTGACGCCGCGGTATCTCGTCCCCGCTCGCCCGCCGGTCGTCCCCGCGCACGCCGGCACGCTGGACGTCGACATCGTCATCGACCTGCAGATCCTGGCCAACACCGAGGCGTACCACACGCTCGAAGAGAACCTGAAGCGCATGGGGTTCGAGAGGGCCGAGAACGAGCAAGGGGCCAGGCTCTCCTGGCGTTGGCAGACCCGGACCGAGCACGGCGCACTGATGGTGCTGGAACTGCTGGCCGACGCGCCGCGGATCACCGGAGGCCGGGTGCAGCCGCTGCCGACGGAAGGCACGATCTCGGCGCTCAACATTCCCCACTCGTCGATCGTCTTCGACCTGTACCAGGTCGCCGAGATCCGCGCCGAGCTGCTCGGCGAAAACGGGATGGCGACCGAGCGCGTCAAGCACGCCGATATCGTCAGCTTCACGTGCCTGAAGGCATTCGCGTTCGACCAGCGCTTCGCACGCAAGGATGCCCACGACTTGATCTACTGCATCGAGCACGCGCCGGACGGGCCAGACGCCGTCGTTGCGGCCTTCGGCCTGGCGCTTGCGGGCAAGCACGCGGCCGTCGTTCGAGAGGCGCTGGACATCCTTCGGCGACGCTTCGCCGACGACGGAGCCACCGAGGGCTATCGCAAGGATGGACCGGTCTCGGTGGCCAAGTTCGAGCTGGGGGAGGGTGATGAGGCGGAGCAACGCGAGGCGAGAGTGTTGCGGCAGCGCCAGGCCAGCTACGTGATCGATCGACTCCTTGCCGGAACCGGGTAGCTGGCCGTGCGGGGAATGACGATCCAGCGTGGTTTTTGCGTAGCTCGATGTAGCGATGGCAGGCAAGCACATATGCCTCGCTGCCGGTGATGCACGACCGGAACCGGCCCTCCCACAGCGTTCCGGTTCGCCGATGGAGATCGTTGATCCGCCGGACATGGCGGCGGCCGAGACGATTCATCAGCCGCGCGGGCCCACGGCGCTGGCCGGCGTCAGCAGGAGGTAGACGTGGTTGGTCATCAGGAAGTAGGCGTGGATCGCGCAGCCGACATCGGCGGCGATCTCCGCGAGATCGTCGAGATAGACGTGCCGATCAGCATCATCGAAGAAGCAGGCCTGGCGATCGACGCCGCGCTGCACGAGATGGATCGGCACGCCGGGAAGCACGAGCCGCGGCCGGCGAGGCATCCGCCGATGCTCGGCATCCGGCCGCGGGCGGCCAAGGCGTGCACTCGCCTTACGCCGACATGCGTCTGGCTTGCCACTTCGCGTTGCTGATGCAGACCGGGTTCTCCACGCGTGGCCAGGGACGCTGGAGCGTGAGGTGGCGAAAGCTGCTGTGGCCCAGAAAACCACGCTGGATCGTTATTTCCCGGCGTGACTTTTCCCAACGATCACGCCCCCTGGCTCCTCCTCGGCCGCCCCTTCGGCAGCGGCGCGACGCGCCGCCCGAGCATGGCCTCGATCTGCGCCTGGAACCGGCGGGTCGCGAATGGCGCGTTCGTCGCGGTCACGCGCCGGATCTCGTCGACGGTCTCGGTCGCGAGCCCACCCTCGAACAGGGCGGCATAGGCAACGCCGCGCGACTCCCGTTCCGGGCCGAGGGCCAGATAGCTTTCCTGCGAGGTCAGGATCCCTGCCGGGGCACCGCCGAGGTTGCCGCGATGGCTGGACCAGGGGTAGTCGCGGGGATCGGGGACGATCCCGGCGCGGACGGGGTTCAGCTCGATGTAGCGATAGCAGGCAAGCACATATGCTTCGCTGCCGGTGACGCACGACCGGAACCGGCCCTCCCACAGCGTTCCGGTTCGCCGATGGAGATCGTTGATCCGCCGGACATAGCGGCGGCCAAGGCGATTCATCAGCCGCGCGGGCCCCTCGGCGCTGGCCGGCGTCAGCAGAAGGTGGACGTGGTTGGTCATCAGGACGTAGGCGTGAATCGCGCAGCCGACATCGGCGGCGATCTCCGCGAGATCGTCGAGATAGGCGCACCGGTCGGCATCGTCGAAGAAGCAGGCTTGGCGATCGACGCCGCGCTGCACGAGATGGATCGGCACGCCGGGAAGCACGAGCCGCGGCCGGCGAGGCATGGGCCGATGCTCGGCATCCGGCCGCGGGCGGCCAAGGCGTGCAGTCGCCTTACGCCGGCATGCGTCTGGCTTGCCACTTCGTGTTGCTCGTGCAGGCCGACTTCTCCGCGCATGGCAAGGGACGCTGGAGCGTGATGTGACGAAGCTGCTGTGGCGCAGAAAACCACGCTGGATCGTTATTTCGCAGCGCCATCCCGGCTCGCATGTCAAAC
>JBIKLI010000475.1:0-2779 GCA_044359885.1 Alphaproteobacteria bacterium | reverse complement strand
CAGTCTGATTGCGGTGGAACGGAACGACCACGCCGCCATGGCGGTAGCCGCGGGCGACCGTCGAGGGCCCTGGATCCAGATCCGGGGCTGCCGGCAGCATCGTGTGCAGGGGCAGGTTGGCGACAATACCGCTTTCGACGGCGAGCCGTACCTGCCCGTTCGGCATGAAGAACGCGTCGGCTGGCGATGGCTGGTTGGCCCGACGTGCCGCGATCAGCTGCTGTACGGCCTGCTCCCCGTTCACCTGCCGGTACTGCACGCGCAGCCCCGTCGCGCGTTCGAAGCGCGGAATGACATGCTGCGTGAAAAGCGGCGTGAAGCTCTCCGTGAAATCGTAGAATACGATCGGCCCGGCCTGCCGTGCCGTCGGCAGAAGCTTCTCCCGGAAATTCTCCGGTGTCAGGGTCCTGAGGTCGACTGCCGACTGGACATTGAAATCGGGCGCGCCGACCGGCGTGGTTGCAAGGGCAGGCAGAGGCAGGGAGACGGCGACGGAAACCGCGAGTGCGGCCAGTGCGGCAAGCATGACGGACCTTTCATCGAGGAAAAACAGTGAAAACTCCTAAGCCGCTTTGGTTGCAGCCACGGTTCAATGCGATGACGAACCGTTGAACTGTCCGCAATTGGCTTCCGATAGATCCGATCGCCGACCCGACTGTCTTGCAGGCCGGGTGACTACATCGCGCGCCGGCGCAGTGAAGCGCTGGCCTGTTCGACGGCGATCACCAGCGCCAGGATGGCGAGGATGATGGTCGCTGCCTCGTCATACCGGAACATGTCCATCGACACCTGCAACTCGATGCCGATGCCGCCGGCACCGACCAGCCCGAGAACCACCGACGACCGCGTCGCCTTCTCGAGCGCGAACAGGGTGGCGTTGATCAGACCTGGCGTCGCCGCGGGTATCACCGCCCCGACGATGATGGCGGGTCGAGTCGCCCCGAGGGCGCGCAGCGCTTCCTGCGGCCGGCGATCCGCCTCTTCCATCGCCTCGGCGAAGAAGCGCCCGCAGAAACCGATCTTGTCGACCGCGATCGCGAGCACGCCTGCGAACGGTCCGAGCCCGACGATGGCGACGAAGAGCAGCGCCCAGACGAGGTCGGGCACGGTCCGGCAGATCGCGATGACAACCCGCACAGCATGGTAGAAGACCGGGTGCGGGCTAAGATGGCGCGTCGCCAGAACGGCCAAAGGCAGGCTGAGCGCGCACCCGATGGCCGTACCCGCGACGGCCATCTGGAACGTCTGGAGAAGCGAGGTCAGCACCGGCTGGATCCGGTCGAGGCTGGGCGGGAACATCTCGCCGAAGATGCGCAACGCCTGCGGTCCGCCCCGCAGCAATTCGCCGAGCGACACCTCGGTCGCGCGAAACGCGGCGATCAGGAACGTCGCGGCGGCCACGACGAGCACGAAGCCAAGCGGGGGAATGCGGCCGAATCGTTCGGGCGTGCCCGCCATCTTCGCGTTCTCAGGCATAGAGCGCATCCACGGCATCGCCATCGAGACATGTGGTCGGCGCGTCCAGCACGACCCGCCCGGCGCGCAATCCGACGACCCTGCCTGCATAGGCGCGCGCATGGCCAATATGATGCGACGTGAAGATCACGGTCAGGCCCTCCCGGTCGACCAGATCGCGGAAGATGCGCATGACTTCCTCGCCCGCGGCGGGATCGAGGCTCGCCGCCGGTTCGTCTGCCAGCAGCAATCCCGGGCGCTGCATAAGAGCGCGCGCGATCGCGACCCGTTGCGATTGTCCTCCCGACAGGCGATCGGCGCGCTGGGTCGCGAATTGCGCCAGGCCTACCCGCGCGAGGCAGCCCATCGCTTCGATCCGTACATCCGCGGGTGCGACACGATGCGACGCGGCCCGCCACCACGGGACGCGGCCCATCGCGCCATGGACGACATTCGTCAGGACGCTTGCGCGTCCGACCAGATTGTGTTGCTGGAAGATGAAACCCGTGCGCCGCCGAAGGTCGCGCAGCCTTGCTCCGCCCGCGGCTCGGATATCTGATCCGTGGATGGCGATCGAACCGGAATCCGGCTCGACCAGCCGCACCAGCATCCGCAGCAGCGTCGACTTGCCCGCGCCATTGGCGCCGATCAGCGCCACGCAGGAGCCCGGCGTGACGCGCAGGTCGACGGCGTCGACGACACGTCGTCCACCAAGGTCCTTGCTCAGATCGCGCGTGGCGACGATCGCCGCGTCGGCATCCACGTCAATCGCCGACGAATTCCGAGAACTGCGGCTGGCCGATGGTGGCGTACATGCGCCGGACATAGTTGAAGTCCTCGTCGCGGATCGTGGTGATCCAGTGCATGCCCTTGAACTTCTGGTTCTCGTCGCCGCCCGACAGGATGGCCTGGGTGAGCTTGGTGCCGTGATCCCGGAACGCCGTGCGCAGGGCGTCGACGACGCGGGCGGCGACATGCGGGCCGGCCAGGATCAGATCCATCGGCAGGTCCCGGCCGCGGGCGATGACGCGGAATGCCATGTCCGGATTGCGGTCGCGCAACCGCTGGAAGTCGGTGTTGTTCATCCCGCCCGCGGCGACGTCGCCGCGCTTGACCGCCTCGAGCAGGACATTCGTGGACAGATGCGTGATCTGGAGATCCGCGCGCGGGGTCATGCCCTGATCGGCAAGGATCTGGATCGGACCGAGATGGCGGGACGTCGAGCCGATCGCACCCAGCCCCAGTTTCTGGCCCTTGAGATCCGCCGGCAGGTTGTACGGCGAGTCGGCGCGCACGACGATGTTCGAGAAATAGTCAACGCGCG
>JBIKLI010000146.1:0-10201 GCA_044359885.1 Alphaproteobacteria bacterium | reverse complement strand
TGCCGCGAGTGTCCGCAGGCGCCGGTCGGTCTCCTCCAGCGGCGCCAGGAAATCGCCGATCAGGATCGCCGCGGCGTGGCGCGGCAGCGCCACCGCGGGCGGCAGCCCGTCGCCCACGGCTGCGCCGTCGCCGAGCCGCTCGGCGATGCGCCCCAGCGCCGCGCGCCCGGAGATCGGGCGCATGCCCGTGCCGAGCAGGGCGACGCGCTCGCCCCCGCGCATCAGCAGCGCCGCCAGCGCCAGCAGCAGCAGGTCGGCGCGCGCCCGCTTGGTGGGCAGCCCGTCGCCCGAGCGCCAGTCCATCGACGGCGAGGCGTCGCGCCAAAGCCAGGCGCTCTGCGCCGCCTCCCATTCGGTCTCGCGAACGAAGATCTGCGGCCGCTTGGCGCTCTGCCGCCAGTCGATGCGGATCAGCGGGTCGCCCGGCTCGTAGCGGCGGAACTGCCAGAACGCCTCGCCCTGGCCGACCCGTCGCCGCCCATGCACGCCTTGCAGGACCGTCATCGCCACGCGCTCGGCGGCGATCTGCAGCGCCGGCAGGCGGCTGGCCGCGGCCTCCGCCAGGGCCTGGCGCCGCTGCGGCGGCAGGCGGGTGTCGTCGGGGCCGGTGGCGTCCATGGGCGTGGGCGCGCCGGCGCCGTTCAGCCGAGTCGCTCGGCCAGCTTGCCGATCACGCCGTCGACCGTCAGGCCGTCGGCGCGCGCCGCGAAGCTGATCGCCATGCGGTGGCGCAGGACGGGTCTGGCGAGCGCGGCGACGTCGTCGACCGAGGGCGCCAGCCGACCGCCGAGCACCGCGCGGGCGCGACAGGCCAGCATCAGCGCCTGGCTGGCGCGCGGGCCCGGGCCCCAGACGACATGGCGCTGCACCGCTTCGACGTCGGAGGTCTCCGGCCGGCCGGCGCGCACCATCGCGAGGATGGCTTCGACGACGCTGCCACCGACCGGGATGCGGCGGATCAGGCGCTGGGCGGCGATCAGCTCGGCGGCGGTCATCGCCTGTGTCGCCTGCTCTTCGGCGACGCCGGTGGTCGCGATCAGCATGCGCCGCTCCGAGTCGAGATCCGGATAGCCGACGTCGATCTGCAGCAGGAAGCGGTCGAGCTGGGCCTCGGGCAGCGGATAGGTGCCTTCCTGCTCGATCGGGTTCTGGGTCGCCAGCACGTGGAAGGGCTCGGGCAGTGCATGGTAGGTGCCGCCGACCGACACCCGGCGCTCCTGCATGGCCTGCAGCAGCGCCGACTGGGTCCGCGGGCTGGCGCGGTTGATCTCGTCGGCCATGAGCAACTGGCTGAAGACCGGGCCGCGCAGGAACCGGAAATGGCGCCGCCCGCCTTCGCCTTCCTCCAGGATCTCCGAGCCGATGATGTCGGCCGGCATCAGGTCGGGGGTGCATTGCACGCGCTTGTCGTCAAGACCCATCACCGTGCCCAGGGTCTCGACCAGCCGCGTCTTGGCAAGGCCCGGGACGCCGATCAGCAACGCATGGCCGCCGGCGAGCAGCGCGACGAGCCCGCTCTCGACGACGTCGGTCTGGCCGAAGATGACCCGCGCGATGCGCGCGCGGATCTCGGCCAGACGCGCGCCCAGCGCCTCGACCTCGGCGACGATGCGAGCCGGATCCTCGAGCGGGGCGATTGCGGGAGCGATCTTGCTTTCCTGGGCCGTCACGCGAATCTCCATGGGTGGCAAGCGCCGCAGCGTCGGCGACAGGACGAAAGACCTATGACCGAGTCTCCGCCGATCAACTCCGCCGGCCGGATCGAAGCCGATCCGCGCGCGCCGGCCCTGCCCGCGATGGCGCCGGTATGCGGCGTCTTTCCGATTCGCATCGCGCGCGACGGGACTTGGCTGTACCACGGCTCTCCGATCGGTCGCAAACCGCTGGTCCGGCTCTTCGCGCGGGTTCTCGAGCGCCGCGCCGACGGATCCTTCTGGCTGACGACGCCCTACGAAAGCGGCCGGATCGAGGTCGACGACGCCCCCTTCGTCGCGGTGCTCTGCGCGGCCACCGGGACAGGCGCGGACCAGGAACTGCGCTTCACGACCAATCTCGACGACGAGGTCCGGGCGGATGCCGCGCACCCGATCGTGATGCGCGGCACCGTCGAGGCGCCGGCGCCCTATCTGGTGGTCCGTCCGGGCCTCGAGGCGCGGATCTCCCGCAGCGTGTTCTACCAGCTGGTCGACCTCGCTTTCGAAGCCGAGATCGACGGCCGGGCCCGACTTGGCGTGGGCAGCGCCGGAATTTTCTTTTCCCTGGAGCCGCCGGGGTAGGATGGGAACATGACCCCCGAGACCGTCCTGCGACCGTCCGCCGCCGCGCTGCGCGCACGCATCGCTGCCGCCTCCGCAGCGCCCGGCGCGCGCGGCCCTGGCACGGCGCCGCGCCGCGCCGGCGGGTTGCGCGGCGACCACGACCTCGATCCGGCGTTGCGTCCGGCCGGCCCGCTGGTGCCGGCAGCGGTCCTGGTGCCGGTCGTCGACGGCACCGATGGACTGGCGGTGCTGCTGACCCGCCGGACACCGCATCTTCTGGCGCATGCGGGGCAGATCAGCTTTCCGGGCGGACGACTGGAGCCCGGCGACGCCGACGCCGCGGCCTGCGCGCTGCGCGAGACCGAGGAGGAGATCGGCCTGCATCCGGACAGGGTCGAGATCGTCGGCCGCCTCGATACCTATCTGATCCGCACCGGCTATCAGGTGACACCGGTGGTGGGTCTGGTGACGCCGCCCTTCGCGCTGCGCGCCGATCCGTTCGAGGTCGAGGAGATCTTCCAGGTGCCGCTCGAATTCGTGATCGACCCGCGCAACCGCGAGCGCCGGTCGCGCGACGTCGACGGCGCGCCACGGGATTTCTGGGCCATTCCCTACGGCGGCTATTTCATCTGGGGCGCGACGGCGGGCATGCTCGTCAATCTCTCCGACGTGCTGCTGGGGTCGCCATGATCCGGTTGCTGATCGAGTTCCTGCTGCCGCTGCTGGCGCCGACCATCCTTTACGCGTTCTGGCTGGCCTGGCAGCAGGGGCGCCGGCCCGCGGTCGAGGCGGGCGATGCAGACCCTGCGGCGCCGTCCTGGCGCGACGCGCCCTGGATCTGGCTGGGCGGCATCGGCATCGCGCTGGTGGCCGGGGTCGCCCTGACGCTGGGATTGAGCCGAAGCCTCGGCGAGGCCGGGGGGACCTATGTCCCGCCCCGGGTGATCGACGGCCGGGTCGTCCCCGGTCATGTCGATCCGGCGCCGCGGCGGTGATGGAAGCGCCGTCCGGGCATGTGCCCGATCCGGAATGGCTCTCGGCGCCCGAGACGCGGCAGGTGCTGACGGCGCTGGCCGCGGGCGGCACCGAGATCCGCTTCGTCGGCGGCTGCGTGCGCGACGCGCTGCTCGGCCGAAAGGTGGTCGACATCGATCTGGCGACGCCGGACCCGCCCGAGGCCGTGATGCGCAAGCTGGCGGCGGCGGGTCTGCGCGGGCTGCCGACGGGCATCGCGCACGGTACCGTCACTGCGCTGGCCGGCTCGCGGCGCTTCGAGGTCACGACGCTGCGCCACGACGTCGAGACCGACGGCCGTCATGCGCGTGTCGCCTTCACCGGCGACTGGCGCGCCGACGCGGCGCGGCGCGACTTCACGATGAACGCCATGTCGGCCGGGGCGGATGGCCGCATCCATGACTATTTCGGGGGCTGCGCCGACCTCGCCGCGGGCCGCGTGCGATTCGTCGGCGATCCGGCCACGCGGATCGCCGAGGACCATCTCCGGCTGCTGCGCTTCTGGCGCTTCCACGCGCATTACGGTCGCGGCGCGCCCGGGGTGGCCGAGCGTGCCGCCTGCCGTGCCGCCGCCGCGCTGCTGGCGCGGCTGTCGGGAGAACGCATCCGCGACGAACTGGTCAAGCTGCTCGCCGCGCCCGATCCCGTGCCCAGCGCGTCGGCGATGGCCGAGGACGGGTTGTTCGCGCCGCTGCTGCACGGGCCGGTCGCGACCGGCACGCTCGCGGCGCTGATCGCGCTCGAGCCGGCCGACGACCGCGATCCCTGGCGGCGGCTCGCAAGCCTGATGCCGGCCGCGGGCGGCGCGGCGCAGGCCGCGCGCCTGGCCGACCGGCTGCGGCTGTCGCGCGCCCAGCGCGCGCGGCTGCTTGCCGCCACGACCGGGGCACCGTTTCCCGGCCGGGCGATGCTGCGTGCCGCGCTCTATCGCGACGGTCCGGCGGCGGCGCGCGACCAGGTCCTTCTGGCCGCGGCGCGCGGCGGGGCGGACCATGCCGCCACGGCGTCGGCGCTGGCCGAGATCGGTTCCTGGCATGCGCCGGCCTTTCCGCTCGCCGGGGCCGACATCCTGGCCCGGGGCATGGCCCCGGGGCCGGCCCTGGGCAGGCTGCTGGACGAGGTCGAGACATGGTGGATGGCGCGCGACTTCGCCCCCGACCGCGCCTCGTGCCTCGCGCGGCTGGACGAACTCATGGCCAGGTCGCCACCGGCGGCAGGCTCATGAGGATCGCTTCGGGGTTGCCGCCGGTCATCAGCCCGAATTTCGTGCCGCGGTCGTAGACCAGGTTGAACTCGGCATAGCGCCCGCGGCGGACCAGCTGGGTGGCGCGGTCGGCATCGGTCCATGGCAGATGCATGCGGCGGCGGACGATCGGCAGGTAGGCATCGAGGAAGGCGAGGCCGACGTCACGGGTGAAGGCGAAATCGGCGTCCCAGGAGCCGGTGTCGAGCGTGTCGTAGAAGATCCCCCCGACCCCGCGCGCCTCGCCGCGATGCGGGATGAAGAAGTAGCGTTCGCACCATTCGCTGAAGCGCGCGTAGTAGTCGCCGCCGTGGCGGTCGCACGCCGCCTTGAGCACCGCGTGGAAGTGGCCGGTATCCTCGTCGATCGGCGCGGTGGTCGGATTGAGGTCGGTGCCGCCGCCGAACCAGCCGCGCGTGGTCACGATATGGCGCGTGTTCATGTGCACCGCAGGGACCAGGGGCGAGCGCATATGGGCGACCAGGCTGATTCCCGAAGCCCAGAAGCGCGGGTCTTCGGCCGCACCGGGCACCTGCTTGCGGAATTCGGGGCTGAATTCGCCCCAGACCGTCGAGACGTTGACCCCGACCTTCTCGAAGACCCTGCCGCGCATGGTGCCCATCACGCCGCCGCCGCCGCCCTCGCGCGTCCAGGCCTTGCGTTCGAAGCGGCCGGGCGCGAGCCCGGCATGCGGGCCGCCGGCAAGTTCGTCCTCTATCCGCTCGAAGGCCGCGCAGATCCTGTCGCGCAGGCTTTCGAACCATGCCTGCGCCTGGGCGCGGCGTTCTTCGGGGGTGGCATCTGTCACGGCTCGGATCCCGGAAGGTTGTCGGTCTGGCGCAGAGCTTCGCCGATCGCCAGCGCCGCGGCCAGCGCGACGTTGAGGGATCGCGCGCCCGGCCGCATCGGGATACGCACGGCCGCCTGCGCGGCGTCGCGCACGGCGTCGGTGACGCCCGCGGATTCGCGCCCCAGGATCAGCGTGTCGTCAGGCTCGAAGCGGAAGGACCACAGCCCGGCCGATCCCGGCGCGGTGGTCAGCAGCACGAGCCGCCCCGCCTGCGGTCCGCGCGCGGCCAGAAACGCGCGCCACGAGGGATGCCTGACAAGGCGAACCTGATCGATGTAGTCCATTCCGGCGCGGCGCAGATGGCGATCGCTCCATACGAACCCGCACGGCTCGATGACGTCGACCCCGGCGCCGAGGCAGGCGGCGAGGCGCAGGATCGCGCCGGTGTTCTGCGGGATGTCGGGTTCGAAGAGAGCGAGACGCATGCGCGGCGAATATCGTGGGAAGCGGTATGGCGGCCAGCGCAAGGCTTGGCAATGCGCGATCCATCGATTATAGCGCTGCGCGGGGTCGGAGTTCGGTCGCTGCCGTTTGTCGCGGTGCCTGCGGCAGGATGTCGCAAGGGCGCTTGAAGGGCGGATTTTGGGATCGATTTTCCTGCCCGCGACGCAAGACTGCGCCGCGTGATTCTTCCGGCAAGGCGACGCTCCGCGCATAGCGCGGCGGGGTCCGTCGTGCAGGTTCTGGACAGACCGGGGACGCTCCCTGGTCCCGAGGCGACGAGGAAGCGAATGGCGAGTTCATCGGCATCCCCCCAAGGCGGGCATCACGGCGAGGCCAAGCGCCGGGATTTCCTTTATCTGGTGGCCGGCGGCTTCGGCGCGGTCGGCATCGGCGCCACGCTCTGGCCGTTCATCCATTCGATGAACCCCGCCGCCGACGTGCTGGCGCTGGCGTCGACCGAGGTCGACCTGAAACCGATCCAGGCCGGGCAGCGCATCACGGTCACCTGGCGCGGCAAGCCGGTCTTCGTCGATCATCGCACGCCCGAGCAGATCCAGGCGGCACGCGAGGTCGCGGTGACGGCCCTGCCGGATCCGCAACCCGACCAGAGGCGCGTGAAGACCGGCAAGGACCAATGGCTGGTCGTGCTCGGCGTCTGCACGCATCTGGGATGCGTGCCGCTCGGGCAGAAGACGGGCGAGTCGAAGGGCGATTACGGCGGCTGGTTCTGCCCCTGCCACGGTTCGCATTACGACACGTCCGGGCGCATCCGCCGGGGGCCGGCGCCCAAGAACCTGGAAGTCCCCGACTTCACCTTCGTCAACGACACCACCATCCGGATCGGTTGAGGCGACGGCCATGGCCAAGGACAACGCGTTCTTCAACAACCCGACGGTCAAGTGGATCGAGCACCGCTTGCCGATCTTTTCCTTCCTCGACCACAGCCTCGGTTCGCAATATCCCACGCCGCGGAACCTCAACTACTTCTGGAATTTCGGCTCGCTCGCCGGGTTCATGCTGGTGGTGATGATCCTGTCCGGCGTGTTCCTGGCGATGAACTACACGCCGCATGTCGACCACGCCTTCAACTCCGTCGAGCGCATCATGCGCGACGTGAATTACGGCTGGCTGATCCGCTACATCCACATGAACGGCGCCTCGATGTTCTTCATCGTGGTGTTCATCCACATCCTGCGGGGTCTCTACTTCGGTTCCTACAAGCCGCCGCGCGAGATCCTCTGGTGGCTCGGGATCGTCATCCTGCTGCTGATGATGGCGACGGCCTTCATGGGCTACGTGCTGCCCTGGGGCCAGATGAGCTTCTGGGGCGCCACCGTGATCACGAACCTGTTCTCGGCGATCCCGCTGGTCGGCGACAAGATCGTGACGCTGCTCTGGGGCGGCTTCTCGGTCGACAACGCGACGCTGAACCGGTTCTTCGCGCTCCACTATCTGCTGCCCTTCGTGATCGCGGGCGTGGTCGTCCTCCACATCTGGGCCCTGCATGTCCACGGGTCGAACAACCCGCTCGGCATCGACACGCGCGGCCCCCAGGACACGATCCCGTTCCATCCGTACTACACGATCAAGGACGCGTTCGGCGTCGCCGTGTTCCTGATCTTCTTCGCGTTCTTCGTCTTCTTCGCGCCGAACATGCTGGGTCACCCGGACAACTACATCCCGGCCAACCCGATGGTGACGCCCGCGCATATCGTCCCAGAATGGTACTTTCTGCCCTTCTACGCGATCCTGCGTTCGGTCACGTTCGACATCCTGTTCATCGACGCCAAGCTGGGCGGCGTGCTGGCGATGTTCGGCTCGATCCTGATCCTGTTCCTGCTGCCCTGGCTCGACACCAGCCGCGTGCGCTCGGGCCGGTTCCGCCCGGTGTTCAAGATCTTCTTCTGGATCTTCGTCGCGGTGTGCCTGATCCTGGGCTGGGTCGGGGGCCAGTCGGCCGACGCCACCATCGCCGGCGTCCCGCTGCTGCTCATCGGCCAGTTCTGCACCTTCTGGTATTTCTTCCACTTCGTCGCGATCCTGCCGTTGCTGGGATGGTTCGAACGTCCCCGTCCGCTGCCGGTCTCGATCAGCCAGCCCGTGCTCGGCGGTGGACGCATCGCCGCGGGTGCGGCCGCCAAGCCGATGGAGAAGGCGTGATGCTCCGCATGCGGGACCTCGTGATCGCCGGCGCGCTGGCGCTCGGACTCGCCGCGCCTGCCGGGGCGGCGGAAGCGCCCAAGCCGCCGGCGCAATCCTGGTCGTGGCAGGGACTCTTCGGTACCTATGACCGCGCGGCGCTGCAGCGCGGCTTCCAGGTCTACAAGGAAGTCTGCGCGGCCTGCCACGCCATGAACCAGATCCGCTACCGCGACCTCGGCGGCGGTACGGGGGCGTCGCACGAACCTCTGATCGGACTGGGCTACACCGAGGCCGAGGTGAAGGCGATCGCCGCGGAGTACACGGTGATCGACGGGCCGAACGACAATGGCGAGATGTTCGAGCGTCCGGCACGGCCCGCGGACCGCTTCAAGAGGCCCTTCGCCAACGAGAAGGCGGCGCGGGCCGCGAACAACGGCGCCTACCCCGTCGATCTCTCGCTGATCGTCGACGCCCGTCACAACGGCGCCGACTATCTCTATGCGTTGCTCACCGGCTACGCTGACCCGCCGGCCGGTTTCGCTCTGGGCGACGGCATGCACTACAACGCCTGGTTCCCCGGCTTCCAGATCGCGATGGGCGCTCCGTTGTCCGACGATCGGGTCGTCTACGGCGATGGAACCAAGGCCACGGTCTCGCAGATGGCGCGGGACGTGACGACCTTTCTCGCCTGGGCCTCCGAGCCCAATCTCGAGGCCCGCAAGGCGCTGGGCATCAAGGTCATGCTGTTCCTGATCGTCTTCGCGGGACTGCTCTACGCCGTGAAGCGGCGGATCTGGGCCGGCATCCACTGATCGCGCGACGCGCGACCACACCGGACATGGCGGGCGGATCGCAGGATCCGCCCGTTCTTTTTGGACGTCATTTTCCAGTTTCCGGCACTTGATTTTCTATCCAGTCTGACTTACATCCTTCGGTACATCGAGACTGGGTCGACGCCCAGACCAACCTGCCTTCCCGGGCAAGGTGGTTTCCCGAAAGGGGATGCGGCTCCGCATGGAGCAACCGAACGGGCGTCGACCCTCCTGTACCGGAGGGTGTTCTTTGTCTACTCGATCCGAACTGGAAATGCTGCCCACGAGGCGCCAGGCGCCGGCGCGGAGCGGATGGTTCTTTCGGGTCCCGATTCGATCCGGCGCGTCGCCGCGGCCCCACATGCTTGCCGCCGCGTGCGTTTCGTGCATGGATCTCCGTCGTCGTCGGCCCTTGGCCAGGTTGCATCCGGCGTTTCGCCGGGGGTGCGCAGACCTGTTCCAGGACGCCCGAGGCGGTCCGGAAGCGGTGCTTCTTCGCCCCGCCCCGACCCGCTGCGCGTGTCCGCGGAGGCTCGACAGCACCGCTTCCGGCCCTTCTCGGGGTCCGGGCGCTGTCCTTCGGTGGCCAGGGCCGACGACACCCCAGGGGCTGCGGCCATGAAGCGCCGCAAGAACCCGCTGCCGCCGCCCTGGAAGGCAGCGCCGCAGACGGCGCCCGACGCGACGCTGATCGCGCGCGCCGACTGGCTCTCGCGCGCCTATCCGCTGCTGCGTCTGCGGCTGGCACGTTTCGCCTGGTGCAGCCCCGGCGTCGAGGCGCGTGCGCGCGTGGCGTTGCGCGACTGGGGCCGCGGCGTCTTCGCGCTGTTCGCGGAGGATGCGCGCCAGCTGGACGTGCCGGCCGAGCGCTATTTCAGGAGCCTGCTGCAGGTCGTGCCGCCATGGACGGTGCCGCTGCTGGTCGTCCTCGCGCGCCGTGACCGCAGGATCGCGACGCTGCTCGGTGGTCCGCGGCTGTCCTTCGCGCTGTTTCCGACGGACCAAGCGGCATCGCTGGCGGCCTTCGACCGTCTCTACGGCGCGCGAGTCCCCCTGGATCCGGCCGCCGTCGCGGCGCTGGTGCGGCTGCGTGCGCCGGCACTGGAGCGCGCCAAGGCCCGCTGGCAGGCCCGCGCCGAAAGGCCTGCCGCGGCTCTGCCTGCGCGACGCGCATCCCCAGCGACCGGGGCAGCCCCCGCCGACAGCGCGACGCCGCGGGCGGCCCCGAAGATGGTGCCGGCAGAGGCACTGCTCCGCGTCTTCCGGGCGGCGCAGGACGGTGGCGATGCCCAGGTCGACCTGCCGGCGATTGCGCGCTGGGCGCGGCATGGGAACGAGGATCTCGAGGCGGCGATCGCGGGTCTGGCCGACGTCCTGTCCCTGCCGGAGCGTCCGGTCTCATCCCTTCTTGCGGTCCTGCCGCGGCGCCCGCGACGGC
>JBIKLI010000474.1:0-2803 GCA_044359885.1 Alphaproteobacteria bacterium | reverse complement strand
CGCCGGTGCGCGGCTCGTGGACATCGGCCACAACGATCGCGGCACGGGCGCGGGCGTGCGCGGCATCGAGGCCTGGGAGATCGAAGCCGCGATCACGCCGCGCACCGCCGCCTTCGCCTTCTCGGCCGACCCGGACAGCGTACGCGACCTTCCCCTGGTCGCGGAGGTCTGTCGCCGTCACGCGATCCCCGTGATCGTCGACGCCGCGGCGCAGTTGCCGCCGAAATCGAATCTGCGCCGCTTCCTCGAACTGGGCGCCGACCTCGTCGCCTTCTCGGGCGGCAAGGCGATCGGCGGGCCCCAGGCCTCGGGAATCCTGGCCGGGCGCCGCGATCTGGTCGGCGCGGCGCTGGTGCAGCAGATCGACATGGATGTCTCGCCCGAGACCTGGTCGCCGCCGGACCTGATCGACCGCGCCAGACTGACCGGCGTGCCGCATCACGGGATCGGCCGCGGCTTCAAGGCCGGCAAGGAGGAGATCGTCGGCCTGCTGGTCGCGCTCGAGCGCTTCGTCGGCGCCGACGATGCGGCGCTCAACGCGGTGCTTCAGGTCCGGCTGGAGGCGATGGCGCGCGCGCTCGACGGCGTGCGCGGCCTCGCCGCGCGCGTCGTTCCGGCAAGCGTCACCGGCCGCATCCCGCTGCTCGAACTGGCGATCGACCCCGCAGGCGCCGGCTGCGACGTGCTGGAACTGAGCGCGCGGCTGCAGCGCGGCGATCCGCCGGTCCACATCTCGGAGCGGTATTGCGCGCGCGGGGTCCTGACCGTCGACCCCCAGGTGCTGCAGCCCGAGGACGATGCCGCGCTCGCTGCCGCGGTGCGCCGCGCGATCGGCTGATCCCTCGTCCAGCTTAGCCCGCGGCGTAGCCGCGACGGAACGCGGCGCTACCTCGGCCGCTTCTTTGCCGGCGGGGGGCGCGCCGCCGACACTCCGCCTCCGGGCCCGCATCCGCGGTCGCCTGCGCAGGGGAGACGACCATGCCGCCATTCCACGCCATCGCGATCGCCGGGCTCACTCTCGCCGCGGCCCTCGCCCTGCCGCCCGCGCCGCGCGCGGAGGCCGCCATCATCGACTTCGAATCGCCGACGATCGCCGGCGCCGCCGCCGACATCGGCGGCGACGTCTTCGCCGGCCAAGGGGTCGTCTTCCGGACCGTGAGGCTTTCGGGGACGGTGGCGACCGGCGCCAGCGTGACGCTGGCGCCGGTCGCAGACGGGCTGCGGATCTATCGCGACGCATCGGCCATCTCCGGCCAGCAGGGCGCCGGCCCCGCGCAGGGCGGCGCCTACAATGATCTGCTGATGCGTTTCGACCGGCCTCTGCGCTCGCTGGCGCTGACCTCCGACGACATGCCGGAGACGCCGCATTCCATCCGGCTGATCGCGCTCGCGGCGACCGGCACGGCAGACAGGTTCCGCATCGTCGACTATGTCGAGGCGCTCGACGACGCCGTCACCGCGCCGGCCAACCTGCTGTCGCTCGCGCCGGCCGAGGCGTTCGATCTCGCCCTGTTCGAGGTCCGCGCGCAGCAGGAGGCGTTCGACGACCTTGCCTTCGTCTTCGCCGCCGCAGTCCCGGGTCCTGGCGAAGAACCGCCCTCGCAGCAGCGGCCGGAGACGCCGCCGGCGGCACCCGGCGGCATGGACATCCCTGCGCCGTCCAGCCTCGCGATGCTCGCCGGCGTCCTGGGCGGTGCGGCGGCGTCGCGGCGCCGCCCGGTCAGGACCGCGGCTTGAGGTCGAAAAGCCGCAACGTCCCCGCCTCCGTACCCGCGGCGAGGCGCCAGCCATCGGGGGACCAGTCGAGGGCGGAGACCGGCGAACCGGTCGGCTCGGCGAGCGGCGTGACGCGTTTCTTGGCGATGTCGGCGATCTGGACGGCGCCGTCCGCGAAGCCGAGCAGGACGAACGGCGCTGCGGGATGGGCGGCCACGCGGGTGATCACCGCGGGCTGCCCCGGCGGGCTCAGCTCCAGCGGCGGCTGGCCCTCGGGCCCCTTGCCGGCGAAGCCCCAGCAGACGCAGATTTCGACCCCTCCCGACAGAAGCCAGTTGCCGTCCGCGGTCCAGGCCAGCGAACGGACCTTGGTCGCGTAGCCCTGCATCTGCATGTCGGCGCCCGAGGCGAGGCGCCAGACATGCAACGCGTTCTCCTGCGTCGCGCTGGCCAGGAACTTGGCGTTGGGGCTGTAGCGCACGGCCAGGTGCGAGCCCTTCCAGGGCAGCTGGCGGGGCTTGTCGCCAGGCCGCGCGACCAGATGGACGGTGACGCCGCCATAATGGGCGACCGCCAGCCTGGACCCGTCCGGGCTGAAGCCGATATCGGCGACGGTGCTTGGATGCGGTCCCAGCGCATGGATCCCGGTTTCGGTCGCCAGCTGGACGAAGCGCCCGGCGCTGGCCGCGACCAGACCGCGCCCGGCATGCGTGGTCACCGACTCGATCCACTTGCCCTTGACCTGCAGGATCTCGGACGCGGCGCCGCCGTGATCGACCCGCACCAGACGTCCATCGTCGCCCCCCGACAGGAACGACGACGGCCCGGCGCCGCGCGCGAAGCAGAGGCTGGCGCCGCCATGGACGGCGATCTCTGCAGGCAAGTCCTTGTCGTCCGGATCCGGCGAAACGAACAGGACCTTTCCGGCGCCGGTCGACAGCGCCAGGATCCGGCCGCCCGAGTCATAGGCGAGGCCGACTACGAAGGCGCCGAGTTCGAGCGAACGGCGCGGCGGGCCGGAAACCGTCATGGGGCGACGCGCCGGCGTCTCAGCGCGCCTGGGCGCAGGCCTTGAAGCCCCGCGCCA
>JBIKLI010000473.1:0-2805 GCA_044359885.1 Alphaproteobacteria bacterium | reverse complement strand
GGGGCGGCGTCATTCAACTGCGCGAAGGGCGCGAGCGCGTCAACGGGCTCGACACGACACGGGTTTGGGTGGAGCGCAGCGCCGGGTCGGGCAGCGGCTTCAGCGGCCGCGTCTGGGTGACCGATCAGGGCGTGATCGCGCGGCTGGACGGCGAGGGCGAAAGCCGTGGCCGGCGTGGCCGGACGCTGATCAATTTCCACGACGTCCGCATCGCGGCCATCGATCCGCAGCTGTTCGAGCCGCCGACGGGCCTGCGGATCGTCAAGCTGCGCGGCGCCGACGCGGCGGTGATGCTGGAGAGCCTCGAGGCGATGCGCCGCCTGGGAAGACGCAGCCCGTAGCCGCCGGCCTGGCCGGCACGGCTCTCAATGGCTGTGCAGCACCAGAAGGATCCCTGCGACCAGCGCGCCCACGCCGAGCACCTCGTAGCGCGACGCGCGTTCGCCGAAGGCCAGGCGGCCGATCAGGAAGGTCAGGATCAGCTCGGCCAGGCCCAGCGTCCGGACATAGGCCGCGATCTGGATCGTGAAGGCCGTGAACCAGAAGATCGAGCCCAGCGTCCCGGTCAGCCCGACGAGCACGGCCGGACGCCACGCGCGGACGACGGCCGCGAGTTGGCCCGGTTCGCGCAGCGCCAGCCACAACGTCAGCAGCGCGGTCTGCAGCGTCTGCGCCCAGGCGAGCGTGTAGCCGGCGCTCATCAGGAACGAGGGATCGCCGAGCCCCACCGACGCGGCCCGGAACGACACGGCCGACACCGCGAACATCCCGCCCGAGGCGAGGCCGAGCAGGGCCGCCCTGTCCGTCCAGCCGGTCAGCACGTCGCGCCACGGCGCGGTGCTGCGCCCCAGCGAGATCAGCATGACGCCGAGCGTGGCGAGCGCGATCGCCGCGGCGCCGCCCGCCGTCACCGCGATGCCCAGGAAGACCGCCTCGAACATCGCGGCCTGGACGATCTCGGTCTTGGAATAGGCGATGCCGGCCGCGAAGTTTCGTCGCGTCATCGCCTCGATCAGAAGCGACGTCGCCACGATCTGGGCGACGCCGCCCAGCATCACCCAGGCGAAGAACACGGCGTCCGGCCGGGGCCATTCGAGACCTCCGGCACGGTTCAGCAGCATGGCATAGCCGACGGCGAAGGGCAGGCCAAAGGCATAACGCGTGTAGTTGGCCCCGTTGGTCGACAGCCTGCCCTTCAGGTGCTTCTGCAGCGCCGTGCGTACGACCTGGAAGACGGCCGCGCCGAGCGTGATCGGTATCCAGATCCAGGTCATCGGCCCCCCGCGCCCCGTGCACGCGCCTGCCGGGGGCCGGGGAGCCGGCGCGCGGCCGGCAGGGTGTCGCCGCGCGCTGCGGTCAGCTGCACCCCGTCGTCGAGCCGCAATCGACGCATTTCACGCAGGTGCCGTTGCGGACCATCTTCATCGAGCCGCATTCGCCGCAGGAATCCCCCGTGAAGCCCAGGATGCGGGCCTCGCGGATCTTCGCGATCGGGTCCGCCGCGGGCGCGGCGCCCAGCATCGTCGCTGCACCGGTCTGCGCCGCATCCACCGCCGCGATGGCGAAGCCGATCGGGTGACGATCTGCATCGCCGTCCACGGTCGCGACCTCGGCCGTTGCCGCATCGCCGACCCGCATCGTGTCCTGCGCGCTGGCGCCGCGCGATCCGTTGTCGAGTACCCGGAAGCGCTGGCGCACGAAGCCGGTCGATGCCACCCGCTTCAGGCTGTCGAGCGCCGAGGAGGCGGCGGCGGTGCCCGTGGCCGGCAGCGTCGAATCGCCCGGCCCCTTGCCGGTCGTGTCGGGCGCCAGATCCTCGGTATGGACATGGGCGAGGTCGTCGCGGCCGAGATAGCTGATCGCCAGTTCGCGGAACACGTAGTCCAGGATCGATGTGGCGTTCTTGATCGTGTCGTTGCCCTGGACGACGCCGTTGGGCTCGAAGCGCGTGAAGGTGAACGCCTCGACGAACTCCTCCAGCGGCACGCCGTACTGCAGCCCGATCGAGACGGCGATCGCGAAATTGTTCATGAGCGACCGGAAGGCGGCGCCCTCCTTGTGCATGTCGATGAAGATCTCGCCGATGCGGCCGTCTTCGTACTCGCCGGTCCGCAGGTACACCTTGTGGCCGCCGACATTCGCCTTCTGGGTATAGCCCTTGCGGCGGTTGGGCAGGCGCATGCGCTCCGCGACGGCGATCTTCTCGATGATCCGCTCGACGACGCGCTCGACCACGGTGGTCGCCTTGGCGGCGGCCGGGGCCGCGGCGATGTCCTCGACCGACTCGGCGACATCGTCGTCGCCGAACACGGCCGCCAGCGGCTGCGAAAGCTTCGAGCCGTCGCGGTAGAGCGCGTTGGCCTTCAGGCCGAGGCGCCACGACAGCAGATAGGCCTGCTTGCACGCCTCGACGGTCGCCGCGTTGGGCATGTTGATGGTCTTGGAGATCGCACCCGAAATGAAGGGCTGAGACGCCGCCATCATCCGGATATGGCTGTCGACCGAAAGGAAGCGCTTGCCGTTGCGGCCGCAGGGATTGGCGCAGTCGAAGACCGGCAGATGCTCCGGCTTCAGGTGCGGCGCGCCTTCGAGCGTCATCGAGCCGCAGCAATAGGTGTTCGCGGTCTCGATCTCGGCCTTCGAGAAGCCGAGCGCGGACAGCAGGTCGAAGGACGGGTCGTCCAGCTGGGCCTTCGCGATGCCCAGGCCCTGGACGCAGAATTCCTCACCCAGGGTCCACCGGTTGAAGGCGAACTTGATGTCGAACGCGCTCTTGAGCGCCGATTCGAGCTGCTGGAGCTGCGC
>JBIKLI010000472.1:0-2806 GCA_044359885.1 Alphaproteobacteria bacterium | reverse complement strand
CGACCGGTCGCTACGACCTGCCCCTGGCGCTGATCGGCACGGTGCTCGTCGCTCATCATGCGATCTTCATCATGCTGGCGCGTCGGCGCCGCGGCTGAGCGCGCGGGGCAAGCCGCTTGCGCCGGACGCGTGCAACGCCGAGTCTGGCGCGCCTCGCGTCACGGCACGGAGCCGCCACCCAGATGACCATTGCCCGGGAAATCGTCTTCTTCTGCTCGCCGCTCGAGACCGAACAGGTCGACCGCATCCGCGCCGCGGCCGGCGGACGCGTCGAGTTGGTGCATCTACCCGAGCTGCATCCGCCGCTGCGCTACGTCGCCGACCACAACGGCCGCGCCGATTTCCGGCGCGACGCCGCGCAGGAGGCGCGCTGGCGGGCCGAGCTTCTCCGCGCCACGATCCTCTGGGATTTTCCCGCCGCGGCGACGGGGAGCGTGGCAGGCATCGCCCAGGCACCGCAGGTCCGATGGGTCCAGACGACCAGCGCGGGCGTCGGACAGATGGTGGCCCGCCTGGGCCTCGCCGACAGCGACCTCGTCGTCACCACGGCGCGTGGCGTCCATGCCCAGGCGCTGACCGAGTTCGTTTTCCTGGCGCTGCTCATGCGCAGCAAGGATCTGGCCCGGCTGCAGCGCGACCAGCGCGACCATCGATGGGAACGCCATTGTGGCGGCGAACTCGCGGGCGGAACCATCGCCATCATCGGCGCCGGCTCGATCGGGGCGCAGGTCGCGCGCGTCGCACGGGCCTTCGGCATGCGCGCGATCGGTACGCTCGCCAATCCCTCGCCCGCGCGGGCCGCCGCGCTCGGGCTCGACGCGGTCCACGGCCAGGACCGGCTCCACGAGGTCCTCGCCGCCGCGGACGCCGTCGTTCTCTGCACGCCGCATACCGCGGCGACCGAGCGGATGATCGACGCGGCGGCACTCGCCGCGATGAAGCCGGGCGCGACGCTGATCAACATCGCGCGCGGCCTCGTGGTCGACGAGGCCGCGATGATCGACGCGCTGCGCCGCCGGCATCTCGGCTTCGCCGCGCTCGACGTCGCGACAGTCGAGCCGCTGGCGACCGACTCGCCGCTCTGGGACATGGACAACGTCCTGATCAGCCCGCATTCGGCGAGCACGGCGCCGAGCGAGAACCGCAAGATCACCGACATCTTCCTCCACAACCTGGGCTGCTGGCTCGACGGACGGCGCGACGCGATGCGCAACGTCCTCGACAAGAAGCGGCTCTACTGAGACCGGAGCCCGTTCATGACGCCGCGCATCGAGGTGGTGCCGCTCTTCGCGACGCCGGTCGCTGTCACCGAGCTGCCTGCGGCGGCGCGGCTGAACGCGGCGCTTCGCGCGGCGATAGACGCCAGGCGCCGCGGCGACGCCGGCACCCAGCACTCCAATCTGGGCGGGTGGCAGTCCGCCTGGGACATGGAGGTCTGGGGCGGCGCCGCGGCCGCGCAGCTGCTCGACGCCGCGCGCGGCGTCGCCGACCAGCTCACCACCGATCGCGCCGGGCGGCGTGTGGCCATCGCGTGGAAGGCCAATATGTGGGCGAACGTGAATCGCCGCGGCGATGCCAACGAATTCCACGCTCATCCCGGTGCTTTCTGGTCGGGAGTCTACTATGTCGACGACGGCGGCATCGGCAGCGATCCGTCGCTGGGCGGCGAGCTCGAATTCATGGACCCGCGCGGACCCGGCGTCGCGATGTATGCGCCGAACCTCGCCTTCGCCACGCCTGGCGGCCTGTCCCTGGGGGCCAACGAAACGGTTCCGCCGAAGGCTGGACGCCTCGTGATGTTTCCCGCCTGGGTCCTGCATCAGGTACGGCCCTATCGCGGTGGCGGGGAGCGGATCTCGATCGCCTTCAATCTCGGTGTCTGAGCGACGGCGTCGCGGCAGTCGACGCCGGACGCGGCTGGAACTAGTGTCTCGATCGCCGCCGCCGGAGTTCGCCCGATGAAGATCAAGCTCGACATCGACTGCACCCCCGAAGAGGCACGCAGCTTTTTCGGCCTGCCCGACGTCAAGCCGCTGCAGGAGCGGATGATGAAGGAGATCGAGCAGCGCATGGTGCAGGGGCTGCAGGCGATGGATCCTGCCGACATGATGAAGACCTGGATGCCGGCGACGATGCAGGGGCTCGACCAGCTGCAGCGGTTCTGGTCCCAGGTGGCGGCCGGCGCCCTGGATCCCGGCAGAAAATGAGCGATTGGGAGAAACCGCGATGACCGCCAGACCGGACGATCCGAAGCCGTATTACGAGGCGCATGTCTTCGCCTGCGTCAACGAGCGCCCGGCGGGGCACAAGCGCGGGTCGTGCAAGGAACGCGGCGGCGAGCCGCTGCGCAACTACATGAAGGCGCGCGCCAAGGAACTGGGCCTCGGAAATGTCCGCATCAACCAGTCCGGCTGCCTGGATCGCTGCGAACTCGGGCCCGTGATCGTGATCTATCCCGAGGGGATCTGGTACCGCGCCACCTCGCCGGCCGATATCGACGAGATCCTGGAGACCCATCTTCGCCGCGGCGAGCGCGTCGCGCGGCTGCTGCTGCGACCCGAGGACGGGCCCGTCAAGGGCGCCTGAAGGCCACGATCTCGCCGCCGCCCCGTTGAGCGATGCGCGCGGCGGCGACGGCGAGCGGCTCGCTGGCGACCTGCATATGATGTCCGTTGGCGTGCAGCAGCGTCTCGGCGTCGCGCATGACGCCGACATGCCCCTTCCAGAAGACCAGGTCGCCGCGGCGGAGCGCGGCGCGGTCGGCGACGGCGGTGCCGAGCTCGGCCTGCTGCATGTCGCTGTCTCG
>JBIKLI010000145.1:0-10216 GCA_044359885.1 Alphaproteobacteria bacterium | reverse complement strand
AAGCGCCGGAGCGGGCTTCTGCAGAAGCCCGCTCCGGCGACACAATCACCCAACGCCTGATCACAACCCAGAAGAGAGGGGTCAATTCCTCATGTCGTCATGGAGTGCGCCCCTCGGGCCGGACAGGGTCAGGCTGCTGTTTTGACCGTGGGCCGGGCGTGTATCTCCTCGAACTGGCTTGGGCTGAGATAGCCCAGCGCCGAATGCAGGCGGCTCGTATTGTAGACGTGATCTATGAACCTCGGAAGGTCGGCGGTGACGTCCTCGAGGGTCTCATAGGCCATCGGGTAGACCGCTTCGACCTTCAGCGTCTTCATGAAGCTCTCGGCTTTGGCGTTATCGTATGGATTGCCGCGTCGCCCCATTGATCCGACCAAACCATGCTCAGCGAGCGCCTGCCGATAGAGGCCGGCTGCGTACTGCGAGCCTCGGTCACTGTGATGCACGCATCCAGGCGCAGGCCGGCGCTGACCGACGGCCGCGCGCAAAGCCGCGAGCGTCAGGCGCACGTCGATCGAACGACCGATCGCGTACCCGACCACCCTTCGCGACCAGGCATCGATGATCACGGCGACGTAAATGAAACCGCCAGTGATGGCGACGTACGTGATATCGGCCACCCAGAGCTGGTTCGGGCCGTCCAGCGTCATGTCCCTTGCCAGGTTCGGGAAGATCGGCAGATCATGGTTGCCGTCAGTCGTCACGACGTATCGACGGCGACGGCGCGGCTGCAATTCGTGATGACGCATCAGCCGCCGGACCTTCTTGTGATTTACGACAACGCCGCGCTGACGCAGGGCTGCCTGCATGCGGCGATAGCCGTAGGCCTCGAAGCCGTCGGATATCTCGACCATCATCTCGACGAGCGCAGTATCGTCGACGGTTCTGGCGGGTTGATCGTAATAGGTCGAACGTGCCACGCCCATCAGCCGACATCCTTGAGCGATGGAGACGCCCCGGGGCCGGTGATGACGGACGTAGTCGCGCTTCTCGCCCGGGGTGGATGCTTGAGAGCCCCCTTTAGATACTCAATCTCCAGAGCCTGCTTGCCAACGAGCCGCTCCAGCGCGGCAATGCGCGCCTCGTAGGCTTCCAGCGCGTCGGCCGCGACCGCCTCGTCGTCCAAGCCGCCCGCCTCATGCTTCTGCAGCCAGATGCGGATCAGGTTGCGAGAGATGTCGTGCCGCTTCGCCAAGCCGTGGAGCGTCTCGCCGGCAAGATAAGCCTGAACGACTTGGCGCTTGAACGCGGCGCTGTGGGTTCGGTGTCGGGTCATGGGCATCCATCCTTCGAATGCCCGGCCCCCGGGTCAATTCTTTCCCGTCCCGCTGTCCGGCCCGAGGGGCGCACTCCATCAGGGGGTCAATTCCGGGTGTCGCTTGACAGATGCAGGCGATCGGCCGGCGCTATGTCCGCTACGTCAACGACCGCCAGGGGCGCAGCGGGACGCTGTGGGAGGGCCGGTTCCGGTCCTGCCTCGTCGGCGAACCGGCCTATGTGCTGGCCTGCCATCGCTATATCGAAATGAACCCGGTGCGCGCCGGCATGGTCGCGCGGCCCGGCGACCACCCCTGGTCCAGCCATCGCGCGAATGCCGGCCTCGCCGGCGACCCGCTGCTGACGCCGCATCCCGACCGCCTCGCCCTCGCCGCCACCCCGACCGCCCGGCGCAGCGCCTATCTCGCCTTCTTCGACGCCGCCCCGCCGCAAGGCGAAACCGGCGACGCCCCGCTGCGCCACGCGACCCGCACCAACACCGTCTTCGGCTCCCCGTCCTTCGCCGCCCGCTTCCCGGCAGCGACCGGAGGGGCCTGACCGAAGGGGTCAGACCCCTTCGCCACGCCTTGACCGACTCGCCGCACGTCGCCGATGCGCGCAGCAAGGGGTCTGACCCCGCTTGGGGTCAGACCCCCGATTGCAGGGCGGCGCGCTCGCCGCGTCGGTGCGACGGATGGGCGAGGCGCTGGTGGGCTGCTGCAGCAGGCGGTGGGATGACGTTCCGGCGATGCGCTTGGCATTCGGGGGTCTGACCCCAAGCGGGGTCAGACCCCTTCGCCGAGACCAGACCCCTTCGCCGAGACCCCTTCGCCGAGACCCGTTTGCCGAGACCCGTTTGCCGCGGCTGAGGCTCGACCCCTTGCGGCTTGCGGGATAGGGTTTGTGGCTTCACGATCCTTTCGTTCGGGACAGATGGCCGACGACGATATCCGACCTGCCCCCGCGGGGCCGGCGCCGACGATCCAGACGCTGCTCGACCAGCGTCGCCATCGCGAGGTGATCGCGCTGGCGGAGCGGGCGGTCGCGGCCGCGCCTGGAAATCCGGAGACCTGGAACCTGCTGGGGGTCGGGCTGCGCCTGGACGGGCGGCCCTGGGCCGCGGCCGCGGCGCATCGCCGGGCGCTCGACCTGGCGCCGCAAAACGCGACGGCGCTGGTCAATCTGGGCAACTGCGCCGGCGAGCTGGATCACCCCGGCGAGGCCGTCGCCTGGTATCGCCAGCTGGTGGCGCTGGCGCCCTCGGCGATCGCCTGGACCCATCTGGGCGTGGCGCTGCACCGGGCCGGCGACGCGCAAGCGGCCCTGCCGGCCTTCGAGGCCGCGCTGGCGCTGGATCCCGGCTATGCCCGCGCGGGTCTGGAACGCGCGCAGGCGCTGCTGCGTCTCGGGCGTTTCGATGCGGGGTGGGCGGCGTATGAATCGCGCTGGCGGCTGGCCGCGTCGGACCGGCCCCGTCTGCCGGCCTTCGGCACGCCGCGCTGGGATGGCGGCCCGCTGGACGGGCCGCTGCTGGTCTGGCCCGAGCAGGGCTTCGGCGACACGATCCTGTGCGCGCGCTTCCTGGCGTCGCTGCGTGGCCGGGTGCCGCGCATCGTCCTCGCCTGCCGGCCCGAGCTGCGTCGCCTGTTCCAGGACCTGGAGGGCGTCGACGCGCTGGTCCCGGCCGATGCCCCGCCGCCGCACGCCGCCCATGCGCCGATGATGAGCCTGCCGCTGCTGGCCATGCGCGGCGCGGCGGCCCCGCCGCCGCCGGCCCGCCTGACGGTCCCCGCCGCGGCGCGCGCGCGCCTCGCGGCCCTGGTGGCCCCGCATCGCGGCCGGCTGAATGTCGGCATCGTCTGGTCGGGCAGCGTCACCTTCAAGGCCAATGCCAGGCGGGCGGCCACGCTGGACCGCTTCCTCGCCGCCGCCTGCATCCCGGGCGTGCGGCTGTTCAGCCTGCAGAAGGGCCCGCCCGCGGCCGCGCTCGACGCCCCGGGCCTGCGCAGCCTCGTCGTCGATCTGGGCGATCATTGCGCCGATTTCGCCGACACGGCCGCCGCCATCGAGCAGCTGGATCTGGTGCTGATGACCGATTCCTCGGTCGCCCATCTCGCCGGCTCGCTGGGCCGGCCGATCTGGAACCTTCTGCCCTTCGATCCCTACTGGCTCTACGGCACCGGCGGCGCGCACACGCCCTGGTACGCCTCGATGCGCATGTTCAGGCAGTCGCGGCCCGGCGACTGGGACGGCGTCTTCGCCGCGGCCATGCAGGCCCTCGCCGAGGCCGCCGCCGCCCGATGACCCTGGCCGACGCGCGAGCGGCCCTGGAACGCGGCAATCTGCAGAAGGCCGACATCCTGGTCCGCGCGGCGCTGGACCAGGATCCGGGCGACGCGACGGCGCTGTCGCTGCTGGAAGGGATCGCCGCGCGCGCCGGCATCGGCGCGATGGGCCGGTATCCCGACGCGCGCCCGCGCCATCTGCTGATCAAGGCCTGGGGGGCCGGCTTCTGGTCGGATCTGGACCATGTGCTGGGCGCGCTGCTGCTGGCCGAGCTGACCGGCCGCATCCCGGTCGTGCGCTGGGGCATCAACAGCCGCTACCGCGATCCGGACGACGACGACGCCTTCGCGAATTTCTTCGAGCCGGTCTCCGCCGCCCGCTTCGGCGATCTGGCGGCGGCGGCGAGCTTCTTTCCCGCGAAATGGCATCGCGGCAACCTCGCCGCCGAGGATCTGGCGAAATGGCAGGGCCCGGGCAGCCGTGCCGCCGCGCTGGACCTTCTGGGGCGCCACGAGGACGTCGTGGTCAGCGACTTCCATCTGGGCGTGGCCGATCTGCTGCCCTGGATCCCGCGCGGGCACCGCCTGCATGGCCTGTCCCTGGCGGCGATCTATCGCCGGATCGTGACCGAACGAATCCGGCTGAAAGCGCCCATCGCCCGGGCGATCGACGCGCAATGGACGCGGCATATGGCCGGCCGGCAATGGCTGGCCGTGCATGTGCGCGGCACGGACAAGATCCGCGAGGCGCCGGCCCTGGCCCAGGTCAACCGCGATTACGACGCGATCATCGCCCAGATCCTGCGCGCCAACGAGGGGCTCGGCATCTTCCTGCTGACCGATCAGCTGTCGGTGCTGGCGGCGTTCCGGCAGCGCTGGGGCGATCGCGTCGCCGCGAACGACGTCCGGCGCGCCGACGCGACGACGGGCGTCCATCTGGACGGCGCGGCGTCCAGCGCGCTGGGCCGCCAGATCATCCTGGATTGCTGGTTCGCCGCGCGCTGCGACGTGTTCCTGGGCAACGGCATGTCGAACGTCTCGACCGGCATCCGGCATCTCAAGGACTGGCCGGAGAACCGGTTCTTCCTGATGACCCAGGACGCGCTGGCGCGGCGCAGCCTGTTCCTGCACGACTGGTGAGCGCGGGGCCGCGCCGCGCCGCGGCGTCGACAGGCCCGCGAACGGAGGCCATAGTCGGCGCGCGCGGCAAGGCAGGCGGCGCGCGAAAGGGCAAATGGAAGACACGAAAGCGGCCGTCGCCGCGGCGATCCTGACCTGGCGAGGCGACATCGCCGCCTTCGCCGCGGCGCCGGTCTTCGCGGCCTATGTCCGCCTGCTCGAAGCGGGACCGTCGATGCTCGACCCGGAGGCGGACCGCGCCGCGGGGATGCGGATCCTGGCGGCGCATGGCGTGGCGCCGGCATCCTTTCCGGGGTTCATGGTGCGGCTGCTGCACGAGGCCCCGTTCAGGATCGGCATGACCCTGGACTACGCGGCGCTGGGCGAGCTGGGCCTCGCGCTGCTGCGCGCCGCCATCGTCCGGCCGCGCGTCTTCCTGCAGGACGGCGACGCGGAGGCCTATGCGCGTTTCCTGGAGCAGGTCACCGACAGGATCCTGGTCGCCGCGCGGCGCGACCCGCGCCATCCGGCAGTGGTCGCCTTCGTGGCCGAATGCCTGTTCGTCGCCGCCTATTTCGCGCAGGCCGACCTGCGGTCCCTTTTCGCCAAGCGCGCCGAAATCGCGCGCCGTTTCCTGATGGGGCGCGGCTTCGATCTGGACCCGGGCCTCGCGCCCCGCCCCGCCGGCGGCCGCATCCGCCTGGGCATCCTCTGCAACGACGCCTCGGCGCGCACCGAGACCTTCGTGACCCTGCCGCTGTTCCGCCATCTCGATCGCGCGAACTTCGAGGTCTGGCTGCTGTCGCAGCACCCGTTCGACCTGGACCCGCATGGCATCGCCGTCGCGCAGCACGCCGAGCATGCGCTCGTCCTGCCCACGCATCTGCGCGACCAGGTCGCGCGGATCCGCGATCTGGGCCTCGACGTGCTGGTCTTCGCGACCAACGTCACCGCCGTCCAGAACAGCAGCTTCTTCCTGGCGCTGCACCGTCTGGCCCCGGTGCAGATCGCCAACTGCTGCTCGCCGACATCGACCGGGATCCCGACGATCGATCATTTCCTGTCCGGCGATCTCGCCGAGGCATCGCCGGACCCCCAGGCGCGCTACACGGAGCGGCTGCTGCGGCTGCGCGGCACCGGGCTGTGCTTCGATTACAGCCTCGCGCCGTCGCCATCGCCGCCGCTGGACCGCGCGCGGCTTGGCATCCCGGCGGAGGCGGTGGTCTTCGCCTCGGGCGCCAACATGGTCAAGATCGGCCCGGAGACACGCATGGCCTGGGCCCGGATCCTGGCCCGGACGCCCGGCGCCGTCCTGGTGACCTATCCCTATGGCGGCGCTTGGGAACGAAACAATCCGCGCCAGCTGTTCGAGGCCCGTGTGCGCGCCGACCTCGCCACCCAGGGCGTCGATCCGGACCGGGTCAAATTCCTCCAGCCGCTGAACTCGCGCGGCAACGTCAAGGCGGTCCTGGCGCTGGCCGACGTCTATCTCGATTCCTTCCCCTATGGCGGCGCCAACACGATCATCGACCCGCTGGAACTCGGGGTCCCGGCGATCGCCATGCGCGGCGGGTTCCAGCGCAGCCAGCAGGGCGCGGCGATCCTCGACGATCTCGGCCTGCCGGACCTCGCCGCGAAGGATGCCCGCGAGTATTGCGACCTGGCGGTCTTCCTGGGCACCAAACCCGTTCTTCGCGCCGCGATCGCCGAACAGGTGCGCCGGCGCATGCGGGACCGGCCACGCTTCCTGGACGCCGCCGACCACGCGGCCCAGATCGGCGCCATCCTCCACGCCCTCGTCCGCCCCATGCCCGAGGGTTCAGGGGTCTGACCCCAACGGGGCCGGACCCCCGATTGCTGCCAGACGACACGCCAGCCACCTCGATCCCCACCCCTGTGCAGCCGGGCCCTCGCGCCCCCCTCACCCGAATCCTGCGCGCAACGCCGCGCCGATCCGCTCGACGACGCCGTCCCAATCCCCCGGGCGCGTCTGCCGGAACAGCCGCGCCGACGGGTACCAGGGCGAATCATCGCGCCCCGTCATCCAGCGGAAATCCGGCGCATGCGCCAGCATGATCCAGACCGGCTTGCCCAGCGCGCCGGCCAGATGTGCAAGGCTGGTGTCGACGCAGATCGCCAGATCCAGGCACGCGACCAGCGCTGCGGTCTGCGCGAAATCCGCGTCGTGCCGACGGATGCGTCCATCGGCCGCCATCGTCGCGAGATCCGCGTCGCGATACTCCCGCTGCAGCGCGTGGAATTCGGCGGGGAAGTCGAGCAGCGGCAACAGACGCGCCAGAGGGATGCTGCGGCTGCGGTCGTTGCCGTTGCGCGCCGAACCCGACCAGACGAGGCCGATGCGCGGCACTGCCCGGGCGGCCAGAACATCCCGCCAGGCCGCGACCTCGGCCGGCTCCGCGAAGAGATAGGGGATTGCGGCGGGGACGGTCTCCAGCGTCGTGCCCAAGGCCCGCGGCAGGCTCATCAGCGGGGCATGGAGATCGATCGCGTCGTCCGGAACCGGGGCGTTCCTGCCCGCCACCGACTCGATGCCACGCAGCCCGGACATGAGACGCACCAGGGGCGGATCGACCTCCAGCATCACGCGGCCCCCCATCGCCGCGACCAGCGGCGCATAGCGGCAGAACTGGATCTGATCACCCAGCCCCTGCTCGCCCCAGAGCAGGACACGCCGCCCGGCGACCGGCTGGGCGCCGGTCCATTCCGGCTTCTGCGACGGCCGCCGGGGCCGCGCATCGGTCTTGCGCCAGCGCGCCCCATATCCCGCCCAGCCTGAGCGATAATCGCCCAGCAGCAGCGCCACCCAGGCCCGGTTCCACTGCGCATCCGCATTGTCCGGCGCGATCTCCAGCGCCCGATCATAGGCCGCCAGCGCGCCGGGCATGTCGCCTTGCGCCTGCAGCACGGTGGCAAGACCGTTCTGCGCCTCCAGATGCCCGGGATCGAGCGCGATCGCCCGCCGGAAGGCCTGGACCGCGCCATCGAGATCGCCGAGCCCCTTGAGCGCGGTCCCCAGATTGCTCTGCGCGCCCACGAAATCCGGCCGCAGCGCCAGCGCGTGCCGCAACGCGGCCACCGCCTCGGCGAACCGGCCCGTCGCATCGAGCGCCGCGCCCAGATTGCCGTGCGCGGCGGCGTCATCCGGGTCGATCGCCAGCGCGTCGCGATAGGCGGCGATCGCCGCGTCGTGCTGGCCGTCGCCATGCAAGGCATTGCCCAGGGCGACATGGATCTGGGCATCGCCGGGCTGGATCGCGACGGCCTGGCGGCAGACCGCGATCGCTTCGCCGGTCGCGCCCTTGGCCTGCAACGCCCCCGCCAGATTGGCATGGGCGGCGGCCAGCGCCGGCCGGATCGCGATCGCCCGCCGGAAGGCGTCGATCGCGCCATCGAGATCGCCCAGCGCCCGCCGCACGACGCCCATGTCGTTGAGCGCCTCGGCATGCCCGGGCTGCAGCGCGAGCGCGTATTGCAGGAAGGCCAGCGCGTTGCCATGGTCGCGCTTGGCATGCAGCGCGTTGCCGATGCCGTGATAGGCCGCCGCCAGCGTCTTCGAAGCCGCGATCGCGGCGCGATAGGCCGCGATCGCCTCGTCGTGACGCCCCTGGCGGTGCAGCAAATTGCCCATGTTCAGATGCGCCAGCGCGAAGCCCGGCCGCGCCGCGACCGCGCGCGCGAAGGCCGCGATCGCGCCCGCCGCGTCGCCGCCCGCCGCCAGCGCATTGCCCATGTTGTTGTGCGCATCGGCGTGGTCCGCGCGGATCGCGATCGCGCGCCGATAGGCCGCGATCGCCCCGTCCTGGTCGCCGGCCTCCTGAAGCACGGTGCCCAGATTGTTGTGGGCATCGGCATAAAGCGGATCCAGTTCGACCGCCCGCAGGAACGCCGCCGCCGCCGCGTCCCGCCGCCCCTGCGCCTGGCACGCGGCCCCCAGCAGGTTCCACAGCGCGACCGAGCCGGGCCGTGCCGCCAGCAATTCGCGCGTCTCGCGTTCGACGACGTCGAACGCGCCGCGGCCGTGATGCGCCAGCACCGCCGCGAGGCGCGCCGGCCAGGATGACGGGTCGTCAGACCCGGTCATGTCGCCACGCCCGGCGACGGCCGGGCCGGCAGGCGGCCCGGACGGGTGGACAAGGGATATCGTGGGCACGCGCGCATCGCCGGATCGTGGGCCGATAGCCGCAGATTCGATGCGCCAAGTCCAGCATCGCCTGTCGCCCGGGCACGCGACGCCGCCCGCCCGGGCCGACCATCGCGCGCGTTGACGCGAAACATCCGCCCGGGGGATCGTCGCCGCGCGCGACGACGACGCGGACGCCCCCCGGCCTCCCGGGGACCCGGGAACGACGCCGGCCGCGGATCCGACAACCCACCGGAAAGCCCAGCCATGCCGCAAGCCCCCCGGATCGCGATCGTCACCGGCGCGGACGCGAAGTTCCTGCTGATGGCCGGTGCCTTGCGCCAGTCGCTGGTCGAGGCTGGCTGGACGGGGATGTTTCGCATCTGCGACTTCGGTCTGGGCGACCGTCAGGCGGGCATGCTGCGTGACGCCGGATGGCTGCTGCCGCGTCCCGGCCGGCTGGCATCCGGCCTGCACCCGTTCCTCTACAAGGCGTCGCTGGCGGATTACACCGCCAGCCTCGATGCCGACCTGCTGGTGTGGATCGACTGCGACATGATCGTCGCCGACGACCCCGTCGCGGCGCTGGCGGAGCTGGGCACGTCGCTGTCCGCCGGCGGATTCGCGGCCGCGATCTGCGCCGACGCGGGCGTCGCCTCGATCGCCGAAGCCTGCCGCCGCCTCGCCATGCGCCCGTTCCAGGACGCGCTGGCGGCGGCGGGGATCGGCGAGAACATGGCCTATCTCAACACGGGCTTCGTCGCGATCGGCGACCGTCGCACGCTGGAAGCGTGGCGGGATCTGGCCGACGCGATGCCTGTCCATGCGTTGTTCGAGCAGAACGCGTTCAATCTGCTGGCGCATACGGGGCGCTGCCGCGTCCTGCAGGTGCCGGCGGCGCGCTGGAACGTCCATGGCCCGCTGCTGGCCATGGCGCAGCCCGGCCGGGACGGGGACATACAGGTCGGCACCGAGCGGGCCGTGCTGCTGCACGCCACCTCGCCCGAGACCTCGCAGCACGAGATCTTCGAGGGCAAGGTGACGATGGCCGGCGGCGTGTTCCACGGCCATCTGAAGCTGTTCCGCAACCCCGCGCTGCGCCGCCTTCAGGTCGCGGCGCTCAACCGCTGGAGCCTGGACCCCGTCGCCCGGGCCTGCAGCCTCGACGCCACCGACCCGTGATCGCCGTCGGGCGACATGCCGCTGGCGCCGGCCGCGCCGGGCGGCCACATTGCCGGCACGCGATCGCGGTTGGCAGGCAACCGAACCGAAGGCCATGACGATGCGTACGCTGTCCCTGATCACCAACGAGCATACCGCCAACACGATCCTGGAAAGCTGGTTCGTGCAGAACGCGATCCTGCCCGAGATGCCGTTCGGGCTGGAGATGGAGGCCACGCGCCTCTCCGGCGGC
>JBIKLI010000144.1:0-10235 GCA_044359885.1 Alphaproteobacteria bacterium | reverse complement strand
GCCAGCGCCGGGATGTCCTGCGGCGCGACCCGCCGGATCCTCACGACAGCTTCCTCAGGCGCGGGTCCAGCGTGTCGCGCAGCGCGTCGCCGAGCAGGTTGAACCCGAAGGACAGGAACAGGATCGCGAAGCCTGCGAAGATCGCGGCCCACGGGCCAAGCAGCAGGAAGTTGCGCCCCTCCGACAGCATCAGCCCCAGCGACGGCGTCGGCGGCTGGGTGCCGAGGCCGAGGAAGGAGAGCGAGGCCTCGACCAGGATCGCGGCCGAGAGCAGCAGGCTCGCCTGGACCAGCAGGATGCTGGCGAGGTTGGGCAGCATGTGGCGCAGCAGGATGCGCGCGTCGGAGGCGCCGATCGCCCGGGCCCCGGCGACGTATTCGCTCTGCGCGATCACCAGCGCGGGGGCGCGGATCAGCCGCGCGAAGATCGGGGTGTAGACGACGGCGATGGCCAGCGCCGTGGTCCAGGGGCGCGGGCCGAGGATGGCGATGATGCCGATCGCCAGCAGCATCAGCGGAAAGGCGAAGATCACGTCCATGATGCGCATCGCAATGCGCTCGGTCCAGCCGCGGCGATAGGCCGAGATCATGCCGATCGCGCCACCGGCGACCAGCGACAGCGCGACCGCCGAGCCGGAGATGGCGAGCGAGCCGCGATAGCCGTGCAGGATGCGCGAGAGCACGTCGCGGCCCAGCTGGTCGGTTCCCAGCCAGTTCTGCGCCCCGGGCGGCCTGAGGCGGCGGATCACGGTCTGCGCCAGCGGATCGTAGGGCGCGATCCAGGGCGCGAGGATCGCCAGCGCGACCTGCAGCGCCACCAGCGCGACGGCGAAGCACAGCAGCGGCTGCCGGCGGACGAGGTCGCGCATCGCTCAGCGCCGCACGCGCGGGTCGATCGCCGCATAGAGCATGTCGACCGCGAAATTGACGGCCACGAAGCCGACGGTGACCAGCAGGATCGCGGCCTGGATCAGCGGATAGTTGCGCTCGCCGATCGCGCCGACGATCAGGCGGCCCAGGCCCGGCAGCGCGAAGACCTGCTCGACCACGATCGCGCCGCCGAAGAGATATCCTGCGGTGATGCCGACGCTGGTCACGAAGGGCAGCAGCGCGTTGCGCAGGGCATGGCGATAGACGACCGCGCGTTCGCCGACGCCCTTGGCGCGCGCGGTACGGACATAGTCCTGTCCCAGCGCGTCGAGCATCGCCGTGCGCACCAGGCGCGACAGCGACGCGAGGATCGGCAGGCCCAGCGCCAGCGACGGCAGCAGCATGCGCTGCAGGTTGCCGAGCGGATCCTGCGCGAAGGGCACGTGGCCCAGGCTGGGAAAGCCCGGCGCCAGCGTCGCCAGCGCCAGGATCATGACGATGCCGAGCCAGAAGGACGGCACCGTGATGCCGGCGATGGTGACGATGCGCAGCGCGACGTCGGCGGCGCCGCCGCGCACCCGCGCCATGGCGCAGCCCGCCGGGATCGCGAGGCCGGCGCCCAGCGCCAGCGACATGACCAGCAGCTGCAGCGTGACGCCGATGTTGGCGGTGATCTCCTCGACGACCGGCCGGCCCGTCCACAGGCTGGTGCCGAGATCGCCGGACAGCGCGCGTCCGGCCCAGACGAAATACTGCTCGACCAGCGGGCGGTCGAGGCCGACCCGCGCGCGCAGGCTCGCAAGGCGCTCGGGCGTGATCTCGGTGTTGGCGCCGAGCATGATGGCCACCGCGTCGCCCGGGATCATGCGGATCATCAGGAAGACGATGATCGAGACGCCGAAGACGACGATGGCGAGGTCGACGGCGCGTTCGGCGAGGAAGCGGACCGGCATCGGGGGACGAGGTCCGCCGCCGCGCCGCCGTCGGGGCGGCGCGGCGGCGCGATGCTCAGCGCGCGAGGGACGTGTCGCGCAGGTAGGACAGCGAGCGATTGGCCATGATCTCGTGGCCCTGCACGTTGCCGCGCAGCGCGGTGAAGAGCTGGCCATAGGTCAGATGGGCGATCGGTCCGTCGCAGGCCAGGGTCTTCTGGACCTCGTCGTACATCGCCTTGCGCTGCGCCGGGTCGCCGGAGGCGCGCGCCTTGTCGAGAAGGTCGTCGATGCGCGCGTCGCTGTACTTGAAGACGTTGGTCGATCCGCCGGTCCGGAAGGTACGGAAGAAATAGTCGTCCGGATCGGGGCTGCCGGCGTTGGTCGAGGCGAACATGTCGAAATTCGAGTTGCGCCAGTCCTGGATGAACTGGCCGAGCTCCTGGTTCTTGAGCTCGACCCGGAAGCCGGACTTCGCCAGCTGGGCCTGCACGACCTGAGCGATGTCCTTGATGTCCTGGCGCGGCAGGACGTTCATGGTCACGGTCACCGGCTCGGTCAGTCCGGCCTCGCGCAGCAGCGCGCGTGCCTTCGCCGGATCATGCGCGTAGCAGCCGAATTCCTTCGTGTCGACCGCCCAGTCCTTGAGCGCCGGCGACAGCGGCCCGCCGGGCACGCCCTTGCCGAACTGCGCGGCCTGGACGATCTCGGCGCGATCGAGCGCGTGGTTGAGCGCCCGGCGAACGCGCACGTCGTTGAACGGCGGCCTGGAGACGTTGAGCCCGACCAGCGTATAGGCCAGCTCCAGCGTCTCGACGACGCGGACATTCGGCCGGCCCTGCAGCTGCAGCGCCGTCGCCGCGTCGATGTTGGGCAGCATCGCGTAGGTGCCGCTCGACAGGCCGACCTGCCGCGTCGCCGATTCCGGCACCAGGTTGAACTTGACGCCGTCGAGCTTCGGCTGGCCCGCACCCCAGTATCCGGCGTGCTTCGCGAGGCGGATGAAGCTGTTGGGCTGCCATTCGGCGAAGGCGAAGGGACCGGTGCCGACGGGCTGGCGCTGCAGCGAGTCCTTGTCGGCCTGCATCCGCCGCGGGACGATCGCGATCGTCGCGATCGACAGCAGCAGCGGCGCCTGGGCCTCCTTCAGCCGCAGTTCGACGGTGGTCGCGTCGATCGCGCTGGCGCCCTCGACGGCGGCGAGGCGGCTGGCCAGCGGCGAGCCGATGTCCCGGCTCAGCACGCGCTCGATCGAGGCGACGACGTCGGCGGCCTCCATCGGCGTGCCGTCGTGGAACTTCACGTTCGCGCGCAGCTTGAAGCGATAGGTCTTGCCGTCGGGCGAGACGGTCCAGGACTCGGCGAGGCCGGGCCGCAGCCGCAGGTCCTTGTCGATCGAGGTCAGCCCTTCGTAGATCGTGCCGTTGATCACGGCGAAGGTCGAGAAGGCGGTCGCGATATGCGGATCGAGCCCGGCAGGCGACTGGTCGTAGCCGATCTCGAGCGTCTGGGCGCCGGCGCCGGCGCCGGCGAAGAGGCAGGCGGCCACGGCGGCACGGGCGAGATTGCGTTTCACGTTCATTCCTCCCTTGATGGCGGCCCCGAATCCCTAACAAAGAAACGCCGCTCCGGCCATGCCGCTCATGCGGCGGCTCCGTGCGCGGCCGGCGGAGTCTGTTCGGTCATCGGGTCGTGGGTGGTCTGCGGACCGGGTCTGGCCTAGGGTTGGCGGCGGGGCGGATGTTCGGGCCCTGGAGGAGGAGCGGGCATGCGCGCGATCGGGGTCATCAGCGGGACGTCCATGGACGGGATCGACGTGTCGCTGGTCGAGACGGATGGCGAAAGCGCGCTGGCGACCGGCCCCGGGCGGACCTATCCCTATCCCTCGGACCTGCGGCGCGACCTGCTGGCCATCGCCGCCGATCCGGCGCGCGCGGCGCAGGAGGCGCTTGGCGTCGAGGACGACGCCGTCTCGGACGCGCATGCCGGCGCGGTCGAGGCGTTCCTGGGCGATCACGGCATCGCCGCCGCGTCGATCGATCTGGTGGGACTGCATGGCCAGACGATCCTGCACCGCCCGGAGCGCCGCTTCACGCGCCAGCTGGGCAGCGGTGCGCGGGTCGCGGCGCGTCTGGGGATCGACACGATCGACCGATTCCGCCATGCCGACGTCGCCGCCGGCGGCCAGGGCGCGCCCTTCGCGCCGCTCTACCACCGCGCGCTCGCCGCCACGCTCGCGCGGCCGCTGATGGTCCTCAATCTCGGCGGCGTCGGCAACGTCACCTACATCGACGAGGAGACGACGATCGCGTTCGACACCGGACCGGCCAGCGCGCTGCTCGACGACTGGGTCGCGCGGCATACCGGTGCCGCCTTCGACGCGGGCGGGGCCATCGCCGCGTCGGGACGGGTGAACCGGGACATCCTGGCCACGCTGATGGCGCATCCGTATTTCGCGATGCCGGCGCCGAAATCGCTGGACCGCAACGATTTCCACGACCGCGCGCGCGCGATCGAGGGGCTGGGCCTTGCCGACGGTGCCGCGACCCTGGCCGCCTTCACCGTCGAGTCGGTGGCTGCGGCGCTGGCGCATGTGCCGCGCCGGCCCGGACGCTGGATCGTCTGCGGCGGCGGCCGCCACAACGGCTTCTTCATGGGGTCGCTCGCGGGGCGCCTGCAGGTCCCGGTGGAACCCGCGGAAGCCGCCGGCTGGGACGGCGACTTCATCGAGGCGCAGTGCTTCGGCTATCTCGCCGTCCGCAGCCGGCGCGGCCTGCCGCTCAGCCTGCCGACCACCACCGGCGTCCCGCATCCGATGACCGGGGGCGTCCTCCATCGTGGCCGCTGAGCCGCAACTGCTCGCCGTCGAGGGACTGGGCGTCGCCATGGGCGGCGTACCGGTGCTGGAGGACGTGTCCTTCGCCATCGCCCCCGGCGAGACGCTGGGCCTGGTCGGCGAATCGGGCTGCGGCAAGAGCGTGACCGCGCTGTCGGTCATGCGCCTGCTGCCTGAACCGCCGGCGCGGGTGACGGGCGGGCGCATCGTCTTCGACGGCACCGACCTGCTGGCCCTGGACCGCGAGGCGCTGCGCGCGCTGCGCGGGGACCGCATCGCGATGATCTTCCAGGAGCCGATGACATCGCTCAATCCGGTCTTCACGATCGGCGACCAGATCGGCGAGAGCCTGATCGTGCATCGCGGCGCCACGCGTGCCGCGGCGCGCGCGGAGGCGGCGCGGTTGCTGGACCTGGTCGGCATCCCCGCATCGTCGGCCCGTCTCGACCGCTACCCGCACGAGCTTTCGGGCGGCCAGCGCCAGCGCGCCATGATCGCCATCGCGCTGGCCTGCCGCCCAAGTCTGCTGATCGCCGACGAGCCGACGACCGCCCTCGACGTCACCGTCCAGGCGCAGATCCTGGATCTGATCGGCCGGTTGCGCCGCGAGCTCGGCATGGCCGTGCTGCTGATCACCCACGATCTCGGCGTGGTCGCCGAATTCTGCGACCGGGTGGCGGTGATGTATGCCGGCCGCATCGTCGAGGAGGCGCCGGCCTCCGCGCTGTTCGCGTCGCCGCGTCATCGCTACACCGAGGCGTTGCTGCGCAGCATGCCGGCCGCGAACCCGCCGGGCCGGCCGTTGCCCTCGATCGCAGGCGGCGTGCCGCCGCCAGCCGCCCGCAAGGCCGGTTGCGTCTTCGCGCCGCGCTGCGATTTCGCGGTCCCGCGCTGCGCGGCGCAGCTGCCGCCGCTCGGTCCGCCGCCGCACCGGCTGCGCTGCTGGAATCCGGCGGGGGCGCCATGACCGCGCCGCTGCTCGAGGTCGAAGGGCTCGCCACCCACTACGCCGGTCGCGGCGGCACGGTGCGCGCCGTCGACGGCGTCAGCTTCGCGCTGGCGGCCGGCGAGGTGCTGGGCATCGTCGGCGAATCCGGCTGCGGAAAGTCGACGCTGGGGCGCACGATCCTGCGGCTGCTGACGCCGGCCGCCGGCACGATCCGCTTCATGGGCGAGGACATCGCCCGGCTCGACCCGCGGGCGATGGCGCGGCGCCGGCGCGACATGCAGGTGGTGTTCCAGGATCCCTTCGGCGCGCTCAATCCGCGCCACCGCGTCGCGGAGATCGTCGGCGAGCCGCTGGTCGTGCATCGCGTCGGCGACCGCGCGTCGCGCGCGTCGCGCGTCGCCGCCCTGCTCGACATGGTCGGCCTGCCGGCGGATGCCGGGCGCCGCTATCCGCACGAATTCTCCGGCGGCCAGCGCCAGCGCATCGCCATCGCGCGCGCCCTGGCCCTGGAACCCAGGCTGCTGATCGCGGACGAGCCGGTCTCGGCGCTCGACATGTCGATCCAGTCGCAGATCGTCAACCTGCTCGCCGGCCTGCGCGCGCGACTTGGCCTGGCGATGCTGTTCATCAGCCACGACCTGTCGGTCATCCGCCATGTCAGCGACCGGATCGCCGTCATGTATCTGGGGCGGATCGTCGAGATCGGGCCGGCCGCCGAGATCTTCGAGCGGCCGGCGCATCCCTATACCCAGGCGCTGCTCTCCGCCGTGCCGCACACCGATCCCGCGCGCCGCCGCGCCCGCATCCTGCTCGCGGGCGAGATGCCCGATCCCGCCGATCCGCCGGGCGGCTGCGCCTTCCACACGCGCTGCCGCCACGCCGTGCCGGGCTGTGCGGCCCAAAGACCGGATCTGACGGCGCGGCTTGTGGACGGGACGGCGGCGCGCGCGGTCGCCTGCCATCTTCTGGCGCCGGCATGAGCGTCGCCGCCGCCGTCGACCATGCCTTCGAGGCGGTGACGGACGCCCTCGCCGCGACGCCGATTCCGGGCGCGGTTCTGGGTGCGGTCGGCCGCGACGGCGTGCGCGCGGTGCGCGTCGCCGGCGACGCGCAGCGCGTGCCGGTGCGCGCGCCCGCGACCCGCGAGACGGTCTACGACCTTGCCTCGCTGACCAAGGTGGTCTTCACCACGACCGCGATCCTGAGGCTGGTCGAGGCGGGGCGCATCGCCCTCGACGATCCGCTGACGCGCGCCATTCCGGACCTGCGCCAGTACGACATGGCCGCCGCCGAACGGCGACTGACCTTCCGCCAATGCCTTGCCCATTCGACCTTCCTGCCGGCGGTCGAGCCGCTCTACACCTATGGCCAGGATCCCGCGACGCTTCGCGCCTTCGTGCTGCAGCGCGTCTGGACGCCGGGCAGGCCGGTCTATTCGGACATCAATTTCATCCTGCTCGGCATCGCGCTGGAGCGGCTCCACGGCCAGCCGCTGGTCGCGCAGGATCCCGGGTTCGGGTTCAGCTTCAGGCCCGATCCCGCGCAGTGCGCGGCCACCGAGGCGTGCAGCTGGCGCGGCCGGGTGATGCGCGGCGAAGTCCATGACGAGAACGCCTTCGCGCTCGGCGGCGCGTCGGGTCATGCCGGGCTGTTCGGCGCGATCGACGCGGTGCTCGGTTTCGCGCACGCGCTGATGGCGGGCGAGGTGCTTGCGCCGGCGACGCTGGCGGCGATGCGCGAACCGCAATCCGCGACACGCGCGCTCGGCTGGGAGATCCGCCATCCCGACTGGGCCGGCGGGCTTGCCTGTTCCGCCGCCACCATCGGCCATACCGGCTTTACCGGCACCGGGCTGTGGATCGACTGGACGCGCGGGCTTGCCTGGTCGCTGCTGACCAACCGCGTGCATCCGAGCCGCCATGCCGACACCGGGATCCAGGCGCTGCGCCGGCGCGTCGGCGAGCGCCTCGTGGCGGCCTTCGACGCGCCTGCCTGACGGCGCGGCGCGTCCGGCGGCGTCAGGCGGCCAGCATCGCCTCGACGGCGCGTTGCACGCCGAGGGCCTCGTCGAAGCTGGCGAGCGTGTGCGCCCGGCCTTCGAGCAGCGCCGCGAGCTGGTCCAGCTGGCGCTGGCCCGCCGCGGCGCGCAGATCCTCGACGCCGCCGGCCATCGCCGGCCGCCAGCCCCCGTCGGGGCCGAGGCGCTCCAGGGCGTACCAGTCGCGCATGCGCATGGCGCCGCGCTCGCCGGTCACCGTCCAGAGATTGGTGTCGGCGACGTCGCCGCGGATCGCCGCGTCGATCGAGACCGTCACGCCCTGCGCGTCGAATGCGGCGGTCAGCGCGGTCTCGGCGGTCCGCCCGTCCGGCGGGTAGGACACGCGCGACCCGCGCAGGGCCAGCGCTCCGGTCAGGCGCTGGGTAGCGAAGACGAAATGGGACAGCACCTCGCGCGCGAAGCCGCCTTCGGCGCGTTCCCGCAGCCACGGGCCCGCGTCCTGCCAGTCGCGCGGCCATTTCGCGAAGCTCGCGGCGATCTCGATGCGGCGCAGCGCGCCCAGTTCGCCGCTCGTCGCGGCCGCGACGACCGCCTGGAACGAGGCCGAGGAGGCGAAGGAGAAATTCACCGCCGCGGGCCGGCTCTCGCCGACGACCCGCGCGACCAGCGCCGCGCCGGCCGCGACGTCGGCGGTCAGCGGCTTCTCGCAGAACACCGCCTTGCCGCGGTCGAAGGCCAGGTGGCAGAGCGCCGGGTGGCTCGCCGGCGGCGAGGCGATGTAGACGCAGGCCACGTCGTCGCGCGCCACCGCCGCCTCGGGGCCCGCCGCGATCGCGGCGCCAGGAGCTTCGCGCGCCGCCGCCGCGCAGGCTTCGGACGACGGATCCCACATCGCCGCGATCCGGAACCCGCCATGCGCGTTCAGGCGTCCGATCATGCGCCGGCCCATGATGCCCAGCCCGATCAGGGCGATGCCGTGCGTCATGGCCGCGGTCACCCGACGAGGGCGTCGATCTCGGCCGTCGCGACGCCCAGCTTGCGTGCGGCGTCCTGCATCTGCGCGATCGTGTTTTCGTCGAGCGGGATGCCGTTGGCGCGGCGTTCGGCGCGGGTCCGGCGCTCGGGCTCGCCGGGCGCGAGCACCTCGCCGTCGGGCGCCACCGGCTTGCAGGCCTTCATCCAGTCGACGAAATGGCGCGCCTCGGCGTCGATCGCGCTCGAATCGCCGAGCCGGGCGAGGTCGATCACGATCGAGAGCATGTTGTTGTGCACCGTGCCCGTGTTGGGATGGCCGTCATGGTTGCAGCCGCCCCCCGACAGCGCGCCCGCCAGCAGGTCGCAGAAGAAGGCGAGTCCATAGCCCTTGTGGTCGCCGAACGGCGCGAGCGCGCCGGGGGGCGGACCATAGAGGTCGTTGGGGTTCAGCGACGGGCGGCCTTCGCCGTCGACGACGCAGCCCGGCGGCAACTCGGCGCCCTTGTTGCGCGCGACCTGGACCTTGCCCTCGGCCACCTTCGATGTCGCGAAGTCGAGGACGACCGGCTCGCGGCCGGCGATCGGCATGCCGCAGCAGAACGGATTGGTCGACATCCGTCGCTCCTTGCCGCCCCAGGGGGCGACGAGGCCGCCGGCATGCACGACGTTGACGAAGTGGATCGAGGCGCAGCCTTCCGCCGCGCAGGCCTCGGCCCAGTCGCCGATGCGGCCCAGGTGATGCGCGTGCCGCAGCGCCACCAGCGCCACGCCGGTCTTGCGCGCCTTGGCGATCGCGATCGCCATCGCCTCGCCGCCCAGGACCTGGCCATAGCCGCTCTGGCCGTCGAGGATCGCGAAGCCGTCGGCCTCGGCGATCATGCGCACATGCATGTTGGGCCGGATCTTGCCCTCGCCGAGCCAGCCGACATACGACGGCACGCGGACGACGCCGTGCGAGTCGTGGCCCATCAGATTGGAATCGACCAGGCGGCGGGCGATCGTCTGCGCCTCGTCGTCGGAACTGCCGGCTCTGGCGAAGACCGCCGTCACGAAACGGCGCAGTCTGGCTTCGTCGATGCGCTTCACGTCCGTCCTCCGATCGCGATGACGTTGTCGAGGGGCTCGCCGCGCGCGAGCCGGTCGAGATTGGCGGCCATCGCGCGGGTGCGCCGCACGACGGTGCCGGTCGTCCAGCCGGCGATATGCGCGCTCAGGATCACGTTGTCGAGCAGATCGAAGCGGTACGGCCATTGCGCGACGTCCTCGCCGGGCGTCGCGGGATAGCGCCACCACGTGTCGATGACCGCGCCGCCGATGCGCCGCGACTGCAGCGCGGCGTAGAGCGCCGCCTCGTCGATCACCGGGCCGCGCGCGACGTTGACGATCACCGCATGCGGCGGCATCGCGGCCAGGATCCGTGCATCGATCAGGCCGCGCGTCTCGGGGGTGAGGGCGCAGCCCAGGACGACGAAATCCGCCTCGCGCACCGCTTCGTCGAGCCGGTCGAGCCCGTACATCGCGTCGACATTCGGCTCGTCCGCACGAACGGTGCGGTTGGCGCCGATCACGCGCATGTCGAATGCCCTGGCGCGCTTCGCGACGGCGCGGCCGATGCGGCCCATGCCGACCACGGTCACGGTGCGCCCCGCCAGTTCGCCGTCCGGCGCGCCGCCGA
>JBIKLI010000143.1:0-10261 GCA_044359885.1 Alphaproteobacteria bacterium | reverse complement strand
CCTCGAGCCGCTCGTAGCCCCGGTCCAGATGGTAGACGCGATTCACCACGGTCTCGCCCTCCGCGGCAAGTCCCGCGATGACCAGGCTGACCGAGGCCCGAAGATCGGTCGCCATCACCGGCGCGCCGGTCAGCTTGCGCACCCCTCGCACCATCGCCGACGCCCCGTGAAGATTGATGTTGGCCCCCATGCGGCGCAGTTCGGGGACATGCATGAAGCGGTTCTCGAAGATCGTCTCGGTGATCATCGAGGCGCCCTCGGCGACGGTCAGCAACGCCATCATCTGGGCCTGAAGATCGGTCGCGAAGCCCGGATAGGGTTCCGTCATCACGTCGATCCCCTGGATCGCGCCGCCGCGACGGACCCGGAAGCCCGCCGGCGTCGGCTCGACCGAGATGCCGGCCGCGCGCAGCGCCGCGACGGCCGCCTCCAGCAGGTCGATGCGCGCACCGACCAGTTCGACGTCGCCGCCCGTGATCGCCGCAGCCATCGCATAGGTGCCGGTCTCGATCCGGTCGGGAAGGATCGGATGCACGGCCGAGCCGAGACGGTCGATGCCATGGACCACGAGCCGGTCGCTGCCGATGCCTTCGATACGGGCTCCCATGGTCGCGAGACAGCGGGCCAGGTCCTCGACCTCGGGTTCGCGTGCCGCGTTCTTGAGGACCGTGGTGCCGCGGGCGAGCGTCGCCGCCATCAGAAGGTTCTCGGTGGCGCCGACGGAAACGAAGGGGAAGACGATCTCCGCGCCGCACAGTCCGTCCGGCGCGCTGGCCTCGACATAGCCCTCGGTCAGTTCGATGCGCGCGCCCATCGCCTCGAGTCCCTTGAGATGCAGGTCGACCGGGCGGGCGCCGATCGCGCAGCCGCCGGGCAGCGAAACCCGCGCCCGGCGCTCGCGCGCGACCAGCGGTCCCAGGACCAGCACCGAGGCCCGCATCTTGCGGACGAGATCGTAGGGCGCGGTGGTGCTGACCACCTTCGGACAGGACAGCCGCATCACGCCCGGCTCGCGCGACACGCCGACGCCCAGCTGCGACAGCAGCGTGGCCAGGGTCGCGATGTCCGCCAGCGCCGGCATGTTGGACAGCGTCAGCGTGCCATCGGTCAGGATCGACGCCGCCATCAGGGGCAGCGCCGCGTTCTTGGCGCCGCCGACGGCGATCTGCCCGGCGAGTCGCCGGCCTCCACGTATCCTGATCCTGTCCATGACCTCGTCCTGTCCCTTGTCAGCGCCCGCGACGACGCCAGCGGAGACGCGAAAAACGGCGCCGATAAGGCCGACTCGCGGACGCGACGGGACGTCGTCCTTCTAGCGCCCGGGCCCCGGCGCGCTCAACGCCTGCGCGCGCCTCACCGGGCCGGATCCTCGCCGCCCGGCGCAGGCGCGGCGGTGGCGGCATCCTCCCGCGCTCGCGCCTGCGCCTTGCGACGGCGAAGATTGTCGCGCAGGGCCTGGGCCTGGCGCCGAGCGCGCGCCGCCGCGGCGGACGCGGCATGTTCGCCCAGGATACGCCCCTCGTCATCGGCCATGCGCATCACTCCAGCGGCGGATTGGCGTAGGAATGCCAGAGAAAGTGGGCGGCGGCGCCACGATACGGGCTCCACGCCTCGGTCAGCGCGCGCAAGGCCGCAGGGGCCGGCGCGGCATCGAGCCGCTTGAGCCGCTGATAGCCGATCCTGAGCGCGAGATCACCGGCCGGAAAGGCGTCGCCGCGGCCAAGCGCGAACAGCAGGTAGATCTCGGCGCTCCAGACGCCGATCCCCTTGACCGTCGTCAGCGCCGCGATCGCGGGCGCGTCGGCCATCCGGTGTACGCGACCGAGATCGAGCCCGCCGCCGTCCAGCGCCGTTGCCAGCGCCCGCGCATAGGAGATCTTCTGCCGCGACAGGCCGAAGGCGCGCAATTCCGCGTCGCTGCGTTCCGCCAGAACGGCGGGCTCGACGACGCCGCCCAGCCCCGCCTCCAGCCGCCGCCACATCGCCGCCGCGGCCTGCACCGAGACCTGCTGGCCGAGGATGATCCGCAGCAGCGTCGCGAAACCCGGCGGACGATGCCGCCGCGCCGGCGCGCCGATCCGCGCCAGTTCGCGCGCGACGTCGGCATCCCGCGCGGCGAGCGCGGCAAGATCGCGGGCAAGAGCAAGTCGAGCCATCTCCCAACCGATAGCAGATCCGCCCTGCTCGCCGACAGACCCCATGGGACCCGGCCCGCAGGGTTCTGACCCGTGGGGTCAGACCCCCTTGCGCCGGTTGGGTATGGGGGCGGGCTTGACCGGGGTGTGGGGCGCGCGAAGATGCGGCGCATGGATTCCAGCGCCGACATCGCGATCGTCGGCGGGGGCGTGATGGGCAGCGCCACCGCCTTCTTCCTGCTCAGCGATCCCGCGTTCCGCGGCCGCGTGGTCGTGATCGAGAAGGATCCCAGCTACCGCTTCGCCAGCTCGGCGCTGTCGGCAAGTTCGATCCGCCAGCAATTCTCGACCCCGCTCAACATCGAATTGTCGCTGTTCGGGATCAGGTTCCTGCGCGAGGTGGAGCGCCATCTGGCGCTGCCCGGCGAGCAGCTGTCGATCGGACTGCGCGAGCCCGGCTACCTGATCATGGCGGGCGCGGCGACTGCCGAGCTGCTGCGGCGCAACGTGGCGCTGCAGCGCGCCCACGGCGCGGACACGACCGTGCTGACGCCCGACCAGATGACGCAGCGCTTTCCCTGGCTCGTCGCCGACGGCGTCGCCGCGGCCGGCTTCGGCCTGACCGGCGAAGGGTCCTTCGACGGGCCGGCGCTGATGCAGGCCTTCCGGCGCAAGGCGGCATCGCTCGGCGCAATCTATCTGGCCGCCGAGGTTGTGGGCATCGACACGGCGCCCGGCCGGATCGCCGGGCTGCGGCTCGCCGATGGCGGGCGCATCGCCTGCGGGGCGATGGTGCTGGCCGCCGGCCCGTCATCCGGCGCGGTGGCGGCGCTGGCCGGCATCGACTTGCCGGTACGGCCGCGCAAGCGCAGCGTCTTCGTCTTCCGATCGCCGGCCGTGCTGCCCGGCTGTCCGCTGGTGATCGACACCAACGGCGTCTGGGTGCGTCCCGAGGGGGACATGTTCCTGGCCGGCGTCTCGCCGCCCGCGCACGAGGATCCCGACGCCGATCCGCAGGATTTCGAGATCGACCATCGCTTCTTCGACGATCCGATCTGGCCCACCATCGCCGCGCGCATCCCCGCCTTCGAGCGATTGCGGCTCGCCGGCGGCTGGGCCGGGCACTACGAGTACAACACGCTCGACCACAACGCGGTCATCGGTCCGCATCCCGAGATCGCCAACCTGCATTTCGTCACCGGCTTCTCCGGCCACGGCATGCAGCAGGCCGCGGCTGCCGGCCGCGCCGTCGCCGAACGACTGGTCCATGGCCGCTATCTGACGATCGACGCCAGCCTCTTCGGCTACGCGCGTATCCGCGACCGGAAGCCGGTGCTCGAAATGAACGTGATCTGACGCGCGATGCCCACGCTTAGGCTTTGACGCTGCGCCAGGGAGCGTCCAAAGTCGCCCGCGTGACAGGAGCAACGCCCAGATGACCCCGCCCGACGGCGAGCCGAAGATCGACCTTTCCCCCACCGTCGCGGACGAGGTCAAGACCACCACCTGCTACATGTGCGCGTGCCGTTGCGGCATCAAGGTGCATCTGCGCGACGGCCGCATCCGCTACATCGAGGGCAACAAGCGCCACCCCGTCAATCGCGGCGTGCTCTGCGCCAAGGGTTCGGCGGGGATCATGCAGCACAACTCGCCCGCGCGGCTGACGGCGCCGCTGCTGCGGGTGGGCGCGCGCGGCGACGGCGAGTTCAAGGAGATCTCCTGGTCCGAAGCCCTCGACCTCGCGGCACGCTGGCTCGGCGACATCCGCGCCAGCGATCCGCGCAAGCTTGCCTTCTTCACGGGACGCGACCAGAGCCAGTCCTTCACCGGTTGGTGGGCCGCGCAGTTCGGGACTCCGAATTTCGCCGCCCATGGCGGATTCTGCTCGGTCAACATGGCGGCAGCCGGGCTCTACTCGATCGGCGGCAGCTTCTGGGAATTCGGCGAGCCGGACTGGGAGCATGCGCGCTATCTGCTGATGTTCGGCGTCGCCGAGGACCACGATTCGAACCCGATCAAGATCGGGCTGTCGAAGCTGAAGGCGCGCGGCGCGAAGTTCGTCTCGGTCAATCCCGTCCGCACCGGCTACTCCGCCGTCGCCGACGAATGGATCGGGATCCGCCCGGGAACCGACGGGCTTCTGGTCATGGCCCTGATCCACGAGATCCTCAAGGCCGACCGCGTCGATCTCGACTTCCTGGCGCGCTACACCAACGCGACCTGGCTGGTCGTGCAGGAGCCCGGCAGCGCCAATGACGGTCTGTTCGCCCGCGACCCCGCCGGCCGGCCGCTGGCCTGGGATGCGGGGCGCGAGGCACCGGTGTCGGCGCTGGAGACCGGGATCAGCCCGCGCATCGCCGGCGAGGTCCAGCTTCCGGACTGGGGCCGCTGCGTGCCGGTCTTCCATCTGATCGCCAATCGCTATCTCGACGCCGCCTACGCCCCCGAGGCGGTCGCGGCGCGCTGCGGCGTGCCCGCCGCGACGATCCGGCGGATCGCCGCCGAGCTGGTCGACGCCGCCTTCGCGCAGAAGGTCGAGATCCCGCAGCCCTGGACCGACTGGACAGGCCGCCGCCACGAGACGATGGTCGGCAGGCCGGTGTCCTTCCACGCGATGCGCGGCATCTCCGCGCATTCCAACGGGTTCCAGACCTGCCGCGCGCTGCATGTCCTGCAGATGCTGCTGGGCGCGATCGACCGCCCCGGCAGCTGGCGCTACAAGGCGCCCTATCCCAAGCCGATGCCCGGCGGACCCAAGCCGGCCGGCAAGACCGTCGCCCCCAACACGCCGCTCGGCGGCATGCCGCTGGGCTTCCCGCTGGCGCCCGAGGACCTGCTGGTCGATGCCGCCGGCAAGGCGACGCGCATCGACAAGGCCTATAGCTGGGAAGCCCCGCTCTCGGCGCACGGCATGCTGCAGATGGTGATCGCCAACGCACATGCCGGCGATCCCTACCCGATCGACACGCTGTTCATGTTCATGGCGAACATGTCCTGGAATTCGGCGATGAACAGCGCCGGCACGATGCGCATGCTGACCGATCGCGACGCCGATGGCGGCTACCGCATCCCGCGGATCATCTATTCGGACGCCTATTTCTCGGAGATGGTCGCCTATGCCGACCTGATCCTGCCCGACACGACCTATCTCGAACGCTGGGACTGCATCTCGCTGCTCGACCGTCCGATCGGCTCGGCCGAAGGCCCGGGCGACGCGATCCGCCAGCCCGTGGTCGCGCCCGACCGCGACGTGCGGCCGTTCCAGGACGTGCTGCTCGAGCTTGGCGCCCGGCTGCGGATGCCCGGCTTCGTCGACGCCGACGGGCTGCCGAAATATCCGGGTGGCTATGCCGACTACATCGTCAACCACGAGCGCCGCCCCGGCATCGGCCCCCTGGCGGGATGGCGCGGCGCCGACGGCGGGTCGCCCGGCAAGGGGGCCGCCAATCGCGACCAGTTGCGCCGCTATGTCGAGAACGGATGTTTCTGGCGCCACCATCTGCCGGCCGAGGCGCTGTACTTCAAATACGCGAATCGCGCCTATCTCGAGGAGGCGGTGAAGCTGGGGCTGCTCGACAAGCCCGATCCGATCGTCCTGCAGCTGTATGTCGAACCGCTGCAGCGTTTCCGCCTCGCCGCCCAGGGCCATGGACTGATCCAGCCGCCGGCGGCGCTGCGCGCGCGGGTCGAGCGGTACTGCGATCCGCTGCCCTTCTGGTACATGCCGTTCGAGGAGGAGGCGGTCGACCGGGACCTCTATCCGATGCATGCGGTCACGCAGCGGCCGATGGCGATGTACCACGCGTGGCACAGCCAGAACGCTTGGCTGCGCCAGATCCACGGCGAGAACCGGCTGTTCGTCAATCGCAGCACCGCCGCGCGGCTCGACATCGCCGACGACGACTGGGTCTGGATCGTCTCCCATCACGGGCGGGTCAAGGCGCAGGTCCGGCTGATGGAGGGCTGCAATCCCGACACCGCCTGGACATGGAACGCGATCGGCAAGCGTGCGGGCGCCTGGAATCTCGACCCCGACGCGCGCGAGGCCTCGCACGGCTTCCTGCTCAACCACGCGATCTCGGAATTCCTGCCTGGTCCCGCCCGTTCGCCCAATGCCGATCCGGTGACCGGCCAGGCGGCGTGGTACGACCTGCGCATCCGCCTGGAGAAATGCGCCCCGGCCGAGGCCGGCGAGACCAGCCCGCGCCCGCCCGCCGTGAAACTGCCGCCCGGCATCGAGCGCGCCCCCCGGATCCTCCGCTACGACGCGAGCAAGCCGCGATGACCAGCTATGTCCCGCCCGCCGAGGGAGCCCGCAAGCTCGGCCTCGTGATCGACCTCGACACCTGCGTCGGCTGCCATGCCTGCGCGGTCAACTGCAAGGAATGGAACACCTCGGGCCATTCGGCGCCCCTGACCGACCTCGCCCCCTATTCGCGCGACGCCAGCGGCGTCTGGTTCAACCGCATCCACGCCTTCGAGGCCGGGACCGGGGCCGAGAGCCGCACCGTTCATTTCCCGCGCTCCTGCCTGCATTGCGAGGAGCCGGCCTGCGTGTCGGTCTGCCCGACAGGCGCCTCCTACAAGCGGGCCGAGGACGGGATCGTGCTGGTGAATGCCGAGACCTGCATCGGCTGCAAGCTCTGCTCCTGGGCCTGTCCCTATGGCGCGCGGGAATTCGACGAGGAAGACGGCGTGATGAAGAAATGCACGCTGTGCATCGACAAGATCTACAACGAGACCCTGGCCGAGGAGGATCGCGTCCCGGCCTGCGTCTCGACCTGCCCGGCCAACGCGCGGCATTTCGGCGACCTGGGCGATCCGGACTCGGCCGTCTCGCGCCTGGTGGCGGAGCGTGGCGGCGTCGAACTGATGCCGGAGCTCGGCTACAAGCCAGTGAACCGCTACCTGCCGCCGCGCCCCAAGAAGGGCGCCGGGTGCGGCAACGGGGCGGCCGCGCTGGAGCCGGCCTTCGATCCGTCCGCGATGCATCCGGCGCTGCGCTGGCTCGACCGCGTTCTGTCGCGCTGAAGGACCGGCATCCGTGCATCCCGCGCTCTCGGTCATCGTCTTCACCGTCGCGTCCGGCGCCGGCTATGGCCTGCTGGCGCTGACCGGCCTGCTCCACGCGCTGGGCCTGTTGCCGCCCGATCGCGGCTTCGGCTTCTGCGCGCTCGGCCTGGGTGCAAGCCTGGTCACGGCCGGGCTGCTGTCCTCGACCGCGCATCTCGGGCGGCCTGAACGCGCCTGGCGCGCGCTGACCCAGCTGCGCAGCTCCTGGCTGAGCCGCGAGGGCGCGGCGGCGCTGCTGGCCTATCTGCCGCTCGCGGGGCTGGCGCTGGGCTGGGTCGTGCTGGCGCGCGCCGACCGCCCGGTGCTGATCGCAGCCCTGGCGCTGCCGGTAATGGCGATCGCCTGCGTCCACTGCACGGCGATGATCTACCGCACGCTGAAGCCGGTGCACCAGTGGTGCAATCCGCACGTGGTGCCGGTCTATCATGTGCTGGCCCTGATGACCGGTGCGACGCTGCTCAACGCCCTGCTGCATGTCTGGGGCACCCCGTCGCGGCTGGTCGGGCTCCTCGCCATCCTGGCAACCGGGCTGGGGGTGGTCCTGAAGGAGCGCTACTGGCGCTTCATCGACTCCCAGGCCGCCGCCTCGACCGCGGGCAGCGCCACCGGCCTCGCCCCCCTCGGTCCCGTACGCCTGCTCGAGCCGCCGCATACCGGCACCAATTATCTGATGCGCGAGATGGGCTTCCAGGTCGCCCGGCGGCACGTCGTGAAGCTGCGGCGCCTGACGCTGGCCGGCGGTTTCGCCGCACCGCTGCTGCTGCTGCTGCTCGCCACGATCGCCCCGCCGCTGCCGGCGACGATCGCCGCGATCGCCGCCGCCCTGTCGGGGCTCGCCGGCGTGCTGGCCGAGCGCTGGCTGTTCTTCGCCGAAGCGAAGCACACCGTGACGCTGTATTACGGCGCCGAGGCGGCCTGACGGAAAGGCTGGGTCAGGAGCCGGTCCAGCCGCGCCTCGCCCGGATCACGGAACTCGGCAAGCCCGATCGTCATCCCGGTCTGGCCGTCGGCCGGTTGGGCGCGATAGGTCCCGAACAGCCGGTCCCACCAGGGCAGGCAAAAGCCGAAATTCGAATCCGTCTCCTCGCGGCGCCAGCTGTGATGGATGCGATGCATGTCGGGGGTCACCAGCACGGCGCGCAGCCCGCGTTCGGCACGCGCCGGCAAGGCGACATTGGCATGGTTGAAGGTGGCGCAGGCATTCAGCAGGATCTCGAACAGCAGCACCGCCACCGCCGGTGCTCCCAGCGCCGCGATGACGACGAACTTGATCGCCATGGACAGCAGGATCTCCAGCGGATGGAAACGGGCTCCGGAGCTCGCGTCCAGATCGGTGTCCGCGTGATGCATGCGATGCAGCCGCCACAGGGCAGGTACGCGGTGGAACACCAGATGCTGCGCCCAGATCGCCAGGTCCAGCGCCACGACCGCGACCGGCACCGCCAGCCAGACCGGCGCGCCGACCAGCGCCATCAGCCCCACCCCGCGCGCCTCCAGCGCGCCCGCCCAGGCGACCGCCGTCACCGGAAAGACCAACCGCAGCAGCAGCGCGCCCGCCACCACGACGCCGAAATTTCCGGGCCAGCGCCGCCAGCGGCTGGCGCAGCGCGCGCGCCGCGGGGCCACCGCCTCCCAGGCCAGCATGGCGCCCAGGACCCCGGCGAAGATCGCGAGGCGCAGCATGTCCTGGGAAGCGATCAGCCATTCGGCCACGTCGTTGTCCTCGCGAAGTCACCCCGGTCGCCGGGCGAAGTGTTGCGCCGATGACGCCCCTGTGGCATATCCCGCCGCCGCCGCGGGACGCAAGCGCCCGCCGGTGAGCAAGGGGCGCCGCCGTAGCTCAGTGGTAGAGCACGTCCTTGGTAAGGACGGGGTCGAGTGTTCAATTCACTTCGGCGGCACCATTTCCCCTTCATTCCGGCGCAGGCCGCCTGCAGCCCGGCCTTGAGACGAATCTCCCGCCGCCGGATTTGCGGCTGTTCCGCGCCTGTCGGAAAACCGGGGCGGATCCCGTCGAGGATGACGCCCCCATGAAGATCACAGCGATCGAAACCCTGTACACCGAGGAATTCGCCAATGTGCTCTGGGTGCGGGTCCATACCGATGCGGGCCTGATCGGCCTCGGCGAAACCTTCTACGGAGCCGCGTCGGTCGAGGCTCATATCCACGACACCCTCGCCGGCCGTCTCATCGGACGCGACCCGCTGCGGATCGAGGCGCTCAACCGCGACATGCTCAACCTGCCGATGGCGCAATCCTCGACAGGGGTCGAGCACCGCGCGGCCTCGGCCGTGGACATCGCGCTCTGGGACCTCTTCGGCAAGGCCTGCGGCCAGCCCGTCCACCAGATGCTCGGCGGGCTCTGCCGCGACCGGCAGCGCATCTACAACACCTGCGCCGGCTACAAGTATGTCCGCTCGAAGAACATCCGCTACGTCTCGAACTGGAATCTCGGCGAGGGCGAAGGCCCCTACGAGGATCTCGACGCGTTCATGAATCGCGCCGACGCGCTGGCCGAAAGCCTGCTGGAGAGCGGCATCGGGGCGATGAAGATCTGGCCCTTCGACCCGCCGGCGATGGAGAACAACGGGCTTTGGATCTCGGCGGCGCAGATGAAGAAGGCGCTCGAGCCGTTCGAGAAGATCCGCCGCGCCGTCGGCGACCGGATGGAGATCATGGTCGAGTTCCACTCGCTGTGGAACCTGCCGATGGCCAAGCAGATCGCCCGCGCGCTGGAGCCCTACAAGCCGACCTGGTTCGAGGATCCGATCCGGATGAACTCGCCGCAGGCGCTGGCCGAATACGCGCGCTCGACCGACGTCTGGGTCTGCGCCAGCGAGACGCTGGGCACGCGTTTTCCCTACAAGGACATGCTCGAGCGCGACGCCGTCGGGGTCGTGATGGTCGATCTGTGCTGGACCGGTGGGCTGACCGAGGGCCGCAAGATCGCGGCCCTCGCCGAGACGTTCCACCGCCCCTTCGCGCCGCATGACTGCATCGGCCCGGTCGGCTTCGTCGCCGCCGTCCATACCTCGTTCAGCCAGCCCAACACG
>JBIKLI010000142.1:0-10289 GCA_044359885.1 Alphaproteobacteria bacterium | reverse complement strand
CGCGGGGACACCGCGCGCGGCGAGCGCGGACAGCATGTTCGGCCACAGCTCGCTCTCCACCCACAGCGCCGCATCGGGCCGCCAATGGTCGAGGAAACGCGCGACCCATCCCGGCACGTCGAGCGGCACGAATTGATGGCACGCGCGCGGCGGCAGCGCCGTCGCCAGCATGCGCGCCGAGGTCAGCGTGCCGGTCGTCACCAGCGCCGCGGCGCCGGGATGGCGGTCGAGGATCGCGCCCAGCAGCGGCAGGACCGAGCGTGCCTCGCCGACCGAGGCGCCATGGATCCACAGCAGCCGGCCGGACGGGCGCGGCAGCCCCGCCACGCCGCGACGTTCGCCGAGCCGGGCGGGATCTTCCTTGCCCTGGCGCGCGCGCCGCGCCAGCAGCAGACGCAGCGCCGGCGCGGCGAGCCGGCCGAGCAGGGCGAAGGGCGCGGTCATTCCGCGGCGGGCGCGGCGGCCTCGGCCTGGGCCTGGGCCGCATGCATGCGCGCATAGATCCCGCGGCGTGCCAGCAGCTCGCCATGGGTCCCCTGCTCGACGATCCGCCCCTGGTCGAGGACGCAGATGCGGTCGGCGTCGACGATGGTCGACAGGCGATGCGCCACCACCAGGGTCGTGCGGTCGCGCTTGAGTTCCGCCAGCGCCGCCTGCACCTGACGCTCGGTCTCGACGTCGAGCGCCGAGGTGGCCTCGTCCAGCAGCAGGATCGGCGCGTCCTTCAGCACCGCGCGGGCGATGGCGATGCGCTGGCGCTGGCCGCCGGAGAGCTTGGCGCCGCGCGCCCCGACCACGGTGGCGTAGCCTTCCGGCAGTTCGGCGATGAAGGCGGAGGCGCCGGCGATCGCGGCGGCGCGCGCGATCTCGGCCTCGCTCGCGTCGGGTCGTCCATAGGCGATGTTGGCGCGGATCGTGTCGTGGAACAGCGCCGTGTCCTGGCTGACCAGCGCGATCGCCGCGCGCAGCGAGGCGAGCGTGACGTCGCGCACGTCGACGCCGTCGATCGCGACGCGCCCGGCATCGACCTCGAAGAAGCGCGGGAGCAGGTTGAGGAGCGTCGACTTCCCGCCGCCCGAGGCACCGACGAAGGCGACCGTGCTGCCCGGGTCGATGCGCAGGTCCAGCCCGTCGAACACGCCCACGCCGCCGGGATAGGCGAAGCGCACGCCCTCGAAGGCGATGGCGCCGCGCGGCCGCGGCAGCACGGCGGCCCCGGGCCGGTCGCGGATCGTGGGCTCCATGTCGAGCATCGCGAACACCCGCTCGGCCGCCGACAGGCCCTCCTGCAGCGTGACGTGGAGGCCCGCCAGCGCGCGGATCGGCTGGTAGGCCAGCAGCAGCGCGGTGACGAAGGAGAAGAACGAGCCCGGCGTGGTCTCGCCGGCGATGACCTGATGCCCGCCATAGAATATGACCGCGGCGATGGCGACGCTCGACATCGCCTCGGTGATGGGGTGCGAGGCGGCGCGGGTCGTCGCCGACTTCATCGACAGCGCGAACAGCCGCTCGATCGCCTGCCTTGCGCGAGCCGTCTCCAGCGCCTCGGTCCCGTAGGCCTTGACCTGGCGCGCGCCCTGGAAGGTCTCGTCCAGCTGCGCGGCGAAGCTGCCGGTGTTCTCCTGGATGCCGGTCGTCACGCGGCGCATGCGCCGCCCCAGCACCCGGACCGGGACCAGCGCCAGCGGAAAGACGCAGAAGGTGACCAGCGCCAGGCGCCAGTCCTGGATGAACAGCAGGCCGATCAGGCAGGCGGCGGTGACCGCGTCCTTGGCCATGCCCGTGGTCGCCTGGGTGATCGCGCCACGCAGCAGCTGGACGTCGTTGGTGAAGCGCGCGATCAGCCGGCCGGAGGGGTTGTCGTGGAAGAACTGCAGGTCGGCCGCCATCAGCCGCGCGAACAGCGCCGCCTGCAGGTCGGCGATGATCCGCTGGCCGACGCGGCTCATGATCGTCGCCTGCACGAAGCCCGCGGCGCTCTTGACCAGCGCCGCCGCGATCACCGCCGCCGGGATCAGCAGCAGCAGGTCGGCGCGGCGCTCGAGGAACACCTTGTCCAGCACCGGCTCCATCAGCCACGCGTTCGCCGCCGTGGCGAGCGCGGCAAGGATCATCGCCGCGACCGCCCGCAGGATCGCGCGCAGATGCGGACGGACATGGTCGCGGAGCAGGCGCCGCAGCGTGTCCTTGCGCGCGGGCGCGGCAGTCGTGGCGTCGGTCATGCCTTGGCTTGGAGCGGTGGGGCCGGATCTTGCGGCGCGGCCGGGACCCTACCACCGGCGCGCGGCCGGCCGCCACAGCGAGGGGCGGCGCATCGCCGGGGTTTCGCGCGCGCGCCCGCTTCGCTACGGTCCGCCCATGACAGCGACGCCGCGCCAGTTCCTCGAAGGCCTGTTCCGGTCGACCATCGCCGCGGCCCAGCCGCGGCTCTGCGTTCCGCCCCACCTGCCGCCGCTGCCGCGGGGCCGTCTGATCGTGCTCGGCGCCGGCAAGGCCTCGGCGGCGATGGCCGCGGCCACGGAGGCGCATTACGGCACGGCCGGGCGGATCGAGGGCCTGGTGGTCACGCGCGACGGCCATGGCGTGCCCTGCCGGCGCATCGAGGTCGTCGAGGCCGCGCATCCCGTGCCCGACGCGCGCGCGCCCGCGGCGGCAGCGCGGATGCTGGCGCTGGCCGCGGGCGCGACGGCCGAGGATCTGGTGCTGGTGCTGATGTCCGGAGGCGGATCGGCGCTGCTGGCGCTGCCGCAGGCGCCGGTGGGGCTCGAGGAATTCCGCGCGCTGACCGGCGCGCTGCTGCGCTCGGGCGCGAATATCGGCGAGATGAACACGGTGCGAAAGCATCTCTCGCGCATCGCCGGCGGCAGGCTGGCGGCGGCGGCGGCACCGGCGCCGGTGCTGACCCTCGCCATCTCCGACGTGCCCGGCGACGATCCCTCGACGATCGGCTCGGGCCCGACGGTGCCCGATCCGACGACGCTCGCCGCGGCGCGCGCCGTTCTGGCGAAGCACGGCATCGTGCCGTCGGCGGCGATCGCCGCGCGCCTCGCCGATCCGGCGAACGAGACGCCCAAGCCCGGCGACGCCGCCTTCGCGACGACGCGTTTCGTGATGACCGCAAGCCCGGCGCAGGCCCTCGATCATGCGATCGCCGGCGCCCGCGCGGCAGGCTATGCGGTGCATTGCCTGGGCGACGCCGTGGAGGGGGAGGCGCGCGAGGTCGGGCGCGCGCAGGCCGAACTCGCGCTCGCCATCCGCGACGGACGCGGACCGGTCGCGCCGCCCTGCGTGGTGATCTCCGGCGGCGAGACCACGGTCACCGTGCGCGGCGGCGGACGCGGCGGACGCAACGCCGAATTCCTGCTGGGTTTCGTGCTGGCGGCCGGCGGCGCGGCCGGCATCCACGCGCTCGCCGGCGACACCGACGGCATCGACGGCGTGGAGGCCAGCGCCGGCGCCTACGCCGGACCCGACACGTTGTCGCGGCTGGGGGCGTCGGGGATCGACCCCGCGTCCCGGCTGGCCGACAACGATTCCTGGACCGTGTTCCACGCCCTGGGCGATCTGGTGACGACGGGACCGACGCTGACCAACGTCAACGACTTCCGCGCCGTCCTGATCGGCTGAGGAGAGCTCCGATGCCACGCCTGTGCTCGACCAAGATCGTCGCGACCCTGGGACCGGCCAGTTCCGACCCGGCAGTCATCCGCCAGCTCTTCGAGGCGGGCGCCGACGTCTTCCGTCTCAATTTCAGCCACGGCACGCACGAAGATCATCGCGCCCGCCACGCGGCGCTGCGGCAGGTGGAGCGCGAGATCGGCCAGCCGATCGGGATCCTGATGGATCTCCAGGGACCCAAGCTGCGCGTGGGCAGCTTCGCCGGGGGGCGTGCGACGCTGGAGAACGGGGCACCGTTCCGGCTCGACCTCGACCCCGCGCCGGGATCCGCGGCGCGCGCCAATCTTCCCCATCCTGAGATCTTCGCGGCGCTGGAAGACGGCGCCGACCTGCTGGTCGACGACGGCAAGCTGCGGCTGCATGTCGAGAGCCACGGGCCCGATTTCGCCGCCTGCCGCGTCGTGACCGGCGGGACGATCTCGGACCGCAAGGGCGTCAACGTGCCCGGCGTCGTGCTGCCGATCTCGCCGCTGACCGCGAAGGACCGCCGCGATCTGGCCTTCGGTCTCGAACTGGGCGTGGATTGGGTGGCGCTCAGCTTCGTGCAGCGGCCGGAAGACATCGCCGAGGCGCGGCGTCTGGTCCAGGGACGCGCCGGCGTGCTCGCCAAGCTGGAGAAGCCCTCGGCGATCCAGCGCCTGGAGGAAATCGTCGAACTGGCGGACGCGGTCATGGTCGCGCGCGGCGACCTGGGCGTCGAGATGCCGCCGGAGACCGTGCCGGGGACGCAGAAGCGGATCGTGAGGCTGTCGCGGCGGCTGGGCAAGCCGGTGATCGTCGCGACGCAGATGCTGGAGACGATGATCGCTTCGCCGACGCCGACCCGCGCCGAGGCCTCCGACGTCGCGACCGCGGTGTATGACGGCGCCGACGCGGTGATGCTCTCGGCCGAGACCGCGTCGGGACGCTATCCGCTGGAAGCGGTGGCGATCATGGAGCGCATCATCGAATCGGTGGAGCACGATCCGCATTACCGCCCGATCATGGACGCGGTTCAGGCCGAGCCCGAGCATACCGCGGCCGACGCCATCACCGCCGCCGCGCGCCAGGTGGCCCATACGGTCAGCGCCAGCGCCATCGTCACCTACACGACCTCCGGGTCGACCACGCTGCGCGCCGCGCGCGAGCGACCCGACGTGCCGATCCTCTGCCTGACCGAGCGGCTGGAGACGGCGCGCCGTCTGATGCTTGCCTGGGGGGTGCATCCGGTGGTCACCGCCGACGTGCGCAGCTTCGAGGAAATGGTGAGCAAGGCCTGCCATTTCGCCAAGATTCGCGGCTTCGCGCGGTCGGGCGACCGGGTGGTGATCACCGCCGGCGTGCCCTTCGGCACGCCCGGCGCCACCAACGTGCTGCGGCTGGCCTGGGTCGAATGACGGTGACGCGGAGGATCCGGCGATGACGCCTTTCGATGTCGCCAGCGCGGCGGACGCGCTGGCGCAAGCACGGGCCGCGGCACGGCTGGTCGCCGGCCTGCCGCCCGACGCGGCGCCGCGGACGATGGACGAGGCCTATCGCGTCCAGGCCGAGATCGCACGGCGATGCGGCGGCTATCGCGGCTGGAAGGTCGGATCGCTGACCCCCGAGGCGCGCGCCGCCGCGGGCATCGACCGGCCCACCGGGGCGCGGCTGCTGACGCCCTTCGTGCATCTCTCGCCGGCGCGGCTGTCGCATGCGCGCTTCGTGACGCCGACCCTTGAATGCGAGATCGCCTTCGAAATGGCGGAAGATCTGCCGCCGCGCGCCGAGGCCTACACCACCGACGAGGTCATTGCCGCGACCGGGGCGATGCGCCTGGCGATCGAGGTCGCGGATTCGCGCCTGCCGCCGCGACCGCCCACGCCGCTCAACGTCGCCGATGCCGGCGCCAACGGCGCTTTCGTCGTCGGCCCCGCCGTGCCGAGTTGGCGATCGATGGATCGCGGCGCGATCGAGGCGGTGCTGCGGATCGGCGGCCGGGAGGCCGCGCGCGGCACCGCTGCGAAGATCCTCGGCGATCCGCTGCGCGCGCTGGTCCTGCTTGCCAACAACCCGCCGCCATACGGACCCGGGCTGCGCCGCGGCGATTTCGTCACGACGGGGTCGATGACGGGCATGACGCCGGTCGCGCCGGACGATGCGGCCGTGGCAGAATTCGGTTTCCTTGGAACCGTCGAAGCGAGGTTCGCGTCGTGAAGAAGCAAGACATCGCGCAGGCCGCGCAGATCCTGGCCGAAACCTGGCGCAAGGGCGCGACGCTGCCCGGGCTGCCGGAAACCTGCCGCCCGAAGACCGCGGCGGAGGCCTATGCCGTTCAGGACGCCGCGGCCGCGGCGCTGGGCGAGAAGGTCGCGGGCTGGAAGGTCGGCGCCACCGGCGCGATGGCGCGCAAGCTGCTGAAGACCCGCGTGCCCTTCGCCGGCCGGGTCTATGCCAGCCGCGTGCTGAAGACCGGGGCGACGATCCCGTCGGACGCCCATCCGATGCGCGGCCTCGAAGCCGAGATCGCGTTCAGGCTGGACAAGGACCTGCCGCCGCGCACCCGGCCCTATACGCGCGCCGAGGTCCGGCGCGCGATCGGCGCCGTCCATCCCGCGATCGAGATCGTGTCGTCGCGCTGGAGCGACTGGCTCGCGGTCGGCGTGCATTCGGTGATCGCGGACCACGGCGCCAACGGCGCGCTGGTGGTCGGCCGACCCTTCACGGCCGGGATCGATCTGGACCTCGACACGCTGGCGGTCGAGATGCAGGTCGACGGCGCCGTCGTCGGCAAGGGCAATGGCGCCGCGGTGATCGGCGGCCCGCTCGGCTCGCTGCTCTGGCTCGCCAACATGCTGCGCCGCCGTGGCGGCCTGCAGGCCGGCCAGTATGTCAGCACCGGCACCTGCACCGGCCTCGTCAAGGCCGCCCCGGGCGCCAAGGTCGCCGCGATCTACGCCGGCAAGCCCCGCGTGACCTTCGCCTTCGCCTGACGGCAACCGAACTCCTCTCCAGCGCAGAAACCCCAGGCCTACGTTCGCCGCTGGCATTCCGCTGACCGGGGTTTCTGCGCTGGAGAGCGGTTTTTCTCTGGAGTGGCTCCGACGAAAGCCTTGCAATGAGACATGTCATCTGGCGAAGCGGGGACAGCGGACCTGGGGTCGATGCGGTGCGATCTGCCATCGCCTCGCATTTCGACAAGGAGATCCTGAAGGGCGAACTGATCCTGGCGCCCAAGGGGGCGATCGATCCCGTCCTCCAGCAGCACGTTGCCATATTCCAGAAGCGGTTCAACGAACTGCTCAAATCCAAGCATCCCGCCGTCGCCAAGCTGCGCAAGCAGACGGGGGACAAGCTGATCGAGACGGGAGACGTCGACTATCCGACCAGGGTCGCCCTGCATATCGACGAAAGCCTCGCCGCGGATCCTGCGATCAACCTGCCCGCCGGCGTCGAGGCCTACCGAGTGCCGCTGACACTGGCCGAAGGTTCAGCAGCGGCACCGGGCGAGACATTTTCGGGCCAAGCTTACCGCCTGCGCGGCCTCGACAAGCTGCTTGCCGCGATCGGCCTCGAAAAGGGCAAGGTCGGCGAGAGCGGTCACAGGATCGCGCCGCTCGCCGAAGGGCGCTTCCTGGTGAGCGAAAAACATGTTCTTTTCGGCGCCGCCTGCGACAAGAGCGAGTGCGCCGCGCTGCCCCAGTCCTTCGGTGTCCCGGACACGAACCAGTGGCGTCGCGGTCCACGTGTGCAGGACGTCGCGGTGCTGCCGGTGGGGACGATCGTCGCGACGCTGGGCAGCGGGGTGTATCTCTCGGACTACAGCGGGCAATCGCATGTCGGCGTCTTCCTGCGGAAGACGGAGACCCATTTGGTCATGCTGGATCAGTGGCGCGGCAAAGACGGGAACCTCGGTATCCGCGAGAAGCCGTTCGGCTTGCCGCGCGTCGCAAAACGCAACAACCCGATGACCTACATCAACAGTCCCGAATACTCGTTCCGGGTCCCCGTGGAACGCGGCGGCGCGGTCGTCGGATATACGCGCGACAACAGCTTCGAGCGTCTGCGATACCGATCGAACCTGACCGGCGACGGCAGCGCCTATCACGTCCTGATGGGAGACGGCACGGTCGCCCGACGGGACATCGCCGCGACCACGACCCGCAGCGCCACCAACAGGGAGATCGTCGCCGAGGTCGTCGATTACCTGTTCGAAGACATCGACGTGAAACCGTCGCCGACATCGGCGAAGGCCTTGAAGGAGGCCCTGGACAACCTCATGACGTCCAAGCCGTGACCGCAGCCCTCTCCCGCAGCCCTCTCCAGCGCAGAAACCCCGGCAAGCCGAACGCCAGCGGAGATTGCAGGTCCGGGGTTTCTGCGCTGGAGAGGATTTTTCAGGTCACCAGCAGCGCCGGGTCGACCTGGACGGATTGCCAGGTCATGCCCCAGTGGAGATGGGCGCCGGTGACGCGGCCGGTGGCGCCGATCGCGGCGATGCGCTCGCCCTTGGCGACGCGCCGGCCTTGCGGGACGTCGATCGCGGAGAGATGCGCATAGAGCGAGGCGACGCCGTGGCCGTGGTCCAGCATCAGCGTGCCGCCGGTGAAATACATGTCCGGCACCGCGAGGCTGACGATGCCCGGCGCCGGCGCCACCACCGGCGTGCCGGTGGGCATCGCGATGTCGACGCCGAAATGCGGCCGGCGCGGCTGGCCGTTCAGGATCCGCTGGCTGCCGAAGACGCCGCTGATCGGGCCGGTCGCCGGCCAGATCCAGTCCGTGTCCCAGAGCGGATCGGGCGTATGGCGCGCGCGCGCCGCGGCGATCGCCGCGTTGTCGGCCTTGATGCGCGCGAGTTCCGCCTCGCCCGGCTCGACCATGCGCGGCGGCAGCCCGTCGATGCGCTGGATGTCCCAGGCGCGCCGGGCGATCGCCAGCCGGCGCGTCGCCATGGGCCCGTCGGCCGGCGCGAGCGCGAGTTCGGCCTCGGCGTCGTGGTCGCGGCCGAAGCCGAAGACGAAGCGGCCATCGGCGCCGACGCGCAGCGCGCGGCCGTCGAGCCAGGCGCGCGTGCCGGCCGGGGCGCGGGCGAAGACCAGCCCGCCCTGGGTCAGCCCGCCGCGCAGTTCGAGCGGGATCGCCGCGCCCGCGCGCCGCACCGGACCGGCGGCCAGCAGCGCCGCGGCGGCGAGAACCGCGCGGCGCCTCACCGCCCGCCCCCGTCGCCATCGCCGGCATCGGGCAGGATGCGCGCACCCACGACGCCGTCGCCGAAGCGCAGCGCGACCTGTCCGGCCGCGCGCGCCGCCGCCCGCGCGGTCACCGGCCGTCCGGCCGCGTCGCTGACCAGAACGAAGCCGCGCTCCAGCACGCGGGCATAGGAGAAGCTTTCGAGCAGCGCGCCGCGGCCGGCGAGGACGGTGGCGCGTTCCGCCAGCCGGGCGCGCAGCTGGCCATGGGCGCGCTGCGCGAGTTCCGTCAGCCGCGCGCGCCGCGCGGCATCGCGTGCGGTCTCGCCGGCCTGGGCCGCCGCCAGCCGGGCGGCGACTGCCTCGAGCCGCTCGCGCGCCCGGGCGACCTGCAGGCGCGGATGCGGCAGCCGCGCCGCGACCTCGGCGAGCGAAGCCTGCCGCCGTTCGGTCAGCCGCCGTGCGGCGAGGGCGAGGCGCTCGCCGCGCTCGTCCAGGCGCTGCGCGCGCTCTTCGACCAGCCGGCGCGGATCGCCGAGACCGCGCGCCGAACCGGCCAGCCGCGCGCGGCGCTCGGCGGCGATCCGCGTCAGGGCCGCGACCAGCGAGGCGCCGGCCCGTCCGGTCCGGGCCAGAAGATCGACGCGCACCGGCACCGCCATCTCGGCCGCCGCGCTGGGCGTCGGCGCGCGGCGGCTCGCCGCGAGATCGATCAGCGTCGTGTCGGTCTCGTGACCGATGGCGGAAATCAGGGGGATCGCGCTGGCCGCCGCGGCGCGCACCACGATCTCCTCGTTGAAGGCCATCAGATCCTCGAGGCTGCCGCCGCCGCGCGCGACGATCAGCAGATCCGGGCGCGGCACGGCGCCGCCCGGCGCCAGCGCGTTGAAGCCGGCGATCGCCTCGGCGACGCGCGAGGCCGCGTCTGCCCCCTGCACCGGCACCGGCCAGACGAGGACGCGGCGCGGGAACCGGTCGGCGAGGCGATGCAGGATGTCGCGGATGACGGCGCCGCCGGGCGAGGTGACGACGCCGATCACCTCGGGCAGGAAGGGGATCGGGCGCTTGCGCGCGTCGTCGAACAGACCCTCGGCGGCCAGCCGCCGGCGCCGCTCCTCGATCATGCGCAGCAGCGCGCCGATGCCCGCCGCCTCGATCTGGTCCACCACCAGCTGGTATTTCGAGCGCGGGCCGTAGGCGGTGACGCGGCCGGTGCAGATCACCTCGAGCCCGTCCTCCGGAAACACGCGCAGCCGCGGCACGGTGCTGCGCCAGACGACGCCGTCGATCAGGCAATCGGCGTCCTTCAGCGCGAAATAGACATGACCGGCCGCGGGGCGCTTGACGCCCGAGAGCTCGCCGCGCACGCGCACGCGCTCGAAGCCGCTTTCCAGCGCGCGCTTGATGGCGCCGGAGAGTTCCGACACCGTCAGTTCCAGGAGATTGCCGATCCTTTGTTCC
>JBIKLI010000471.1:0-2828 GCA_044359885.1 Alphaproteobacteria bacterium | reverse complement strand
CGCCGGGGCGCTGCCCGCGGTGATGAACGCCGTCCTCGACGCGCTTCGTCCGTCGGGGGTGCACGCCATCGACATGCCGGCGACCCGGGAAGTGGTTTGGCGGGCCCTGAATCAGGGTACAATGTAGGCGGCGGTCCGGGGGACCGCGACGTAAGGAGAAGGAGGAGAGACATGCGTTCGATCCTGGCTTCGGTTCTCGCCCTGTCGGGCCTCGCCCTGACCGCGCAGGCGCAGACAGTCCAGTTCCATACGCCGCCCGCCTGCTGGACGGCGGCACGCATCACCCACGGTGCCTGGAGCGAGCAGCCCGGCGAACGCGCGGTCATCGCGCGCGAACGCGTCCCGGCGGCCGAGGGCGCGCAGTGGACGGTGTCGCCCAACGGCGCCTATCGGCTGCGCAAGGTCGATCCGGATTTCAGCGCGCCACCGCCCTGGAACACCCGCATCGTCATCGAGAACGAGCGGCCGGAGTCCGTCGTGCTCGACCTGCGCAACCATGGCAACGCCTCCGCCTATGCCGTCTGGGTCAACGAGAAGCTGGTCCTGGTGCGGGTCTGGTGGGGGCGCGTCCTGGGTGCCGATCTGCTCGTCGACGCGGAAAAGGGCGAGATCGTCTGGCGCGAGACCGCACGCGGCGGCGACGCGGCGTTCGAGCAGTCCCGCGGGCAGCCCTGCCCGGCGCGCTGAGCGCGGCCGGGCCGGCGGTCAGCGGCGCGTGGCGAGCGCCGCGAGCACGGCCGCGGTCGGCCAGACCTGTCCGAAGACGCGCGCAAAGCCGCTGAGCGCGGCGCGGTGATGCCTTTCGAAGAAGGTCGCTGCCGCGTCCTCGGCGACGACGACGTTGAAGCCCCGGTCGGCCGCGTCGCGCGCGGTGGTCTCGACGCACATGTCGGTCGCCATGCCGCCGACGATCAGCGTCTCGATTCCCTTGTTGCGCAGCAGCCATTCGATGCCCGTCGAATTGAAGGCGCTGGACGTGTTCTTGTCGATCACCAGTTCGCCGTCCCGCGGCGCCAGTTCCGCGATCACGGCATGCTCGAACGTCCCGCGATGCCAGAGCGTCGGCGTCGTCGTCGCGACCAGCGAGTCCGCGTCGCGCCGGCGCCGCCGGGCGATCATGTCGCTGCCGTCGGCCAGCAGCGGGCCATGGCGGGTGAAGAGCACAGGCAGCCCCGCGTCGCGGAAGCCCGCCAGCAGTCGCTGTGCGTTGGGGATGACGACGTCGGTCAGCCGCGGGACGTAGTAGCCCGCGATCTCGGGATGGCGGGTGGCGAGCATCGCGGCGACGCCCGCGTCGGGATTGCAGCCGTAGTTCTGCAGATCGATCAGCAGCAGCGCGCTCTTCGCCCAGTCGATCCGGAAATCGGGCCAGGGCATGTGCCAGCCGGGAAGGGTGTCGGGCGAGTCGATCGGCGGCAGGTCGTTCATGACGAAGGCTCCTTTTCCAGCGCCGCTTCCATGCGCGCCCGGCGTCGTGCGGCGATGCCGAGCGCGACGAGCGAGATGCAGGCGACGGTCAATATGGCCTCGCGCAGGCCGATCGCCTCGGCAAGCGCGCCGACGGCCAGACCGCCCAGTGCCGCGCCGGTGTTCAGGCCGAGGCCGTAGAGGGCGAGGACGCGGCCGCGAAGGTCCTCGCCGGCCGACAGCTGGACCAGCGTCTGGACCCCTGCGGCGCGCACCGCCATGCCGGCGCCGATCAGGGTCGCCATCAGGGTGGCCGTGATCAGGTCGGGGGCCAGCGCGTATCCCGCCATGGCGAGGCCGAGCAGCAGCATCGACCAGAGCACGACCCTGACCAGGCCGGGGCGATGGCGCCGTCCGGCCAGATAGACGCCCGTCGCGATCGCCCCCAGCCCGATGGCGCTGGTCAGCAGCGAAACCGCGTCGACCCCGTCGCCCAGTTCGCCGCCCGCGAAGGCGGGGATCAGGTCTATGATCGGGCGTACCGAGAAGGTGAAGACGAAATGCAGCGCCAGCATCGGCGCGATGCCCTCGTGGCGGGCGCAGTAGGCGAGCGCGGTGCCGATCGCGCGCAGCATCGGCTGGTGATCGGCCCGTGGCGGTGCCGAGACGAACGGCAGCAGCTTTACGAACACGATGAAATTGATCGCGAACAGGACGGCGACGATGAGGAAGCAGGCGACCGTCCCGAAAAAGACCAGGACGATCCCGGCGAGCGCCGGCCCGACGAGCTGCGAGACGTTGAACACGACCGAGTTCAGCGCGATCGCGGAAGGAATGTCCTCCCGCGGGACCAGTTCGTTGAGCACCGCCTTCGAAGCCGCCTGCGTGAGGCCGATGGCGATTCCGACCATCAGCGTCAGCGCGACCAGCAGCGGCATGCCGATGGCGCCGGAGACGATCAGAAGGGCGACCGTGGCGGCCTTGAAGACCGTCACCGCCTGGCCTGCCAGCACGAGATGTCCGCGCGGCAGCCGGTCGGCCAGCACGCCGCCGAACAGGCCGAGCAGCATCGTCGGCGCGAATTTCAGGAAGCTGATGGCGCCGAGCCAGGCCGCCGAGCCGGTCAGTTCCCAGACCAGCCAGCCCAGCGCCAGTCGCTGCATCCATAGCGCCACCGTGTCGGCAGCCTGCCCGGCCAGATACCAGCTATACGGCGGGCGCAAGGCGACCGTCAGCATCCGGCGCGGCCCTTCGGCGCGTCTGCCCGGGATTTTGCTCATGGCGTCGTCCGATCGTCTGTCTTGCGGTCGGCTGCTTGCATCGATTTCAGATTTCGAAGTTCTCGAATGTTGACTCTTTTCCGTCCGGCGCGTTGCGAACTGTTCGCAGGGCAGATCTGCAGGGTCTGGTGGCCCGTCGCC
>JBIKLI010000141.1:0-10316 GCA_044359885.1 Alphaproteobacteria bacterium | reverse complement strand
TCGGCTTGCTGTGCATCGAACTGATCCCGCTCGATCGCGCGACGGATCCGGACGCTTTCCGGCCCGCGATCGAGGCCGGCGCCGAACTGGGCGCCGGCCGCGTGGTCGTGACCGGCGACGATCCGGATCCCGGCATCGTGGCGCAGAAGATGGCGGCGCTCTGCGACATCGCCGCGCCGCTCGGCATGGCGGTCGACATCGAGTTCATGCCGTTCCGCGCCGTCGCCGGCCTCGCCGACGCCCTCGGGGTCGTGGCCCGCGTCCGGCGGCCGAATGCACATGTCCTTGTCGACGCGCTGCATGTCTTCCGCTCGCGCAGCGATCTCGCCCTGCTGGCGCGGACGCCGCCGCCCCTGATCGGCGGTCTCCAGCTCTGCGACGCGGCGGCTGTCGCGCCCGAGGGGGCAGCCGAACTCGCCGAGGAGGCACGCATGCGCCGGCTGCTTCCGGGCGACGGCGCGCTCGACCTGCGCGCGCTGATCGCCGCCCTGCCCGCGGCGGCGCCGTTGGGCATCGAGGTTCCGCTGGCGGGACGCTTCCCGTCGATGCACCCTGCCGAACGTCTGGCCACGCTCGCGCGCGCGGCCCGCACCTATCTGCGCCGGGCCGTCGCCCGGCCCGACAACGAGGAATAGCGGCGATGTCCAAACCCGTCTTCGTGCTCAACGGCCCGAACCTGAACCTGCTCGGGCGGCGCGAGCCGCACATCTACGGCTCGACCACCCTGGCCGATGTCGAGGCCGGCTGCCACGCCCGCGCCGCGGCGCTGGGCCGCACGGTGTCGTTCCGGCAGTCGAACTACGAAGGCCAGATCGTCGACTGGATCCACGAGGCGATCGACGGCGCGGCCGGGATCGTCATCAATCCCGGCGCGCTCACGCACACCTCGATCGCGATCCTCGACGCGCTCAAGAACGTGAAATGCCCGGTCATCGAGCTCCACATCTCCAATCCGCACCAGCGCGAGGCGTTCCGCCACGTCTCCTACGTGACGCCGGTCGCCACCGCCACCATGTGCGGGCTCGGGCCCGAGGGCTACGCGCTGGCGATGGAAGCGATGGACATGCTGATCCGCAAGTCGCAGGCGAAAGGATGAAGACCCGGCTGGACGGCCAGACGGCGATCGTCACCGGTGCCGCGCGCGGCATCGGCCTCGGCATCGCGCGGCTGATGGCCGCGCGCGGCGCGCGGGTCGTGGTCTGGGACCGCGATCTCGCCCCGCTCGCCGGATCCGGCTTCGCGCCGGCGCATGCCGCCGAGGTCGACATCGCGTCCTGGACGGCGGTCGAAGCCGCCTTCGCCGACGCCGTGGCGCGTTTCGGCCGCATCGAGATCCTGGTCAACAACGCCGGGATCAACGGCCCGATCGCCCCGGCCTGGGAATATCCGCTCGCCGACTGGGACCGCGTCGTCGCCATCGACATGACCGGCGTCTTCTACGCCAGCCGCGCCGCCGCACCGCATATGCGCGCCAACCGCTATGGCCGGATCGTCAATGTCGCCTCGATCGCGGGCAAGGAGGGCGTGCCCTACATCGCCGCCTATTCGGCGGCGAAGGCGGGCGTCATCGGCTTCGCCAAGGCGCTGGCCAAGGAGCTGACCGATTGCGGCGTGACGGTGAACTGCATCGCGCCGGCGCTGACCGAGACCGACCTGCTCAAGGGCATGACCGAGGACCATATCTCCCGGATGAAGGCGAAGATCCCGATGGGACGCCTCGTGCAGGTCGACGAGGTCGCGGAGATGGCGGCATGGATCGCCAGTCCGGCCTGCAGCTTCACCACCGGCTTCGTCTTCGACATCACCGGCGGCCGCGCGACCTACTGAACCGGACGCGACGGACGCGACACCGCGAGGGACATCCATGACCGCAGCGCGCATCGCCGTGATCGGCGCCGGGCTCATCGGGCGCAAGCATATCGAGGTGCTGCGCGCGGGCGATCCGGAGTACACGCTCGCCGCGGTCGCCGATCCGGCCCCGGCCGCCGCCGAGGAGGGCCGGCGTCGGGGCTACGCGGTGCATGCCGACGTCGCGGCGATGCTGGACGGCGCGAAGCCCGACGGCGCGATCGTCGCGGTTCCCAACCAGCTTCACGAAAGCGTCGGCCGCGCCTGCATCGAGCGCGGCATCGCGATCCTGGTCGAGAAGCCGATCGCCGATTCGGTCCCCGCGGCGCTGCGCCTGGTCGATGCCGCCGCCGCCGCACGCGTCCCGGTCCTGGTCGGCCATCACCGCCGGCACAATCCGATCATGCGCAAGGCGGCCGAGATCGTCCGGTCCGGCGGCATCGGGCGCGTGGTGGCGGCGAACGGTCTCTGGCTCAACCACAAGCCCCGCGCCTATTTCGACGTCGCCTGGCGCCGCGAGCCGGGCGGCGGCCCGATCCTGATCAACGCGATCCACGACATCGACTGCCTGCGCATGCTGTGCGGCGACGTGGAGACGGTGCAGGCGATGAGCGCCAGCGCCGCGCGCGGCTTCCCGGTCGAGGACACCGCGGCGGCGGTGCTGCGGTTCCGCAGCGGCGCGCTCGGCACGCTGCTGGTTTCGGACTGCGCCTCGGCGCCCTGGGCGTGGGAATGGGGTTCGCGGGAGAACCCGCTGCGGCCGCACGACTGCGAGGACTGCTTCATGATCGCCGGCACGCGCGGGTCTCTGGCCGTGCCGACGCTGACCCATCGCTGGCACGAGCCGGGCCACGAAGACTGGAACGTCGAGCTGACCCGCCGCAATGTCCATGTCGCCCTGGCCGACGCCTATCACGAGCAGATGCGCAACTTCGCCCGGGTCATCCGCGGCGCCGAGGAACCGGTGCTCGACGGGCTGGGTGGGACGCGCACCCTGGCGACCACGCTCGCGATCGCCGAGTCGGCGCGCACCGGTGCGCCGGTCGACGTCGCGCGCTTCATGGGGCGCGACTGAGCGCGGGCCCCGCCCGCGCGGCACGGGGCCCCTGGTGCCGCAGCGCCTCATCCTCTAGTGTTTTCGGATGCCGTCGCGCGCGGCAGCATCGGCAGGAGAAAGACATCATGATCGCGACCCGACCTCTCGGCCGGACCGGCGTGCCCGTCTCCATCCTCGGCTTCGGCGCGGCGCCGCTCGCGGATCTCTACGAGCGGCTCGACGACGCCACGACCATCGCCGCCGTGGAAGCCGCGCTGGACGCGGGCATGACGCTCTTCGACACCTCGCCGCATTACGGCAACGGCTTGTCGGAGCTGCGCCTGGGCGCCGGCCTGCGGCGACGCCCCCAGGCCAAGGTCGTCCTGTCGACCAAGATCGGCCGCGTCATGGATCCGCGTCGCCGCCCGGACCCCCCGCCGGCCGGCGTGATCTCGCCCGGTTTCGCCGGCGGGATCCCGCACCGCGCCATGTTCGACTATTCCTACGACGGCGCGCTGCGATCCTTCGAGCACTCGCTGCTGCGCCTGGGCGTCGACCGGATCGACGTGCTGCTGATCCACGACGTCGATGTCTGGACGCATGGCCGCGAGGCCTTCGAGACGCGCTTCAAGGAGGCGATGGACGGCGCCTATCGCGCGCTCGACCGGCTGCGCGGCGAAGGCGTCGTCAAGGCGATCGGGGTCGGCATCAACGAGGCCGATGTCTGCGCACGCTTCGCCGAGGCCGGCGACTTCGACACCGTGCTTATGGCGGGTAGATATTCCCTGCTCGAGCAGGGCGGCGCGGAGCGGTTCCTGCCGCTGGCGCTGCGCAAGGGCATCGGCGTGATCCTGGGCGGCGTCTACAATTCCGGCATCCTCGCGACCGGGCCGGTGCCGGGCGCTCGCTACAACTACCGGCCGGCCCCGCCCGAAATCCTCGAACGCGTGCGGCGGATCGAGACCGTCTGCCGCGCGCATGGGGTGGCGCTCGCCGACGCCGCGCTGCGATTTCCCATGGGGCATCCCGCGGTCGCCTCGATCGTGCTCGGCGCCATCTCGGCCGACGAGGTCGCCCGCAACGTGGCCTCGCTGGCGCGGCCCGTCCCGGCCGGCCTTTGGTCGGACCTGAAGACCGAAGGCCTTCTCGCTCCGGACGTGCCCACGCCCTGAACGCGATGACAGCGTCCCCGACCGCGCCGGCGGACCGCGCCCGCGACTGGCTCGCGCGGCTCGGGGCGGCATTGACGCGCGGCGACATCGAGGCCGCGACCGCGCTGTTCGGACCGCGCTGCTTCTGGCGCGACATGATCGCGTTCACCTGGAACATCCGCACCTTCGAAGGCCGCGACCAGATCGCGGCGATGCTGGCGGCGACGCTGGCCCGGACGGCGCCTCGTGGCTTCGCGCTGGCAGGCCCGGCGTCCGAGAGCGACGGCGTGGTCGAGGCGCTGATCGAATTCGAGACCGCGATCGGGCGCGGTCGCGGCCATCTGCGGCTCGCCGACGGAATGGGCTTCACGCTGCTGACCACGCTCGGCGAGATCAAGGGCCACGAGGAGAAGCGCGGCCGGACACGCGAGAACGGCGTCGCGCACGGCATCGAGCGCGGCCGCCGGACATGGCTGGAGCGCCGGGAGGACGAGGCGCGCGAGCTCGGCGCGACACGCCAGCCCTATTGCGTGATCGTCGGCGGCGGCCAGGGCGGCCTTGCGCTCGGCGCGCGGCTGCGGCGCCTGGACGTGCCGACGATCATCCTCGAGACGCACGCGCGGCCGGGCGACGGCTGGCGACGGCGCTACAAGTCGCTCTGCCTGCACGACCCGGTCTGGTACGACCACATGCCGTACATCCCGTTCCCGGACCATTGGCCGGTCTTCTCGCCGAAGGACCAGCTGGCCGACTGGCTGGAGATGTACGCCAAGGTCATGGCGCTGAATGTCTGGACCTCGGCCACCTGCACCCGCGCGCGCTACGACGCGGCCGCCGGCGAATGGCATGTCGACGTCGATCGCGCCGGCACGCCGGTGACCCTGCGCCCGAAGCATCTGGTGCTGGCGACGGGCATGGCGGGGGTGCCGCAGACGCCTGATTTCCCGGGCATGTCCGAATTCCGCGGCGTCCAGCACCATTCCAGCCGCCACCCCTCCGGCGAGGCCTATCGCGGCAAGCGCTGCGTGGTGATCGGATCGAACAATTCCGCCCACGACATATGCGCCGACCTCTGGGAGCACGGTGCCGACGTGACGATGGTGCAGCGGTCGTCGACCACGGTGGTGCGCTCGGAGACCCTGATGGCCTTCACCTGGAGCACGCTCTGGTCGGAGGACGCGCTGGAGCGGGGAATCACGACCGAGATCGGCGACCTCCTCGGCGCGTCGGTTCCCCATCGCCTGGTGCCGGAGCGCAGCGCGCCCATCTACGAACGCATCCGCGCCCATGACGCGGACTTCTATGCCGGCCTGGAACGTGCCGGCTTCCTGCTCGATTTCGGCGAGGACGACACCGGCATCTCGGCCAAGTACGCCCGCCGCGGGTCGGGCTATTACATCGATGTCGGCGCGTCGGCGCTGATCGCGGACGGGCGCATCCGGCTGCGCAGCGGCGTCGGGGTCGCGCGGCTTTCGGCCACCGGCGTCGTGCTCTCTGACGGCAGCGAATTGCCGGCGGACCTGATCGTGTACGCGACCGGCTACGGGTCGATGAACGGCTGGGCGGCGCAGCTGATCGGCCAGGACGTCGCGGACAAGGTCGGCAAATGCTGGGGACTGGGCTCGGACACGGCGAAGGATCCGGGGCCGTGGGAGGGGGAACTGCGCAACATGTGGAAACCGACGCGCCAGGAGGGGCTGTGGTTCATGGGCGGCAATCTCGCCCAGGCCCGGTTCTTCTCGCTGATCCTGGCGCTGCAGCTCAAGGCCCGCCAGATCGGGCTAGACACGCCGGTCCACGGGCTGGCGGACGTTCATCACCTGGCCTGAGGGGCCGGGCAGCCAGGCGACGGGGGAATCGGATGCGGCTAGCGGTGATCCATGTCGGTCAGGAGACCAACGACTTCAACCCGGTGCCCACCGGCATGCGCGACTTCGAATCCTTCGGTCTCTACGAGGGACCGCAGATCTTCGAGAAGCTGCGCGACGTCGGCCAGATCGGCGGCTATCTCGCCGCGGTCGAGGCCTCCGGTCGCAAGGTCGAGTCGGTCCCGATCATCCGCGGCTGGGCGACCGCGGGCGGTCGCGTGACGACCGAGTGCCGCCGCTATTTCGAGCGCAAGATGCGCGAGGGCCTGCGCGACGCCGGCCGAATCGACGGCCTGGCGATGCAGCTGCATGGCGCCTGCGCGGCCGAGGGCGTCGACGACGTCGAGGGCGCCCAGATCGCGATCTGCCGCGAGGTGCTGGGTCCGGACGTCCCCATCGTCCTCAGCCTCGACCATCACGCGAACATCACGCGGCGCATGGTCGAGCTCTCGACCGCCATCGTCGGCCACCGCACCCAGCCCCACGACCCCTTCGACACGGGACGCATCGGCGCCGAGTTGCTGATGCGCATCGCCGCCGGCGAGGTCAAGCCGGTCATGGCATGGCGCAAGCTGCCGATGGTCACGCATCAGGAGCAGTTCCTGACCTCGCGCCACCCGATGAAGACCTGGTTCGACCGGGCGCGGGCGATGGAGGCCGCAGATCCGCGGGTTCTCCAGGCCTCGAACTACCCGATGCAGCCCTGGCTCGACGTCGAGGAAGGCGGCTGGGCGACCGTCGTCGTCACCGACGGCGACCGGGCGCTGGCCGAGCGGCTGGCCGACGAGCTTGCCGACCTCGCCTGGTCGATGCGCGACCAGTTCCAGCTGCGCGAGGCGGTCGCCATCGACGATGCCGTGCGGATGGCCGATGCGGAGAAGAACGGCATCGTCGTGCTGAGCGACACCGGCGACACGGTGTTCGGCGGCGCGGCCGGCGACAGCAACCTGATCCTGGAGGCGATGCTGCGCCTGGGCATCGCGGGCCCGGCCCTGGTGCCGCTGATCGAACCGCAGACGGCGTTGCGCCTGGCCGAGGCCGGCGTGGGCGCGACGGTCACGCTGCCGGTCGGCGGCCACGCGGCACCGGCCTTCTTCAGGCCGCTGACGATCACCGGCAAGGTGCGGCATGTCGGCGGCGGACTGGTCCGGGTCACCGGGCACCGCCAGCCCGAGGTCGACATGGGCCGCACCGTGATCTTCGACGCCGGCCCGGTCACGATGCTGATCAGCGAACTGCGCGGGCTGGCCGGCAACCTGCCGGAGGTCTACCGCGCCTTCGGCGTCGAGCCGCAGGGCTACAAGATGGCCGTGCTCAAGACCGCCTCCAACTTCCAGTATTTCGCGCCGCTCGCTTCGCGCGTCATCCGCGTCGACACGATCGGCCCCGGCCAGTCGCAGGTCGAGACCCTGCCCTGGCGCCGACTGCCGCGGCCGATCTGGCCGCTCGAGCCGGTGGCGGACTGGCGTCGCCGGTCGGCCGTTTCGGCGGCTGGAACGGGGGTTTGACTCCGGCCCGCCGATTTCGAAAGCTGTCGGTCATGGGCCGTCCGTCCGGACGGCCGCGCGACAGCCGAGGGAGGATCGCATGGCCAGGGGTTTCACGCGCAGGGCAGGTCTCAAGGGAACGATGATGCTGGGTGCGGCCGCGGCGCTGCCGGCGGCATCGGCTTCGGCGCAGGCGCTGCGCGGCGGCAGGCTGCGCGTCGCGATCCTGTTCGACATCGCCAATTTCGATCCGCATCAGTTCTCTTCGATCAACATGCCGATCATGAAGAACTGCTACGACAGCCTCATCGAGTACACGCCCGAAGGCAGGGCGATCCCGAATCTGGTCTCGGCCTGGACCATCGCCCCCGACAGCAAGTCGGTGACGATGACCCTGCGCAACGACGTGAAGTTCCATGGCGGCGGGTCGCTCGACGCCGAGGCGGTCGCCGCGAATTTCCGCAAATGCGCCGATCCCGCGAAGGGCAAGAACATCTACCCGACCATGGGCATCGTCCAGGACTGGACGGTCATCGACCCGCGGACGATCCGGCTCAATTTCAAGGCGCCGGTTCCGGAGCGGCAGATCACCGACCTGCTCCAATTCATCGCCATCATCGATCCGACCGTGATCGACACGGTCGAGACCAGGGCCGGCGGGACCGGGCCCTTCACCGTCGCCGAGCGCGTCCTGGGCCAGCGCCTCGTCCTGGCGGCCAATCGCAATTACTGGCGGTCAGGCGAGCCGGTCGTGAGCGAAGTCGTGTTCACGATCTTCAGCGACAACGATGCCGCCAGCGCGGCGCTCGAATCCGGCGCGGTCGACGTGATCTACGGCGGCGGCGCGCGCGCCGCGGTGCGGTTGCGCAACGCCGGCTACCAGCTCTTCCAGGGACCCGGCCAGCTGGTCCAGGTCTTCCGCATCAACGCGACGCGCGGGCCCTTCCGCAACGCCAAGTTCCGCCAGGCCTTCAACCATCTCATGGACCGCGCCGCGATCCTGCGCGTGGGCTATGCCGGCCTCGGGCAGGTCACGGCCCTGCCCTGGGCGGCGGCGAGCCCCGCGGCCGATCCGTCCTACAACGCACGCTACGCCTTCGACCTCGACAAGGCGCGCGCGCTGCTGCGGGAGTCGGGCCTCAGCCCGGCCGAGATGAACGCCTGGAAGCTGGTCGTCAACGGCGGCGACCAGGACAGCATGGCGATCAGCCAGATCGTCCAGAACACGCTGACGCGCGTCGACATCCGGATCGATCTGGACGTGAAGCAGGGCGCAGAGCTGACCGACTCGATGCTGACCGGCAAGTTCGACGCGATCTTCGGCGGCGTCGGCAACGTGCAGAAATTCCCGAGCCGCCTGACCACCAACTCGATCTACCGCACCTCCAACAACCCCGTGCTCGGCAATCCGCATCCCTTCCCCGAATATGTCGCGGCCATCAACCGCGTCGACACCACGCTGGGATCGGGACCCGAGGTCAAGGCGGCCTACGACAACCTCAACAAGGTGCTCGTCGAGACGGCATTCGGCATCGCCACCAACAGCTTCGACATCGGGCTGATCGTCGCCGCCAAGAACATCGGCGGCGTGACGCTGGACATCGACAACATCCTGGTCTGCCGGACCATGGGCTTCCGCTGACACCGGACCCCGGACCGAGCCGCCGCGTCGCCGTCCGAACTGCGGACGGCGGCGCGGCGCGGCGCGGCCACCGACGCATGATCGAGGGAAGGTGCTGCGCCATGAGGATCGGTTCGTGAAACTTGCAAGAAGCGCCACGCGGCGTCCGGTCCGCCGCCGGCCAGACGCGGCGCGTGGCGCGATCTTCCGGCCCTCCCATGGCTGAACCCGTTCTCTCGGTGCGCGGCCTCGACGTCGCCTTCACCGGGTCGGGGCGCGCCGTCCCGGCCGTCCGCGGCGTCGATTTCGACGTCCACGCCAACGAAGTGCTGGGCATCGTCGGCGAGTCGGGCTCGGGCAAGAGCGTGACCTCGCTGGCGATCACCGGCCTGCTGCCGCCGACAGCAAGGCTCTCGGGCTCGATCCGGCTGGGCGGCGTCGAGATCACGACCGCGGATCGCGAGACCCTGCGGCGCATGCGCGGCAACGACGTCGGCATGATCTTCCAGGACCCGACGACGACCCTCAACCCCGTGCTGCCCATCGGCCGTCAGGTGATCGAAGGGCAGGTCGCCCATGGCCGCATCGCCAGCGCCGCCGCGGCGGCGCGCGCCGTCGACCTGCTGCGCGAGGTCGACATCCCGGATCCCGCCGCGCGCGCGGCGCAGTTCCCGCATCAATTCTCCGGCGGCATGCGCCAGCGCGCCGTGATCGCCATGGCGATGGCCGGAAAGCCCCGGCTGATCATCGCCGACGAGCCGACCACGGCGCTCGACGTGACCGTGCAGGCGCAGGTGCTGTCCGTCCTCGCCCGCCGGCAGGCCGAATCCGGTGCCGCGGTGATCCTGATCACCCACGACCTGGGCGTGATCGCCGAGGTCGCGCACCGCGTCGCCGTCATGTATGGCGGGCGCATCGTGGAGACCGGCAGCGTCGAGGAGATCTTCGCCCGTCCGCGCCATCCCTACACGATCGGCCTGCTGCGCAGCCTGCCGCGCATCGACGGCGGCCAGGAACGGCTGATCCCGATCGCGGGCCAGCCACCGGCCCCCGCCCAGCTGCCGCCGGGCTGCGCGTTCCATCCGCGCTGCCCGATCGGGCGCGACCGTCCGCTCTGCGCCGCCGAGGCGCCGGCCGCGATCGCCGCCACCGGCGGTCATGGCAGCGCCTGCCATTTCGTCGCCGAAGCCGCCGCGCAGGGCGACGCCATGCGCGCCGTCCGCGGTCCGGGACCCCAGCCCGTCGCCGAAGCCGGTCCGGCGGTGTCCGGCGGCGCCGAGCCGCTGCTCCGGGTCGAGGGCCTGC
>JBIKLI010000140.1:0-10374 GCA_044359885.1 Alphaproteobacteria bacterium | reverse complement strand
TGCGCGCCGAAGACGGCGCGTTGCGGGCCGTGTTCGGCGTCGACATCGCGCTCGACAGCCTGTCGGCCTTTCTGTCGCGCCTCTCGATCGGCCGCACGGGGCGCGCGGTCATCGTCGACGCCGACGAACTGGTGATCGCGCACCCCCAGTCCGCGCGGACGTTCCGCCGTCGCGGCGACGTGCTGGAGACCGTGCCCGTCGCCGAACTGGGCGACGCGGTGATCGCGCGCGTCCACAACCTCATGCGCGTCGAGGGCCACGGCCGCCGCATCCTGGAGATCGACGGCAGGCGCCATCTCACCGCGTCGGCGCCCATCGCCGCCGCCGGCAACCGCGCCTGGACGATCCTCCTTGCGGTGCCGGAAGCCGAGTTCGTCGGCTTCGTGGGCCTCAACAACAGATCGACCCTCGCGATGTCGGCCGCGGTCGTGATGCTCGTCGGGCTGCTGGCCGCGATCCTCGCCCGTCAGGGCCTGCTTGCCGACCGCACGGCGCGGCTCGCGGTCGGCCGCCGGCTGGCACGCGAGGCGCAGGCCGAGGCGCTGGCGGCGCTGGCGGCCGATCCCGCCCTGCTCGATCCCGGGCGCGAGGACGCCCTGCGCGGCGTGACGCGCGTGGTCGCCAGGGTCGCCGAGGCGCGGCGCGCGGGCGTCTGGCGGCGGCTCGAGGCGCGCGACGCGATCCGGCTCGAGGAATGCCGCGACCGCGAGCATGACGGCTATTCGGCCGGGACGCTGCTCGACCGGCAGGATGCCGCCGCGCTGTTCGCGGCGCTGGACCAGGCGCAGGGGGCGATCGAGAGCGCAGACGCGGCCGCGGATCCGCGTCTGGCAGCGTTCCACGCGCGCTGCCTGGCACCGCTGGGGACGCGCGCGGTGCTGATCCAGCCGATGCGCGACGCCGCGCGCTGGATCGGGTTCGTGTGCGTCGAGGACGGGCGCGCGGAGGGAACGGATTTCTTCGCCGGTGCCGTCGCCGGCATGCTGGCGGCGCGCTATGCCGCGTCGTCACGTATGCCGGCCGACGGGGCTGCGAGCGCGCCGTCCGCCACCCCCGCACCGCCGGCCGCCGACGTCTTCCGGCAGGCGCGGCTGCGCCGGACGGTGCCGGCGACGGGCGCGGCAGGGACCCTGCGGGTCTTCGAGCAGGTCTGCGTGCTGACCCTTGTCGTGGCCGACTCCGCGGCGATGGCGCTCGCCGGCCCGGATGGCCGGGGTGCGAGCGTGTTCGAGCGACTGGCCGCGGAACTGACGGCGATGGCCGGATCGCGTGACGTCGACTATGCCCGCATCTCCGGGAACCGGCTGGTCCTGGCGACCGGGCTCGCGGACCGGAAGCCTGCCGACGCCGCTGCCTCTCTGGCGGCTGCCGCACTCGAATTCCGCGAGCGCGCGCTGCGGTCGCTCGGCGGTTTCGGTCACCGCGCCGATTTCCGCTTCGGGCTGGATTGCGGACCCGCCCTCGGCGCCGAACTGGAGGACGGCGTGCTGAACCTCTGGGGCGATGCGGTGCACATGGCCGAGCGGCTGGCCGAAACCGGATTGCCGGGCGCGATCATGGTCGCCGAGCCCGCCTACCGGCTGCTGCGAGACCGCTTCCTGTTCCAGGCGCGCGGGCATTTCTATCTCGACGGAGCCGGCGAGATGGCCATCTACCTGCTCGCGAGCGCCGAGTGAGCGCGTTGCGCCGGCGCGCCGGCGGCTGGCTGGCTTCGATCGGCAGTCCGGCGGTCGGCGCCGCGCGCTGGCTGGTCGGCGTCTGCGCGCTGGCCGCCGCCGTGATCCTCGCCGCGACGCGTTCCACGACCTGGCGACGCACGGTGCGCGCCGTCTTCGTGGGCGACCTGCGCGCGGCGATGGTCGACGCGTTGCCGGCGGCCGGCGTCCTTGCAATCCTGGTCGGGCTCGGCCTCGTCCAGCAGGCGCTCTACTGGCTCGACACGGCAGGGCAGGTGACGCTGCTGGGCGACGTCATGGTCCTGGTGCTGGTACGCGAACTGGGGCCGATGCTGGTGGCGCTCGTTCTGGCGGGGCGCAGCGGCACGGCGCTGCTCGTCGACCTTTCCCAGCAGCGCGCCGGCGGCCAGCTGCGGATGCTGGACGGGCTCGGGGTCGATCCCTTCCTGTTCCATGTCGTGCCGCGCTGTCTTGCGCTGACGGTGGCGAGTTTCACGCTGACCATCCTGTTCGTCGCCGCGACCCTCATGGTCGGCTTCGTCGGCGCGTCGATGGTCAGCGACGTCACCCTGACCTTCGTCGACTTTCTCGATACGACCGTCGCCCGGATGTCGGCCGGCGACTTCCTGCTTCTGCCGACGAAGTCCCTCGTGCTCGGATTCACGGTCGGCATCGTCTGCTGCCATACGGCGCTGGCCCATCGCCGCGACGCCACCCGGGTCGTCGCGAGCGGTTTCGCGCGGGCCGTGCTGGCGGCGGCGGCCGTCGGCAGCCTGGTCAGCCTGACGATCCCGCGATGACGTCGCCGACGCTGACCCGCGCCGTCCTCGCCTTCGACCGGGCGCGTCTGGAGATCCGTCCCGGGTGGCCGCCGCTGCGGCCATTCAGCCTGAGCCTGGAGCCGGGTGCGTTCGCGCTGGTCGACGGCGGCGACGCAGCGGCGTGCCGCGCCGTCGCCGACGCGGCGACAGGCCTGCTGCCGCCGGTCGAAGGCCGCATCGTGTTCCTGGGCGACGACTGGGCGCGCGCCGCACCGGACGATGCCAACGCGATGCGCGGAAGGATCGGACGACTGGCGGCGAAAGGGCTCTGGCTGCCGGGCCTGTCGGTCGCCGAGAACATCCTGATCCAGCAATTGCACCATACGCGTCGCGACGCGGGGCTTCTGGCCGCGGACGCGACGCGGCTGTCGCGCCATTTCGGGCTGCCGGGGCTGCCGCGCGGCCGGCCCGGGGACATGCTCGACGCCGACCTGCGCCGCGCGGCGCTGGTCCGGATCTTTCTCGGACGGCCGCGGCTTGTGGTCATCGAGCATCACCCGCATCTGGGCGACCGGGAGCACCTGGAGCCGCTGGTCGACGCCGCGCGGACGGTGCGCGAGCGCGGCGGTGCGGTCCTCTGGCTGACGCTCGATCCGCGGATCTGGGGCGAGGCGAGCTTGCCGACGACGCGCCGGCTGCGCATCATCGGCGGCGAAATCCGGGAAGGAGCGGGCCCGCGGTGACGCGCATCGGCATGCGCTACGTCAACGAAACGGTCGGCGCATTGGTGCTGGTCGCGGCCGTGCTTCTGGTCGGCGCGATCCTGCAGGCCGGCGTCCTGCGGCAATGGTTCAATCCGCCGTTGCGGCTGATGGTGCTGCTGCCGCCCGACGGCGTCTCCGGTCTGTCGGCTGGCTCCGAGGTGGAACTGCTGGGCACGCGCGTGGGCGAGGTCCGACGGATCGTCGTCGATCCCGCCCAGCGCATGCATGCCGAGGTCGCACTCGAACCGACGATGCGCGGCTTCGTGCGCACGGATTCGCAGGCCGTGATCCGCCGTCGCTTCGGCGTCGCCGGCGCCGCGTATCTCGACGTCAGCCGCGGGTCGAAGGAGCCGCTTGACTGGGGCTACGCGGTGATCGCCGCCGCGACCGAGCGCGCGCCGACCGAAGGCATCGGACAGATGATCGACGAGGTCCGCACGCGCGTGCTGCCGATCGTCGCCGACATGCAGCGCGCGATCGGCAGCGTCGCGGCCATCGCCGCCCGGATCGACGATCCCGGCGGCGACGTCCAGGCGACGCTGCGCGACGTGCGCGCGATGACCCGACGCGTCGAACGCGGCGAGGGCGCGGTCGGCCGGCTGCTGGGCGACGACACGCTCGTGCGCGAGTTCGAGAATGCGTTGCGCGAGACCACGCAGCGCCTTCGCGAGGCCAGGGCCATCATGGACGAACTGCAGGCGACGGCCCGCGAGGCCGCCGAGGTCACGCGCAACGTCCGCCGCAGCAGCGAGCGCAGTCTTCAGGACGTGTCGGCGATCGCCGCGGATCTGGCGCGCACGACGCCGCAGCTGCCCGCGATCGCGCGCAACCTGGAGGCCGGCTCGGCCGCCTTGCCCCAGATGCTGGTCCAGGCCGAACAGACCGCGCAGGAGCTGGAGCGGCTGCTGGCCCAGCTCCGCGGTCATTGGCTGCTGGGCGGCGGAGGCGCCGCGGCCGGGCCCGCCGCCGTCCGGCGGCTGCCGGCCGAGGCGGTCCGGCCGTGATTGCCCGGACCGCCGGTGTCGCGCTTCTGGCGCTGGCATTATTCGCCTGCGCGGCGCCGCCGCCCGCTGCATCGCCGCCACCGGGCGATCCGCGCATCGACCTCGCGCGTCGCGCCGCCGGACTCGCTTTCGCGCGGGGCCAATTCGACCAGGCCGTCCGGCTCTACGCCGAGGCGCTCGAACATGCGCAGGCACGCGACGACGGGGCGGCGCTGGGCGATCTTGGCTACGAACTGGCGGTGGCGCAGCTGCGCCGAGGCGATCCGGAGGCGAGCCTCGCGGCGAGCGCCGCGGCGCGCGCCGAGTTGCGCAGGCATGGCAGCCCGTCCTTTCCCGAACTGGACCTGGTCGAGGCGGTGGCGCTGCAGCGCGCCGGCCACCCCGATCAGGCCGAGCGGGCCGCGGCCGTCCTGATCGGGGCCGGCGGTCCGGTCGCGCGTCGTGCACGTTTTCTCCTCGGCCTGATCGCGGCGGAGCGCGGCGATGCCGGCGCGGTTTCCGTCCAGCTGGCGGCGCTGGGCGCGCCGGCGGAAGCCGAGTGGCATGCCGACCGGGAGGAACTGGCGGCGCGGCTTTCGGCCTTGAACGCGGATCACGGCGCGGCGGGAACCGGTTTCCTCGTCGCGGCCGACGCGCGCCGCGAGGTGTCGGATTATCCCGGGATGGCGCGGGCGCTGGCGGGTGCCGCCGCAAGCGCGGTGGCCGCGGGCGATCCTGCCGGCGCGGCGGCGCTCTATCTGCGCGCCGGACGCAGCCAGATCCTGGCCGGCGGGGGCAGCGCGCGGGCCCAGGACTGGCTGTCGACTGCCGAGCGTCTCGCCCGGGCCACCGGCGAGCGCACCGTCCTCGCCGCGATCGAGGCGCTGCGCGCGCGTCGTCCCTGATCGGCGCATCGGCGCCGCATTGGCGCCATAAATCGCCGTTACCCGTGCCGGCCGGCGCGCGGCCGGTAGGCAATCCGGCGGCGATTTGCTAAGCGGCGCGACGGCGCGGCGCTCGCGTGGATTCCCGAGTCGCGCGCGCAGTCGCGCCCACCACGAAGTCGGACCGGACCATGGCAGGCCATTCGCAGTTCAAGAACATCATGCACCGCAAGGGCAAGCAGGACGCCCGGCGCGGCAAGATCTTCACCAAGCTGATCCGCGAGATCATGACCGCGGCGCGAACCGGTCTTCCCGATCCGGCGCACAACCCGAGGCTCAAGGCCGCGATCAACGCCGCCAAGTCGGAGAACATGTCCAAGGACACGATCGAGCGCGCCATCAAGCGCGGCTCCGGCGGCGAGGATGGCGCGATCTACGAGGAGGTCCGCTACGAGGGCTACGGTCCCGGCGGTGCCGCGCTGATCGTCGAGGCGCTCACCGACAACCGGAACCGGACGGCGAGCGAGGTGCGTTCGATCTTCTCGAAGAACGGCGGCTCGCTCGGGGAGACCAATTCGGTCGCCTTCAACTTCGCCCGCAAGGGCATGATCGCCTACCCGCCTGCGGTCGCGTCGGCCGATGCGATCTTCGAGGCGGCGGTCGAGGCGGGCGCCGACGACGTCGCATCGGGCGCCGAAGGGCACGAGATCGTCACCGAGCCCGACGCGTTCGGCGGCGTGCGCGACGCGCTCGAGACCCGCTTCGGGGCCGCGCGCGAGGCGCGACTGGTCTGGCGCGCGACCAACACGGTGCCGCTCGGCGCGGACGCGGCGCGCGATCTGTTCGCGTTGATCGAGGCACTGGAGGACTCCGACGACGTCCAGGCGGTGCATGCGAATTTCGACGTTTCCGAGGACCTCGTGCAGATCCTGTCGGGCGCCTGATGCGCCTCCTCGGTCTCGATCCCGGCTTGCGGACCACCGGGTGGGGCGTGGTCGAGGTCGATGGTGCGCGCGTCCGGCATGTCGCGAACGGGCAGGTCGTCAGCGACTCCGCGGCGCAGACGGCTGAGCGGCTGGTGGCGCTTTTCGACGGGATCACGGCGATCCTGGAGCTTCACCGTCCGGGCAGCGCCGCTGTGGAGGAGACCTTCGTCAACGTCAACCCCACCTCGACGCTGAAGCTGGGGCTCGCGCGGGGCATCGCGCTGCTGGCGCCGGCGCGTCTCGGCATCGAGGTCGCCGAGTACGCCAGCACGGCGGTGAAGAAATCGGTCGTCGGCGTCGGCCATGCCGACAAGCGTCAGGTCCAGGCCATGGTGCAGCGGCTGCTGCCCGGTGTCCGGCTGGAGGGAGCCGACGCCGCCGACGCGCTGGCGGTGGCGCTCTGCCACGGCCACCATCTGCAGACGCGGCGGCGCTGGGACGGCGCCCGGGTGCAGGCGTGATCGCGCGGCTGACCGGCATCGTCGACGCGATCGACCGCGATCGCGCGATCGTCGACGTCGGCGGGGTCGGCTATCTCGTCCGGGCCTCGACCCGCACCTTGTCGGCGCTCGCCGCGGGCGGCGAGGCGCGCCTGCTGGTCGAGACGATCGTGCGCGAGGACGCAATCGAACTCTACGGCTTCGCGACCGTCGGCGAGCGCGACTGGTTCCGGCTGCTGACGACGGTTCAGGGCGTCGGTGCCAAGGTCGCGCTGTCGCTGCTCTCGGCTCTGGCGCCGGGCGAACTCGCCCGGGCGATCGCCGCTGGCGACCGCGCGATGATAACCCGCGCCGACGGGGTCGGGCCCAAGCTTGCGAACCGGCTGACCTCGGAATTGAAGGACAAGGTCGGCGCCTTGGCGACGTTGCCGGGCGCGACCGCCGACAGGCGCCTGCCGGGCGGCGCCGCGCCGGCGGGCGACGATGCCGCCGAGGATGCCGTGTCTGCCCTGGTCAATCTCGGCTATCGCCGCCCCGAGGCCCTTGCCGCCATCGACCGTGCCGTCGCGCGTGTCGGCGCCGGGGCGCGCGCCGAGGCGCTCATCGCCGCCGGGCTCAAGGAACTCGCGCGATGAGCCGCAGCCGCAAGCCGCAGCCGCCCGAGGCGTCGCGCGAAGTCGCCGGCACGGCGGGACCCGACGACCTGGGCGAAGCCAGCCTGCGGCCGCAGCGGCTGGAGGAATTCATCGGCCAGCGCCAGGTGCGCGCCAATCTCAGGGTCTTCGTCGACGCAGCGCGCGGGCGGGGCGACGCGCTCGACCACGTGCTTCTGCATGGCCCGCCGGGCCTTGGAAAGACGACGCTGGCGCAGATCGTGGCGCGCGAGCTGGGCGTCGGTTTTCGCGCGACGTCCGGGCCGGTGATCGCGCGGGCAGGGGACCTGGCCGCCATCCTGACCAATCTCCAGCCCCGCGACGTGCTGTTCATCGACGAGATCCATCGCCTCGCGCCGGCGGTCGAGGAGATCCTCTATCCGGCGATGGAGGATTTCCAGCTCGACCTGATCATCGGCGAGGGGCCGGCAGCACGGTCGGTGCGCATCGATCTGCCGCCGTTCACGCTGGTCGCCGCGACCACGCGGGCGGGGCTGATCACCACGCCGCTGCGCGACCGGTTCGGCATCCCGCTGCGGCTCAATTTCTACGAGCCGGACGAACTGGAGGCGATCGTCCGTCGCGGGGCCGGATTGCTGGCGCTCGACCTGGCGCCCGACGGCGCGGCCGAAATCGCGCGGCGGGCCCGGGGCACGCCGCGCGTCGCCGGCCGGCTGCTGCGGCGGGTGCGTGATTTTGCCGCCGTGGGCGGCGGCGGGCGCGTGGACCGCGCGGCCGCCGACGCGGCGCTCAACCGGCTGGAGGTCGACGCGCTGGGCCTCGACGCCATGGACCGGCGCTATCTGCGCTGCATCGCCGACGTGTATGGCGGCGGCCCGGTGGGGATCGAGACCCTGGCTGCGGCCCTGGCCGAGCAGCGCGACACCCTCGAAGACGTGATCGAACCCTTCCTCATCCAGTGCGGGCTCGTCATGCGCACGCCCCGCGGCCGCGTCCTGGGCGAGCGTGGATGGCGGCATCTGGGGCTCGAGCCGGGGCCGGATCGGCTGCGGCAGCTGGACATGCTGCTGGCGCCCGGGGAGATCGAGGGCGGCGATGGCTGATTTCGCGCCGCATCGCCTGACCGTGCGGGTCTATTGGGAGGACACCGACGCGGCCGGCATCGTCTACTACGCGAACTACCTGAAATTCGCGGAGCGTGGCCGCACGGAGTTGCTTCGGGCGCTGGGGATCGACCAGGCGCGGTTGCGCGCGGAGCAGGGGCTGGCCTTCGCGGTCCGGCGCTGTGCCTGCGAATACCTGCGCCCCGCGCGTCTCGACGACGCGCTGGTCGTCGAGACCGCCATCGTCGCGGTCGGCGCCGCGACCTGCGCGCTCAGCCAGCGGATCCTGCGCGGCGCCGAGCCGCTTGCCGAACTCGAGGTCACGGTCGCCTGCGTCGCCGCCAGCGGCCGGCCGTCCCGCTTGCCGCCCGCCATCCGCCATGCGCTCGCCGCATTCGGCGACGATGTTCCCGCCGACTGAAGAGAGAGACTCCGCAGATCATGGACCGAGCCGTGGATACCGTCGTCGCCGCCGGGTCGAAGCCTGCCGTCGACCTGACCTTCCTGGGCCTCTTCCTCAACGCCGACCTGATCGGGAAGACGGTGATCGTGCTCCTGATCCTGGCCTCGTTCTGGAGCTGGGCGATCATCATCGAGAAGCTGGTGCGCCTGCGCCGGCTGCAGGCGCGGGCGGACGATTTCGAGGACATGTTCTGGTCCGGCGGGTCGCTCGACGACCTGTACGACCGGGTCGGCGAGCAGCCGCCCTGTCCGATGACGGCGATGTTCGCCGCGGCGATGCGCGAATGGCGCCGCTCGGCCGCCAAGGGGCTGGTCGGAGCCAGCCAGATGCGGGCCGGGCTGCAAAGCCGCATCGAGCGGGTGATGGGCGTCACCTTCGGGCGCGAGATGGACCGGCTCGAACGCTACATGAGCTTCCTTGCTTCGGTCGGATCGACGTCGCCGTTCATCGGCCTGTTCGGGACCGTCTGGGGCATCATGAACGCCTTCCATGCCATCGCCGCGAGCAAGAACACCTCGCTCGCCGTGGTGGCGCCCGGCATCGCCGAGGCGCTGTTTGCGACCGCGCTGGGGCTCGTTGCGGCGGTGCCGGCCGTCATCGCCTTCAACAAGATCAACAGCGAGCTTGCCCGCTATGCCGGTCGCCTGGAGGCGTTCTCGAACGAGTTCAACGCCATCCTGTCGCGCCAGCTCGAGGAGAAGGTCTGAGCCATGGCGGGACCGATGATGGCGAGCCCTGTCCAGCGCGGCCGGCGGCGTTCCGGCGGACGGCCGCTGGTGGCGGAAATCAACGTGACCCCACTCGTCGACGTGATGCTCGTCCTGCTCGTGATCTTCATGGTGACGGCACCGCTGTTGACGTCGAGCGTCGAGGTCGATCTGCCGCAGACCCAGGCGGCGCAGTCGCGTGGCCAGGACGAGCCGCTGATCGTCACGATCACCGCGGCGAACAAGCTGTACATCCAGGACTCGGAGATTTCCGAGGAGGACCTCGTCGGCCGGCTGGCCGCGATCCTGCGCAACAAGGCCGACAGTCGCGTCTTCGTGCGCGCCGATCGCAACATCGCCTATGGCCGGGTGATGGAGGTGATGGGCCGGATCAGCGCGGGCGGCTTCGATCGGGTCGCCCTGGTGACCGAGGCCCTGCAGGCGCCCCGCGACGCCCGTCCCTCGGCCTCGCCGCCGCGCTGAGGCGGGACGCCGCGACCGGATACCGACGATCATGACGGCGGCCACCACGACCCTTCACGCTCCGCTCGGGGACGACATGCGCCTCGCTGCCGGGGCCTCCGGCGCGCTGCACGTGGCGCTGCTCCTGGTCGCGCTGTTCGGGCTGCCCCATTTCGCAAAGCCGCGCCCCCCCGAGGATCGGCCGCTGGTGATCGAGGCGTTGCCGCTTGCGGCCATCACCAACGCACCGCCCAGCGATTCCCTGCCGCGATCGCCGCGCATCCAGGACGCGCAACCCCCGAAGGCCTCCGAAAGCCCGCGGCCGCAGGATCTGCCGCCGCCGCCACCGCCCCGTCAGGCTGCCCCGCCCCAGCCGGCACCACCCCCGCCGCCGGCCCAGCCCGCCGCGCCGCCGCAAGTGCCGGCACCCCCATCGCCGCGCGTCGCCGAGCCGCCTGCTGCGCCCACCCCGCCACCCCCGCCGCCACGCGATCCGGCGCCCGCGCCGGCCGCGACGCCGGCCCCAGCCCC
>JBIKLI010000470.1:0-2856 GCA_044359885.1 Alphaproteobacteria bacterium | reverse complement strand
CAGGGCAGATCTGCAAGGTCTGGTGGCCCGTCGCCGCGCGCTACGTCGTCGCATTGCGCCTCCAAGCCGCCCGATCACGATTTTGTGATTTTTCAGACTCGCGTGCCATTGGCTATTCGAGATGGCGCAAGAGGAGGCCGCATCGCTTGTCCATACCCCCCCCCCCCCCCCCCAAAAAAAAACAACAACAAAGAAAGTCATCAAGCCAATGAGCGGTGGTCGGACATGAGCGCATTCGACATCGGTGCAGCGGAATATCGAAGGCTTGTGCTCGAGGCGCCCGAGCCGGCCATCCTGGCCGATGGCGAGGGGACTGTCATCCTGGCGAGCCGTCGCGCGATCGACATGTTCGGCTATGGCGAACAGGAGTTTCCGGGGCTGCGCATGGACGCGATACTCGATCCGCGCGAAGCCCGGCCGCTGCGCGAGGACGGCGACAATCCCGTCTGGCGGCTGCATGGGCGGCGCAAGGATGGCGGCATGTTCCCGGTCGGGATGCAGGTCCGCCGGCTGGAGCGGTCCCGCCATCTGATGATGGTCGTACTGAGCGATCCGGACTTCGCCGGCGACGTGGCGGGAAGCCGGCTGCTCGCGACGGCCAGCCACGACCTCCGCCAGCCGCTCCAGACATTGCGACTGCTCAACCAGTCGCTCGCCGAGGCCGTCGACGGTCCGGACCTGCGTGAGCTTGTCGAACATCAGGCGCGGGCGATCGGCAACATGGGGGAACTGCTCGACGCCCTGCTGGACATCAGCAAGCTGGAATCGGGGAAGGTCGGGGCGCAGATCGGCGACATGGAACTGTCGGCGCTCTTCGCCGGGCTGGAAAAGGAGTTCTCGACCATGGCAGCGGCCCGCGGACTTGTCTTCGTGGCCGAGGGCGCCGCGCCGCCCGTGCGTTCCGATCCGGTCCTGCTTGGCCAGATCCTGCGCAACCTGCTTGGCAACGCCCTCAAGTTCACCGAGCGCGGCGAGATCCGCCTGTCGGCCGCGCGGGCCGGGGCGCATGTGCGGGTGACGGTCGCGGATACCGGAATCGGCATTCCCGGCGACGCGCTGCCGAAGCTATGGGATGAATTCTACCGGGTGCCTCGGCCCGGTGGCCATCAGGCGGATGGCTTCGGTCTCGGCCTGTCGATCGTCCGGCGGCTGGGCGACCTGATCGGCGCGCGGCTTGCGGTCGAATCCACGCCGGGCGTCGGCACCCGCGTTCAGGTCGATCTGCCACCCGCCGAATCGATCGCGCAGGCGGCGCCGGCTGCGTCGCGACGCGACCGGCCAAGCCTGGTCGCCGCGCCTCGGCGTCTGCTTCTGGTCGAGGACGATGCCGGCCTTCGCTACGCGACGCGGCGCTGGCTGTCGGGACGCGGGTTGCAGATCGAGGCGTTCGGGGATGGGTGCGCGGCGCTGGCGGCGATCGCGGGCGGTTTCGCGCCCGATCTCGTCGTGTCCGACCTGCATCTGGCCGAAGGCGAGACGGGCATCGGCGTCGTCGATGGCGTGCGCGCCGCGCTTGGTCGCGACATCCCCGCCCTGGTGCTGACAGGGGATACGTCGCCCTCCGCCCAGGCGGCCGCGCGGGGCGCCGGCATCGGCCTGCTGCTCAAGCCGGTCGACCCCGAGGAATTGCTCGACCGGATCCGCGCCCTGCTCGCCTGATCGGGCGCGAGAGGTCTGACCCCTGTCGAGGCCAGACCCCCCGCGGGCCGGTCAGCCCTTCGCCTTGGCGAACTGCTCGGCCGCCCAATCCCAGTTCAGCAGCTTGTCGATCACCGCCTGGACATAGGCGGCACGGCGGTTCTGGTGATCGAGATAATAGGCGTGTTCCCAGACGTCGATCGTCAGCAGCGGCGCGTCGCCGCGCGCGATCGGCGTGTCGGCATTCGCGGTCTTCTCGATCGCCAGCTTCTTCTCCGCCGTCTTCCAGACCAGCCAGGCCCAACCGCTGCCGAACTGGCCCATCGCCGCCGCGGCGAGGTCGGTCTTCAGCTTGGCGATGCCGCCGAGATCGCTGTCGATCTGCGCCTTGAGCGCGCCGCCGGGCTCGCCGCCGCCATTGGGCTTCAGGCTGGCCCAGTAGAAGTCATGGTTGAAGACCTGACCCGCGTTGTTGAAGTGGGCGACCTTGTCCGGCTTGCCGGCGACCGCGCGGACGACGTCGACCAGCGGCATCGCGCCGAGCGGGTCGTTCTCGACCAGCTTGTTCAGGTTGTCGACATAGGTCTTGTGGTGCAAGCCGTGATGGAACGAGATCGTGCGCGCCGAGATCACCGGGTCGAGCGCGGTGTCGGCATAGGGCAGGGGCGCGAGTGCGAAAGCCATGGAACATCTTCTCCGGGGTTGCGAACAGGCCATGGCGCCGACCGGCGCCCGGCGCGCCAGAGAATGATTCGCCCGTCGTCGCGCGCAACCCCCTTGCGGCGCGGGGGCGGCATGATCGCAGCGCTCAGGTCACCGCGGCGCGTCGATGGTAGCGCGGCTGGTCCCAGTCGCGGCCGTCCATGATGTCGCGCAGCGTCGCGACGGCGCGCCAGATGTCGGCATGGCTGAGATAGAGCGGGGCGAGGCCGAAACGCAGGATGTCCGGCGCGCGGAAATCGCCGATCACGCCGCGCGCGATCAGCGCCTGCACGATGGCGTAGCCCTGGGGATGCCGGAAGCTGACCTGCGATCCGCGCCTTGTGGCGTCGCGCGGGCAGGCGGTCTCGAGTCCGTGTCCGGCGCAGAGTTGCTCGACCAGCGCGATGAACAGGTCGCCCAGCGCCATCGCCTTGGCCCGGATCGCGCCCAGATCGGCGGCGAGGATCGTGTCGAGCCCGCATTCCAGGGCCACCATCGACAGGACCGGGGGCGTGC
>JBIKLI010000469.1:0-2857 GCA_044359885.1 Alphaproteobacteria bacterium | reverse complement strand
GCCCGAAAAGCTTTCCCTACGCGCCAAGCGAAAGGCGGCGGCTTGGGATGACGATTTCCTAGTCAGGATCATCACGGGCTAAGGTTCGTTCACCCGATTCCCCTGCACTCGCGCGCCCTCCGGCCGGGTCTGGCCCCACAATGGGGCGGCCCCCGGCAGGTCGGCCCCACGTGGCCCCACTATACGGCCCCACACTTTGCAGCGCTAGGGCAGGTCGCGCCACCCCGGATCATGCCGGATCAGGCTATATCTAAGACCTTGTGCCACAAGGTAAAACAGCGCTTCCCGGGCGGCTTCGTGAGCCGCCTTGAAACGCCCTGATTTCGGGGGATGGTGCCGCAGGAGGGAATTGAACCCCCGACCCGCGCATTACGAATGCGCTGCTCTACCCCTGAGCTACTGCGGCGACCGTTCCGATGGGCGGGTTCTACCTGCGTGGCACGGCCGGATCAAGGGGCGGTTGGGGGCCGGGTGCCGCGGAGGGCGCTGCGGTGGAACGCGCCGATGCGCCGCCGCCGTTCAGCCTGTGCTGGCGCAGGCCGCGATCCGGGGCGGCTTCGCGGCGCAGCTCGCGGCAAGCCGTGCGCGCAGATCGTCGCCGTGGTGCGGCGCATACGGGGCGATGTCGTCGTTCTCGACGACCCAGCCGGTCGCACACGCCATGGCTCGACGCCGCGGCCGGGTTTCGCGCATGCTGCCCGCCGGCCCCAAGCAACCGGAGTCGCCGCATCATGGTTTCCCTCAGGCAGCGCTTCGCGCAACCGGGCATCGTCGTCGCGCCCGGGATCTATGACGGGCTGTCGGCCATGCTGGTCGAGCAGGCCGGCTTCGAGGCCGCCTATCTCTCCGGCGCGTCGATCTGCTACACGCGCTTCGGGTTTCCCGACATCGGGCTGGTCAGCGCGACCGAGGTGCTGGAGACGCTGGCGGCGATCCGCGAGCGCGCGACCATCCCGGTCATCGTCGACATCGACACCGGCTTCGGCAACGCGCTGAACGTCCAGCGCACGATCCGCGGCTTCGAGCGCGCGGGCGCCGCGGCGGTGCAGATCGAGGACCAGACGCTGCCCAAGCGCTGCGGCCATCTCAAGGACAAGACGCTGATCCCGGCCGGCGAGATGGTGGGCAAGATCAAGGCGGCCCTCGACGCGCGACAGGGCGACATGGCGCTGATCTGCCGCACCGACGCGATCGCGGTCGAAGGGTTCGCGGCGGCGCTCGATCGCGCGGACGCCTATGCCGAGGCCGGTGCCGACATGATCTTCGTCGAGGCCCCGCCAGGCCAGGCGGAGCTGGCGGCGGTCGCGCGGCGCTACGCCGGCAAGGTGCCGGTGATGGCGAACATGGTCGAGGGCGGCCGCACGCCGATGCAGCCGGCGTCGGCGCTGGAGGCGCTCGGCTACAAGCTGGTGATCTTCCCGGGCGGCACGGTCCGCGCGCTGGCCTTCGCGCTGCAGGATTATTTCGCCAGCCTCAAGGCGACCGGCACGACCGAGCCCTGGCGCGGGCGCATGCTGGATTTCGCCGGCATCAACCGGCTGATCGGCACCGACGGATTCCTGGCGCGCGGCAAGCGCTACGACGGCTGACCGGCGCCGCGCCGGCGCCAGGCGAACAGCGACAGCTGCTCGAACAGCGCCTGGGCGGCGATCTGGGCGGTGTTGGTGCCGGAATCGTATTGCGGCGCGACCTCGACGACGTCGCCGCCGACGATGTCGATGCCGGCGAGGCCGCGCAGGATCGCCAGCACCTCGCGCGCCGAGAGCCCGCCGGCCTCCGGCGTCCCGGTCCCCGGCGCGAAGGCGGGATCGAGCCCGTCGACGTCGAAGGAGACATAGACCGGCCCGTCGCCGACCACCGCGCGCGCCCGGGCGATCACCGCGCGGATGCCGAGTTCGGTCACCTCCTCGGCATGGATCACCGTCATCCCGGAATCGTAGGAGAATTCCCACAGGAACTCCGCCGAGCCGCGGATGCCGATCTGGATCGTGCGCTCCGGGTCGAGGACGCCGTCCAGCACCGCCTGACGGAACGGCCCGCCATGGTGGAACTTGGCGCCCTCGTAGGGGCCGCTGGTGTCGCAATGCGCGTCGATATGGACCATGCCCACCGGCCGGTCGCGGCCCAGCGCGCGCAGGATGGGGTACGAGACCGAATGGTCGCCGCCGACGCCGAAGGGGACCACGCCCGCGGCGGCGACCATCGCATAGAAGGCCTCGATGTCGGCGATCGAGCGCTCGAGGTCGAAGCGGCTGGCGAAGGGCACGTCGCCGATATCGGCCACGCCCAGCGCCGCCACCGGCGCCACGCGCAGCGCGTGGTTGTAGGGGCCGATGCGCTCGATGCCGCGCACCGCGCGCGGCCCGAACCGCGCGCCGCTGCGGTTGGTCACGCCCAGGTCCATCGGGATCCCGATCAGCGCCGCGTCGAGCCCGGCCAGATCCCCGGGCCGGGCGATCTCGGGACGATACGGCGCGTCGAGGAAGGTCTTGACCCCGGCATAGGGTTTCGTGCGCCGGTCGGTGCCGGCGAACAGCATCTGCGAGACCTTGCGGAACTCCGGGTCCCGGACCTCGCCGCCCTCCGCGCCCGCATAGCGGGCGCGCAGCGCGGCGAGCTTGTCGGCGGTGAACACGGGACGGCGGGCGCGGTCGCCGCCGGCGTCAGAGCACCGAGTTGACCCACTCCAGCAGCTTGCCCTTGGGCAGGGCGCCGATCTTGGTCGCGGCAACCTGGCCGTTCTTGAACAACATCAGGGTCGGGATGCCCTGGACGCGGTACTTGGTCGGGGTCGCGGGGTTCTCGTCGATGTTGATCTTGGCGACCGTGACCTTGCCCTGCAGGTCGCGGGCGATCT
>JBIKLI010000468.1:0-2862 GCA_044359885.1 Alphaproteobacteria bacterium | reverse complement strand
ATCACCGTGGCCGAGTCGCCATGGCCGAAACCGCAGGCCGCCATCGCCAGCGGCGTCACGGTCATCACGAAATTCATCGCGCCGTAGGCGATCATCGCCGATCCGACGGCGACGATGAAGACCGGCTGGGACGCGATCACCGACAGCGGCCGCGCGTCGCCCTGGGCCTGATCGCGACGCGGCGGCGGGATGCGCAGGAACTGGATCAGTCCGAAGGCCAGGGCCGCGGTGACCGACAGGGCGGCGAAGGATCCGGCGAAGAGATAGGGCGGCAGGAGTTCGGTGGTCCGCTTGGCCATCTCCGGGCCGATCACCGCCGCCAGGACACCGCCGGCGAGGACATAGCTGATCGCGCGGCTTCGCCATTCGGGCCGGGCGCCGTCGGCGGCGGCGAAGCGGTAGAACGTGGCAAAGCCGTTGTAGATGCCGTTGACGAAAGCACCGAGACAGAACAGCGCGAAGGAGGCGTGCACGATCGCGTAGACGCACAGCCCCGTCCCCACGAGACCGGCGACGGCGCCGACGGAAAACCCGGCGCGCCGTCCGAAGCGCTGCATGAAATGCGATGCCGGAAACGCCGCCAGCATGACCGCCAGATGCATCAGTCCCAGCGGCAGCGTGGCAAGTAGCTTGTTGGTCGCAAGCATGTGTCCGACCAGCGCCGACTCGACCACCATCGTCGTGTTGCCGATACCGGCGAGGCCATGGCAGATCGCGAGCAGGACGACGTTGCGCCGCGTCGCGTCGGCTTGCTGTTCGGGCATCGCCAGACCTTCTGGCATGCCGCGCCGCGGCGCGCAATGCGCGCCGTCAGGATCCCATGCCGGGCTGCTGGCGCACCAGGCGGCTGGAATGCGCGACGATCAGGACGTTCTTGATGCGCCCCAGCCCGACGAGTTCGTCGCACGCCGCCTGCATCGCGCGCCGTCCGGCCTCGACGTCGAGGCCCTTGTCGGCGGCATCCGGACGCGAGCCCAGGCGATTCCAGATCCGCACGAAGCTGTCCCGAAGCCGCGGCATCGCCAGATCCAGCGGCGTGATCGCCGAGGAGTTCATCAATTCCAGCTTGATGAGAAGCATCTCATGGCGCTCGACGTGCCGGCCGCGGAACACCGAGACGACGATCCGGTCGAGCGGAACGAAGATCGGGCGGCCGAACAGGTCACCCTCGCGGACCGTCTGCGCGCGCGTCGGCCGGCATGCCGCAGCCGCCGCGAACGCGGTCAGCACGAGCTGCCCGAAGCGGCGTCTCGATGGCGAGCGGAACCGATCCATGATCGTCGATATAGGGGCGCAAGCGTCAACGCGCCATGAATCCCGGCTTCAGAAATGCGTCCAGCCGCCGCGCGCCAGCCGGCGCTCTCGACCCTCGCGGTCGCGCAACGCGACCCCCTCCCCGCCCGCGACCAGCCGGCCGATCCGCCGCAGCGGCGTGTCGGCATCCCGGCTGGCGGCAGCCAGGCGTGGTGCCTGCGACGGCGGGGCTGCCACCAGCAGTTCGTAGTCGTCGCCGCCGGCGAGCGCGACGTCGCGCATCGTCGGGTCGCCGGCGATCAGCGCAGCGGCCGCCGTCGAAAACGGGATCGCGTCCTCGTCGACGATCGCACGGCAGCCGGCGAGACGGGCGACATGACCGAGGTCCTGGACCAGGCCGTCCGACACGTCCATCGCCGCCACGCCCGATCCCGCCAGCGCCATGCCCAGGGCGAGCCGCGGCCGTGGCAGCCGGTACCGGTCGGCCAACTCGTCGCGCAGCACGGCCGGAAGCTGGGCACCGGCGCCGTCGCGCAGGACCCGCAGACCCAGCGCCGCATCGCCGATCGTCCCGGAGACCCAGATCTCGTCCCCGGGCTTGGCCCCGGATCGCCGCAGCATGGCGCCGCTGGCGACCTCGCCGATGGCGGTGATCGCGATGGTCAGGGGACCCGGCGTCGAGGTGGTGTCGCCGCCGGCGAGGGTGATCGCGAAGGCCTCTTGATCCGCCGCCAGCCCCTCGGCGAAACCGGCGACCCACGCCTCCCGGGTCTCCGCCGGCAGCGACAGGCACAGCAGATAGGCAAGCGGTGTCGCCCCCTTGGCGGCGAGGTCCGATAGATTGACCCGCAGCGCCTTGCGCGCGACCAGCGCCGGCGGGTCATCGGGCAGGAAATGGACGCCTGCGACGAGCGCGTCGGCCGTCAGCACCAATTCGCTGTCCGCGCGCGGCACCAACAGGGCGGCATCGTCGGTCAGGCCGAGGGCGCGGACGCGCCCGTCGCCCGCCAGTGGCGCGAAATAGCGGGCGATGAGGTCGAATTCACCCGCCCGGCTTGTCATGGGCGGTGGCGAAGTCGTCGGGGCGGATGCGCCGGGCAAGCGCGTCGAGGAGCGCGTTGGCGAAGCCCGGGTTCGGCCCCTCGAAGAACGCGTGCGCGATCGAGACATACTCGTCGGCGACGACCCGGGCCGGGACGTCGTCGCGCGCCAGCAACTCGAAGCACCCCGCCCTCAGCAGGGCCCGGAGAACGGGGTCGATGCGCCTCAAGGACCATTGCGCCGGCAGCGTCGCGCCGATCAGCGCGTCGATCTCGCCCGCGCGCATCGACGCTCCCAGGACGATCGCGGCGAAGAAGCTCTTGTCGGCGTGCCCAAGATCGGGCTGGCCCTCGCCGGTGTCGGCCGCGCCAAGCCGATGGGCGAGGAACTCCTGCACCGCCGCTTGCGGGTCGGTTCCGGTCGAATCGATCTGGAACAGGGCCTGCACGGCGGCCAGCCGGGCCGCGGTCCGGCCCATTGCGCGTGGCGCCGCGGCCGGATCGCCGTCTTCGTGGTTCGCGACGGTGCTCATCCGCGGCCCGCCGGGCGGCGCGCGAGCGCGATCAT
>JBIKLI010000467.1:0-2869 GCA_044359885.1 Alphaproteobacteria bacterium | reverse complement strand
CCACCGGTCGTCGATCCCGAGGGGCTCTCGCATCAGATCGCCACGCGCGCGGCCGGCGCGGCCGGTCGCGAGCGCGACGAGCGGATCGCCTGGCTCGACCGCCAGGAGGCGGCGCGCTGGCTGGGCTTCGAACTGCACGACCGGCAGCCGCCGGTACCGCCCGGCACGCAGATCGACGCGCGCCTGCGCCGCTTCGAAGCGGATATCCGCGCCGCGGCGCCGGCGGCGATCCGCGGATTGTCGCTCGCGCTCGATCCACCGCCGCCCGGCGCGCCGCCCTTCACGGGACCGGCGCGCGCCGACGTCGCGCCGGGACCGACGCCGGCACTCGCGCAGGCCGAGGAGATGCGGCGCGTGCGCGCCTTCGTTGCCGATCTCGAGCTGCCGGACCGGACATGGCTTTGCATCCGGCCGCGCCAGCTCGACCGCCTGGGACCCGAGATGAAGCTGGCGATCGCCTTGCTGATCCTATGCCTGGGCGCCGCAATCGCCGCGGCGATCTGGGCGGCGCGCTGGCTGTCGGCGCCGCTCGCCGCAATCGCGCGCGCGGCCGAGAGCCTCGGCCGGGGCGGAGAGGCGGTGCCGCTCGTCGCGGGCGGCGCGGCGGAGATCGAAGCGATCACCCGCGCCTTCGCGGCGATGCGCGAACGCGTGGTGCGTTTCGTTCACGACCGCACGACGATGCTGGTCGCGATCAGCCACGACCTGCGCACGCCGCTGACGCGCATGCGCATGCGCGCCGAGCGCATCGGCGACGACGCCCTGCGCGAGGCCATCCGGCGCGACATCGATGCGCTCGAGGCGATCGTCGTCAAGACCCTCGACTTCGCACGGGTCGAGTCCAGATCCGGCCGCTGCGAGCGCATCGACCTGTCGAGCCTGATCGCCACGATCGTCGACGAACGCATCGATGCCCTGCAGGACGTCCGCGTCGCCGCGGGCGCGCGCGTCGTGCTCGCCGCCAATGGGGCCGCCGTGCGGCGCATCGTGGAGAACCTGATCGACAACGCGCTCGAATACGCGGGCAGCGCGGAAGTCGAGCTGACGGCGACCGGCGGCGAAGCGCTGATCGCGGTCGCCGACCGGGGCCCGGGAATTCCCGAGGCCGAGCTCGAGAGCGTCTTCCGCCCGTTCCACTGCTTGGAGGGCAGCCGCAGCCGCGAGACCGGCGGCACCGGCCTCGGGCTCGCGATCGCGCGCACGCTCGCGCGCGCGCATGGCGGCGACGTGACGCTGGCGAACCGGACCGGCGGCGGTCTTGTCGCGACGGTCGCGCTGCCGCGCGATCCGCACCTGCCGGGGCCGGACTGCCGCGGCGGGCGCGGCATCGCGGCCGGTCAGGCCGAGATGTCGACCTTGGCGGATTCCAGCAACGCGCCGAGATAGGCGGCAAGTTCGGTCTTCGACTTGGAGGTGGTCGACGATGCCGCGCCGGCGCCGGACGCGTCGTCGTCGGCAGAGTCCGATTTCAGCTCCTCGAGGGCTTCGAGGAGCTGGTCGAGCGCGGACTTGGCCACCTCCTCGCTTGCCGAGGCGCGCGGCGCGCCGCCGGCTTCGCCCATCGGCGGCGGGCCACCCGGACCGCCGCCAGGCGGGGGACCGCCGGAGCCGCCGCCGGGAGGCGGACCGCCGGGACGGCCAGGACCGCCAGCGCCCGGCGGGGGACCGTCGGCGCCACGCGCCAAGAAGCCGCTCTGCATGGACGCCTCGAAACGATCCAGGGCTGCGCCGATCTTGTCGGCATCGTCCTGCGACAGCGCGCCCGCCTGCACGTCGCGCGCGAGCTGCTTGTCGATCGCGGCGCGCATGACTTCCGGGTCGGGCGGTACGCCCTGCGCCGCGCTGTTGCGCGCCGCTTGCGGCAGGCTTTCGATCTCCGACTTGACCCTGCTGGCGGTCTGAGTCGACACGCCGCTGCTGGCGAGGGTGGAGGCGAGTTGATCGGGCATGCGATGGAGACCGCGCAAACCGGAAAGCGACGACATGGACATCGATCTTTCTCCTGCGGCGTATGCGCGCCGCGAAGCTGCGCCCCGTGGGGCATGGGTGGACGGGACCTTGCGTGCGCAAGGATGATCGGGCGACGGACCCGCGAAGGCATGTGACGAAAGGTAACTTTTCGTGACGGACCGTTCCGACCACGGGCCGCAGCTTGTGTGACCAGCGTCAAGGAATAACGATCCAAGGAATAACGATCCCACAAGGAATAACGATCCAGCGTAGTTTTCTCGCGACGGGCCCTCACGTCGCCAGGAACGCTGGGGCGTGACGTGGCGAGAGGACCCGTGGCCGCAAAAACCACGCTGGATCGTTATTCAGTGCAAGGAATAACGATCCAGCGTAGTTTTCTCGCGACGGGCCCTCACGTCGCCAGGAACGCTGGGGCGTGACGTGGCGAAAGGACCCGTGGCCGCAAAAACCACGCTGGATCGTTATTCCGCTCGTGGCCGCAAAAACCACGCTGGATCGTAGAAGTGGACCCGGTTGGCGAACGCAGGCAGATCGAGAACATATCCGCCGGTCTCGCCAGGCGGCTCTACGCGCTTCCATGGCTGACGGAGCCGCCGATCGGCCTGGACGCGTTGTCGAAGCTCACCCGCGCGCCGGCAGCCGCCACCCCATCCGCTTGAGAGCCCAGGCATATCCGTGCCCGCGCGTTCCAGGCGCTTGCCGGTGCCGCCAAAACTCTCTTGTGCCGTCCATGCGAACCCTCGGGCGACGGCCGGAGCAAAACGCGACCGTGCGGGACATCGCGTCGGCGCGCTGCCTCCATCTGCCCGGACATTTGCTCCTCGGTGATGACGGGCGCCGTCGCGCCATGGGACGCGGCGATCGGGATCGAGACCCGGGATCTTCGCCTTGGCGTGAC
>JBIKLI010000466.1:0-2884 GCA_044359885.1 Alphaproteobacteria bacterium | reverse complement strand
TCGGGCGCCAACGCCGCAAATCTCGCGGAGCTCGGGGACCGGATCGACCGCGTCGTCGACGATCTGCGGACGATCGACGCGGCGGAGCTGGAGCGTCTGCTGCGCGACTGCGACACGGTGTTCCACCTGGCGGCCCAGACCGGGCATATGGCCAGCATGGAGGCGCCGCTGGAGGACCTCGCGATCAACGCCACCGGTACGCTGCGGCTGCTCGAGGCGCTGCGCCGCGCCAGTCCGCGCGCCCGCTTCGTCCATGCGTCGACCCGGCAGATCTACGGGCCGCCGCGCGCCCTGCCGGTGGACGAGAGCCATCCGCTGGCGCCGCCCGACTGCAACGGCGTCGCGAAGCTCGCCGCCGAGGGCTACGCGATGGTCTATGCGCGCGTCCACGGCATGGCGGCGACCGCACTGCGGCTGACCAATTGCTACGGGCCGCGCATGCGGGTGCGCGACGCGCGCCAGACCTTTCTGGGCGTCTGGATCCGCGCCGTCCTGTGCGGCGAGACCTTCGAGGTCTGGGGCGGCGAACAGCTGCGCGACTTCACCCATGCCGACGACGTCGTCGCCGCGATGCTCGCCGTCGCGGAGGCGCCCGTCGGGGACGTGCAAGGCAGGGTCTTCAATGTCGGCGGCTTCCCACCAGTCAGCCTGAACGAGCTCGCCGGCCTTGTCGTCGCCGCGGCGGGGACGGGAAACTACCGCGTCGTCCCCTTTCCGGCCGACCGCAAGCCGATCGACATCGGCAGCTATGCCGCCGACGACCGCGCCCTGCGCGCGGCCTGCGGATGGGCGCCGCGCGTCGATCTCGCAACCGGGCTCGCCGGCACGCTCGACTATTTCCGCGCGCGGCTCGGGTCCTACCTATGAGCCGTCAGCTTGTGGATTTCGTCCGGCGAACCGGGCGCTTTCGCCGCAGCGCCGTTCCGTCGGAAGATCGTCTGCTCGACAGGAGACGCGCATGAAATTCATCGATTCGGACACCAACTTCCCGATCAGCTCGGCCGTGATCCATTCCGGAAAGACCTTCGAGGCGGTGGTGACCGGCATTCCCGACGGCGCCTCGAAACCCGTGCCGGGAGGCGCTGCAGCCGAGATGCGCGAGGCCTTCCGCCAGCTCGACATCCTGCTCAAGGAGGCGGGCGTCGACCGCAACGCCATCTGTACCGCGCGGCTCTACCTGCACAACGTCATCCACGACGTTCCGGAAGTGAACGTCGTGTGGAAGGAGTATTTCGGCAACCATCCGGTCGTCCGTCGCTGCTACGGCGTCGTGCTGCAGTCGGGCATGCGCGTCGAGGCTGCGTTCACCGCCGAGATCCCCTGACCATGAAGATCCGGGCGATCCGCGCGACCCCGGTCAATATCGACTACCGCGAACCGGAACGATGGTCGCAGGGCCATCGCCTGGGGATCACCGGCATCGTCGTGGAAGTCGAGACCGACGCCGGCATCACCGGGCTGGGCGAATCCGTCCCGGCCCCCTCGCCCGAGGTGACGCTGGCCGCCATCCGCTCCGTGACCCCGCTGCTGCTGGGCCGCGACCCGCGCCAGGTCACGCAGCGCTGGCGCGACCTCCAGACCGTGGGTGGCTTCGGCGCCTTCCCGCGTACCGGCAACGCCGCCCTGGCAGGGATCGAGATCGCCTGCTGGGACATCCTGGGCAAGTCCCTCGGCGTGCCGGTCCACGCGCTTCTCGGCGGCCGCGTGCGCGACACGGTCGAGTTCATGGCCTTCGTTCCCTATCATCCCGATCCTGCGCGGATCGAGGCGGAGGCCCGCCGCTTCGCCGCCGAGGGTTATCGCACGCTCTACATCAAGGGCGGCTTCGGCGAGGAGAATGACCTCGCCGCGATGAACGCGATGCGGGCGGGCGGCGGTCCCGGCCTGAAGCTGCGCATGGATCCGAACGAGAACTGGACGCCGGACGTCGCGCTGCGGATGGTGCACGCGCTGAAGGCCTTCGACGTGCAGTATATCGAGCAGCCGACCCGCCTCGACCGGCTGGAGGAACTTGGCGTCCTGCGCCGCCGGTCTCCGATCCCGATCGCCGCCAACCAGTCGAGCTGGCTGAACCACGACATCCTCGACATCGTCACGATCGGCGCGGCCGATCTGGTGATGACGGATCCCTGGCAGGCCGGCGGCATCCGCGCCTTCCACCAGGCGGCCCATCTCTGCGAGGTCGCCGGCGTCCAGCTCGTCTATCACAGCTTCGCCCCGCTCTCGATCGGCACCCGCGCGGTGATGCAGGTGCTGGCGAGTTCGGCCGCCTGCGGCTACGCCCACCAGACCTATCACCAGATGCTGGTCGACGATGTCGTCCGCGATCCGGTCCGCCACGCTGGCGGCATCGAGCCGGTCGACGACCGCCCCGGCATCGGCGTGGAGCTGGATCCTGGCAAGATGCAGGCGGCCCATGCGCGCTATCTGGCCCAGGGCTATCTCAGCGCCTACGCGCAGGAGGATCCTCGGCCGATGACGCGCTCGGCAGGACCGTCGTAGCGCTGCGCATAGGCGCCATCGGCCTCGCGCAGGCGTTCGACGAGCTGGAAGTTGATGCCGCCAGGGCTGCAGCGGAATAACGATCCAGGGAATAACGACCCCGGAATAACGACCCAGCGTGGTTTTTGCGGCCACGGGTCCTTTCGCCACGTCACGCCCCAGCGTTCCTGGCGACGTGAGGGCCCGTCGGTAGAAAACTACGCTGGATCGTTATTCCTTAGCTTTCCAGGACGCTGTTGGCGGTCCACTGGTTGGTGATGACGGACAGGGCGCGCATTTATGGATCCGGCGAAGCGTTCTGGCAGAGGTTCAGACGCGGACCGACCATTTTTCCATTCGCTCGGTCCGGTTGCCGCGGTAGCCCACAAGGGTCTTGCCGCGT
>JBIKLI010000465.1:0-2888 GCA_044359885.1 Alphaproteobacteria bacterium | reverse complement strand
TCAACAGCATCATCGTGTTCGTGCTGCTGCTCGGCATCGCGGAGAATTTCCGGCAGGTGCTGATCCTGAACCCGGAAGTCTCCTGGATACGCGGGTTCCAGACCGACACCCACGTCCCGCGCGCGACCGTGCGGCGGCTGCGCCTGCTGGTTCCGATGGTGGCGATGATCGGCGAACGGCGCGGCGGGAAACTGCAGTTGTCTGCCAGCGCCACCCGTACGCTGCTCGACGGGATCTCCTCGCGCCTCGAGGAAAGCCGCGACCTGTCGCGCTACCTCGTGGGCCTGCTGATCTTCCTGGGCCTTCTGGGAACGTTCTGGGGTCTGCTCGAGACCGTCAGCGCCGTCTCCGGGGTGATCACCAGCCTCAGCAGCGCCACCGACGCGACCACGCTGTTCAACGACCTCCAGGCAGGGCTGAAGGCGCCGCTGGGCGGCATGGGCACTGCGTTCGGAACCTCGCTGTTCGGGCTTGCCGGCTCGCTGGTCATCGGCTTCCTCGACTTGCAGTCGGGCCAGGCGCAGAACCGGTTCTTCAACGACCTGGAAGAATGGCTGTCCGGCCTGACGCGGCTGGGCGGCGGCGGGCCGACCGGTGACGGCGACCAGTCGGTGCCGGCCTATATCCAGGCCCTGCTCGAGCAGACCGCCGACAATCTCGAGAATTTCCAGCGGACCGTGCAGCAGGCCGAGCAGGGGCGGCAGAGCGCGAACGCGGCGCTGGTCACGCTGGGCGAGCGCCTGACCCAGCTGACCGAGCAGATGCGCGCGCAGCATCAGACGATGACCCGGATCGCCGAGACGCAATCGGCGGTCGGTCCGCCGCTCGAACGCCTGGTGGAGACGCTCGCACGTCAGCAGCAGCAACCTCCCCCGATCGGCGACGAGGCGCTGCGTGCCGCCATCAAGGGCATCGAGACGCTGCTCGCGCGGCTGATCGACGAGACCCAGGCCGGCCGCAACCAGCTGACCCAGGATATCCGCAACGAGTTCCGGCTGCTGGCGCGGACGATCGCGGCACTGGCCGACGACCAGCGCTGACCGGGACACGCCGCCTTGAGCGCGCAGACCCGCCGTCGCCGTCGCAACGGGCTGGACATCTGGCCCGGATTCGTCGACGCGCTGGCGACGCTGGTGATGGTCATCGTCTTCGTCCTGATGATCTTCACCCTTTTCCAGTTCCATCTGAAGGATCTGCTGACCGGCCGGGACCTGGCGCTCGAACGGATGTCCCAGCGGATCGGCGATCTTGCAGACCAGCTTGCGGTCGAGCGACGACGCGGGGCCGATCTTCGCGACCAGGTCGGCCGGCTCGGCGCCGAACTTGCCGCCACCATGTCGCTGCGCGACCGGCTGCGCGCCGAACTGGACAGCGCACTGGCGCGTGCGGCCGAACTCGGTGCCGAACTCAACGACACGCGCACGCGCGCCGACCTCCTCGGGACACAGCTCGCCGCCCGCGATGCGGAAGCCCGTTCGCTCGCCGGCAGGCTCGGTCAGGCCGAAAACGATCTCGTGCTGACCCGCCGCGAGATCGAGGGCCTGCTTCAACGGCTGGCCGAGACCCAGACACGGCTGGCCGAAACCCAGTCAAGGCTGGCCGATACCGACCGGCGCGCCATGGCGGGCGAAAGCCGGGTGCTGGGGCTGACCCGCCAATTGTCGGACACCGAGACCCGTCTGCGCGACGCCGAAGCGCGCGCCATGACGGCCGAGGCGGCCGCGGCGGAGTTGTCGCGACGGCTGGCGGCGATCGAGACCCGGGCGGTCGCGGCGGAGAGCGGCGCCGCCGCGCTGGAACGCCGTCTGGCCGCAGGCGAGGCGCTGCTGCAGGACACCCGGACGCGCGCCGCCGCGAGCGAGGCCAGTGCCGCCGATCTCGCCCGCCGCCTGGAAGCCGCTCAGGCCGCGCTTCGGGAGGCAGATTCGCGGGCGACCACCGCTGCGGCGGCGGCGGCGGATCTGACCCGTCGCCTGCAGGCGGCGGAGGCCGCGCTCAAGGATTTCGAGGGCCGGATCGCGATCGCCGACCGGCAGGCCGCAGACCTCGTGCGGCGTCTGGCGCTGGCGGAGGCCGCATCGCGGGACGCCGAGTCGCGCGCCACCGCCGGGGCAGCCTCGACGACCGATCTGGCCCGCCGTCTCCAGGCGGCGGAGACGGCGCTGCGCGATGCCCAGGGCAGGATCACGCTCGGCGAGCGCGAGGCCGCCGAACTCGTCAGACGCCTCGCCGCGGCCGATGCCCGGTCGCGCGAAGCCGATGCGCGGCTCGCCGAGGCGGTGGCATCCGTCCGCGCCGATCGCGAGCGGATCGAGGTGCAGCTGCGCGAACTGGACGCGCTGCGCGACAACATCCGGATCCTGACCGTGCTGCGCGACCAGCTTCAGCGCGACATCGCCGCCCGCGACGCCGCCCTCCAGGGCTCCCAGGCGGCGCTTGCCGGCGAGCGCCGCCTGACATCGGACGCCCAGCTGCGAATCGACCTGCTGACCCGCGAGATCGAGACACTGCGCCAGCAGCTCGGGCGGCTGGAGACCGCGCTCGAGGCGTCCGAGGCGAAGTCGCGCGAGCAGGACGTGCAGATCGTCGATCTCGGGCGACGGCTCAATCTGGCGCTGGCCAGCAAGATCGAGGAACTGGCGCGCTACCGGTCCGAGTTCTTCGGCCGGCTGCGCGAGGTGCTGGGCGATCGCGGCGATGTCCGCGTCGTCGGCGACCGGTTCATCTTCGAGACCGAGATCCTGTTCCGCTCCGGCTCGGCAGAACTGGAGCCCGAAGGCCGCCGCCAGATCGACCGCGTGGCCAACGAGCTGGCGAAACTGGCCGACCGCATCCCGGGCGACATCAACTGGATCCTGCAGGTCGACGGCCATACAGACCGGCGCCCG
>JBIKLI010000464.1:0-2895 GCA_044359885.1 Alphaproteobacteria bacterium | reverse complement strand
AAATTATCTGTCCTGACATATACGGAGGTAAAGTGATCCACTTTCCCCGCGAAGCCCTGGCCCGAGAGCTTGTCGCCGCCCTGCGCGGCCAGGCCGTCTTCGGCGACGCGCATAACGGCCTGTTCCTGGCCGCCCCCCGCAGGACAGGGAAGTCCACCTTCCTGCAGGCCGACTTGAAGCCGGCGCTGGAAGCAGCCGGTGCCGTGGTGGCCTATGTGGACCTGTGGGCTGACCCGCGGCGCGACCCCGGCTCGTTGATTGCCGACGCCATCGCCCGCGCACTGGCGGCGCGCCTTGGCGTGGTGAGCCGCGCCGTCAAGGCCGCCGGCCTGGAGAGCGTAACGATCGCGGGGGCGCTGAAGATCGACGGCAGCAAGATCGGCAAGGTCGACGGCGTGACGCTGCCCGACGCCCTGCGGGCGCTTCACGAGGCCGCCAAGGCGCCCGTGGCCCTGATCGTGGACGAGGCCCAACACGCCCTGACCAGCGAGGCTGGCGAAGCCACGATGTCGGCGCTGAAGTCCGCGCGTGACCAGCTCAACCGGCCGGGCGAGGTGAATCTGATGCTGGTGATGTCCGGCTCCGACCGCGACAAGCTGCTGCGGCTGGTCAACACCTACGGCGCGCCGTTCTATGGCTCGCAGATCTCGCGCATGCCGCCGCTGGGCCACGACTTCATCGACCATGTGTCGCGGCTGATCACCGCGCAGCGGCCCGACCTGGCGCCGGTCGATGGCGCCACGCTGGTCCAGGCCTTCGAGAGCTTCGGCCATCGGCCGCAGTTCTTCATGGAGGCCCTGGGCCAGACACTGAGCCCGCTGTCGGGTCTGCAGGGTGTTCGCTTCGAGCAGGCCGTGCTGCAGGCCGCGACGGAACGCCAACAGGCCGACGAGGCGCAGATGGAATCCGAGTACCTGGCGCTGCGCCCGCTGGAGCAGGCCGTGTTGTGGCGCCTACTGGATCAGGGGCCGCGCTTTCGCCCCTACGACGTTGAAGCGCTGCGCTTCTACCGCGAGCGGGTCGCCGGCCGGGTGACCCCGCAGATGGCGCAACGGGCTTTGGAGTCGCTGCGCGAACGCAACCCGGCCCTGGTGTGGAAATCCGCGCGAGGCGAGTACGCGGTCGATGACGCGGCCATGCACCGGTGGTTCGAACAACGGCTGAGGCAGGGACGCTGGCCGCCGGTGGATCCCCATGAGAGAAATAACGATCCAGGGTAGTTTTCTGGGCCCTGATCGACACCGCTCCCGTCCGCAGGCGTCGCGAGCGACGCGCCAGAAGCCGGCCAGATACGCCGAGCCAAGACCCCCGCCATAACCGAAATAACGATCCAGCGTAGTTTTCTGGGATCGTTATTCCCCTGGATCGTTATTCCGGATCGTTATTCCGCTGGCGCCGGTTCCAATCCGGACGCCGTCGCGGCGAAACCGGTGAAACCGGTGAAACCAAAACTGGGGAGGTTTTGGCTCGCATGGATCGGGCGGTGGCGCTGGGCTAGGTTCGAGGTTCAGCCGGTCTGTTTCCAGGCCCCGCACTTCCGGAACCGACCTCGAGACAGAAGCCGGGCCCGATTGTTTCAAGGAGCCTTCGCATGGCGAAAGCGAATTCGAAGTCAGATCCTTTTCCGCCCTACCAGGCGACGACTTTGCCGGACGGGAAACTCTTCGTCCGCAGCACGGGAGAGATGCGCGTCCCGGCTGGTGGCGCGCATGTCCGGCAGATCGAATTCCGGTTTCCACGCCTCGCCGACGACGCCGTGATCATGGCGACGGCGGTCCCTGCCGACAGCCCCGGACTGGGCTTCGTCGTATTCAGCGTGAAGGTCAACGACATCAAGGGCGGCGCGACCGGCACGCAGACCCAGATCGTCGTATCGGCCCAGTCGGTCGACGCTGCGCCCATGCTCAGGCGCAAGCTCCGCGACCTGGACATCAAGCCGATGCCGGTTCTATGCAGCATCATGGCGACGGGGACAGCGGTCCATGGGCCGGCGCGCAAGACCCGGGCGAAACGACGCACCAAGCAATAGCCGGCAGCAGATTCGATCCGGACTGCGCTACGCCCGGAATGGAAATCCTACCCTGGAAACCCTACCCAGGTTTGGTTTCGCCCGTGGGGGTGCGCATGGTCGCCGATCCGCGAGATCTTCCCTGGCCGAGCCACCGCATGAATGCGACCGGCGCGCCGGCCGGGATGTTGGTTCCGCACGAGCGCTTCCGCGCGCTCGGGGCGGACGGCGCCGCGCGGGCGGCCGCGTATCGCGCTCCGTCCCGGGGTGTGGCGGGACCTCATGCCGGGCGCAGCGCCGCGGCGTAGGCAGCCGTGTCGTAGATGTTCTGGACCTTCGCGATCTTGCCGTCCCGGAACACATAGATGCGCACGATCGTGCCGCGGAATGTCCTGCCCGTCGCCTTGGCGAAGCCCCAGGCCTCGATGATGGCGACGACGGTGCTGGCATCGGCGACGACGTGCTGCATGTCGAAGCCCTCATAGGTCATCGACTCGGCGAGCAGATGGAAGAAGCGCTTTACCCCGTCGGGACCGACATGCCGGCCGGCCCAGGGCAATTCGGCGGGAGAGCCGGCGGCAAGCCACTCCACCTCGTCATGGAGCAAACCCGACGCAAGCAAGGCCCGGCTATACGGCCGCTGTGCATGAATCGAACGGATCGCGGCCAAGGCATCGTTCAAGGGCTCGCTCCCATGCGAGGCGTCCGGCTCCGGCGTCGCGCCTTGACGCGGCACTTCCGTCATTCCGGAAACCCCGGGGAGGCGAGTTCCCGGAACCCCGCCTCGCGCAGATAGGCATAGGTCTCGTCGAGTTCGGGCAGCGGCGGCACGAAGACGACATTGGCGTCGCGCGCGCGGGTCAGGAGCACGCGATAGGAATTGGCGC
>JBIKLI010000139.1:0-10505 GCA_044359885.1 Alphaproteobacteria bacterium | reverse complement strand
CGTGGTGTTCTTCGCCTATGGCTACGTCCCCGATCCGCGCACGATCTACGCCGACATCCGCAAGCTGCCGCCGGCCAGCACCCTCGCCGTCCGCCGCGGCGACGGCGCCGCCCCCACGCCGGACCGCTACTGGCGCCCGGTCTTTCGCATCGACCGGTCGGCGGCGCCTGCGGAGGCCGCGGCGCGGCTGGCCGGCGAACTCGGCGAAGCGGTGGCCCGGCGCATGGTCGCGGAGGTGCCGCTCGGCGCGTTCCTGTCGGGCGGTCTCGATTCGAGCGCGGTGGCTGCGACCATGGCTGGCATCGCCAGCCGGCCGGTCGAAACCTTCGCGATCGGCTTCCGCGAGGCCCCCTTCGACGAATCCCACCATGCCGCCGCCGTCGCCGCCAGCATCGGCACCGCGCACCGCACCGACATCGTCGACGCCGACGCGCTGGGACTGATCGACCGGCTTGCGGCGATCCACGACGAACCTTTCGGCGACGCATCGGCCATTCCGACGCTGCAGCTCTGCATGGCCGCCCGGCGCCACGTCACGGTCGCCCTGACCGGCGACGGTGGCGACGAGGTCTTCGCGGGCTACCGGCGGCATCGCTGGCATGCGCGGCTGTCGGCGATCCGCGACGCCCTGCCCGCCCGGCCAAGGCGCGCGCTGTTCGGCGCGCTGGCGACGCTCTGGCCCAAGGCGGACTGGGCGCCGCGGCCGCTGCGCGCGCGCAACACCTTTCGCGAGCTCGCGAGCGAGCCGCTGGCCGCCTACTTCCTCTCGGTCGCCGTCGCGCCGGACCCGCTTCGCGACGCGCTGTTCTCGGCGCGGCTGAAGCGCGAGCTCGACGGCCATCACGCGCGCGACGTGCTGGCGGCGCATGCCGCAGAGGCCCCCGCGGAGGATCCGCTGGCATGGGCGCAGTATCTCGATCTGGCGACCTGGCTACCGGGCGGGATCCTGACGAAGCTCGATCGCGCCAGCATGGCCGTGGGGCTGGAGGCGCGCTGCCCCTTCCTCGACCACCGGCTGGTCGAATGGGCCGCGACGTTGCCGGCTTCGCTCAAGCTGGGCGACGGCGGCAAGCGGATCCTCAAGCTGGCCATGACCGGGCGACTGCCGCCGGCGACGCTGCGCCGGCCCAAGCAGGGGTTCTCGCCGCCGCTCGCCGACTGGTTCCGTGCGGGCCCCGGCGAGGGGTTGCGGGCCGCGTTGCTGGGCGGCGCGCTGGCCGACAGCCGGTTCTTCGATCTTGCGGCGGTGGGCCGCCTCGTCGACCGCCACCGCGCCGGCCTCGCCGATCACGGGCGGGTGCTGTGGCTGCTGCTGGTGTTCGAGACCTTCCTGCGCCACGACGCCGGCGCGCGGCTGGGCGAGGCGCTGCCTGCCGGCGGTGCGGGGGGCTGAGGCTGCGGACAGGCGACGCGCAATCGTCGTCCGGCGGTGGCAGAATGGCGCCGGCCTGCCGCAACCGGGAGCACCGATGACCGACACGCAACATGCGACGCGCTCGAAATACGAAACCCTGATCGATGCCTGCGCGCCGCTCGCCCCGCTGCCGATGGCCATCGCGCATCCCTGCGACGGCCTGTCGCTGGCGGGCGCGCTGGCGGCGGCGCGGCGCGATCTGATCCGGCCGATCCTGGTCGGGCCGCAGGCCCGGATCCAGGCGGCCGCGGCCTCGATCGGCCAGGATCTCGCCGGCGTCGAGATCGTCGACACGCCGCATAGCCACGCCTCGGCCGATCGCGCCGTGGCCCTGGTCCGCGAGGGCCGCGCCGAGGCGCTGATGAAGGGAAGCCTGCATACCGACGAACTGATGGCGGCGGTGGTGGCGCGGGACACCGGGTTGCGCACCGAGCGGCGCATCAGCCACTGCTTCGTGATGGATCTGCCCAGGCGGCCGCAGACCCTGATCCTGACCGACGCGGCCGTGAACATCGCGCCGACGCTGGAAGACAAGGTCGACATCGTCCAGAACGCGATCGATCTGGCGCTGGCGCTGGGATTCGCCCAGCCCCTGGTCGCCGTGCTCTCCGCGATGGAGACGGTCAATCCGAAGGTCCCGTCGACCATCGAGGCGGCGGCGCTGTGCAAGATGGCGGATCGCGGCCAGATCCAGGGCGGGCTGATCGATGGACCGCTGGCGCTCGACAACGCCATCGATCCCGAGGCGGCGGCCGTCAAGAAGATCGTCTCGCCGGTGGCTGGGCGCGCCAACATCCTGGTGGTTCCCGATCTCGAGGCCGGCAACATGCTGGCCAAGAGCCTCTCCTTCCTCGCCGGCGCGCAGACCGCGGGCATCGTGCTCGGCGCCCGGGCGCCGATCGTCCTGACGAGCCGCGCCGACAGCGAAATCAGCCGTCTGGCCTCCTGCGGCGTCGCCGTGCTTGTGGCGCAGGCGCGACGCCGCAAGGTCGCGAAGGCCGCCGGATGACGGCCGACGCTGCCGCGATCCTGGTCGTCAACGCCGGATCGTCGAGCCTGAAATTCAAGGCCTATGCCCTGGTCGCCGGTGGCCGCCTCGAGGTCATGGGCGACGGGCAGTTCGAGGGGCTGGGGACCGCACCGCGGCTGCGTGCCCGGGCGGGCGGCGCGCCGGTCGCCGCGCGCGACTGGCCGACAGGTGCGCGGCTGGATCATGCGGCGGCGGTCGTCGAACTGAGACGCCTGGCGCCGGCGCTGCTGGCCGGGCGGCGGCTGGCGGCGATCGGACATCGCGTCGTGCATGGCGGTCTTGACTTCGATGCGCCCGTGCGGATCGACGAGGCGGTCCTGACCGCGCTGGAGGACCTCGTCCCGCTGGCGCCGCTGCACCAGCCGCACAACCTGGCGCCGATCCGGGCCTGGCGGGCCGCGCAACCGGACCTGCCCCAGGTCGCCTGCTTCGACACCGCCTTCCACCGCACCCAGCCGGCGCTGGCCCAGAGCTTCGCCCTGCCCGAGCGCTTCGCGAAAGACGGCATCCGCCGCTACGGTTTCCACGGGCTGTCCTACGAGTACATCGCGCGTCGGCTGGCGGCGCTCGATCCGGTTCTGGCCGCGGGGCGCGTCGTGGTCGCGCATCTGGGCAACGGCGCCAGCCTCTGCGCGATCCACGCCGGCCGGTCCGTCGCCTCGACCATGGGCTTCACGGCGCTGGACGGCCTGATGATGGGCACGCGCTGCGGGGCCCTCGATCCGGGCGTCGTTCTGCATCTGATGGACCGCTACGGCATGGATGCGCGACAAATCGAGGCGCTGCTCTATCGCGAATCCGGGCTGCTCGGCGTCTCGGGCATCTCCAGCGACATGCGCGCGCTGCGCGCTTGCGACGATCCGCGCGCGCGCAAGGCGATCGACCTCTTCGTCTACCGCGCCGGCCGCGAGATCGGCTCGCTCGCCGCGGCGCTGGGCGGTCTCGACGCCCTGGTGTTCACGGCCGGGATCGGCGAGAACGACAGCGAGACGCGCGCCGCCATCTGCGCCATGGCCGCCTGGCTCGGGGTCGAGCTCGATGCGGCCGCCAACCGCGCCGGCGGCCCGCGGATCTCCACCGCCAGGGCAGCGGTCTCGGCCTGGGTCGTGCCCACAGACGAGGAAAGCATGATCGCCGCCCATACCTCGAGGACCCTCGCCCTGGGCGACGGGGGCTGAGCGCGTCGCATGGCCTTCCCGCCCCAGTTCCTGGACGAGATCCGCAACCGGCTGGCCTGCTCGGCCGTGATCGGCCGGCGGGTACGCCTGGTCAAGAAGGGGCGTGAATTCTCGGGTCTCTGCCCGTTCCACAACGAGAAGACGCCGAGCTTCACCGTCAACGACGACAAGGGCTTCTTCCATTGCTTCGGCTGCGGCGCGCATGGCGACGTGATCGGCTTCGCGATGCGCGCCGACGGCCTCGCCTTCCCCGAAGCCGTCGAGCGGCTGGCCCAGGAGGCCGGGCTGGAGGTGCCGCGACCGACCCCGCAGGACGCGGCGCGGGAAGAACGGCGACGCTCCCTGGCCGAGGCGACCGAGGCCGCGTGCGTCTGGTACGCGCAGCAGCTGCGGACGGCGGCCGGACGTCCGGGGCTCGAATATTTCCGCCGCCGCGGCCTGTCGGAGGACAGCATCCGCGACTTCCGGCTGGGCTTCGCGCCCGACGCGCGCGACGCCCTTCGCCAGGCGCTGCGCCGCCAGGGCTTCGAGGACGCGATGCTGGCCGAGGCCGGGCTGCTGGTGCAGCCGGACGACGGCCGTGACCCGTTCGACTTCTTCCGCGGCCGGGCGATGTTCCCGATCGCCGACCGGACCGGCCGGACGATCGCGTTCGGCGGCCGCATCCTCGGCGACGGCCAGCCGAAATACCTCAATTCGCGCGACACGCCGCTCTTCGACAAGGGCCGCAGCCTCTACGCCCTCGACCGGGCACGGGTCGGCGTACGCGAGGGCGGCGAGGCGATCGTCGCGGAAGGTTACATGGACGTCATCGCCCTGCACGAGGCCGGGCTGCGCGGTGCCGTGGCGCCCCTGGGCACGGCGCTGACCGAAGGCCAGCTGGAACTGCTCTGGCGGCTGGCGCCCGAACCGGTCGTCTGCCTCGACGGCGACGCCGCCGGCCAGCGCGCCGCGCGGCGCGCGGCCGAGCGGGCCCTGCCGCTGCTCAAGCCCGGACGCTCCCTGCGCTTCGCCCTGATGCCGCCCGGCCACGACCCGGACAGCCTGATCCGAAGCGCCGGCCGCCAGGGCTTCGAGGACGTGCTGCGGCAGGCCATCCCGCTGGTCGACATGGTCTGGATCGCGACGCAGGAAAACCGCCAACTCGATACGCCGGAGCGCCGTGCCGCCTTCCAGGCCGAACTCGACCGGCAGGCCGAGACGATCGCCGACCCGGCCGTACGCGACCTTTATCGCCGGGAATTCCGCGACCGTGCCTGGCGCCTGCTGCGCCCCGCCGGCGACCGCGCAAAGCGCCGGGGTCCCGGGGCGGCGGCCGGGTCGCGGCCGGGGGCGGGGATCCAGCCCGCGCTCGGGGCGGCCGCCAGGATCCTGCCCGTCCCCGACCCTGGACGCAGCCTCGAGATCCTCATCGCCACCGCCATCGCCTTCCCCGCGGTGCTCGACGCCGATGCCGAGTTGTTCGCACGGCTTGAACTCGCCGACCCGGGCCTGGACCGCCTGCGCCGGGCGCTGCTCGCGCTACAGGATTCGCAGCCGCGGCTTGACCGCGAGGGGGTTCGGCTCCACTTGATGGGAGCAGGTTTCGCGGGCATAGTCCCGAGCCTTTTGGGGTCCAGTATTTTCAAGGCATTGGCCTTTGTCCGCGCCGACGACCCGGACGCGGCGGGGGAGAACTGGAAGAAGATGCTCCTTGAGCTCCACAAGCGCGAGGCCAGCGAAGAGTTGCGGCGCGCCGCCGATCTGGGGGCGGGCGGACTGGACGACAGCTGGATGTCCCGGATCGAGGAGATGCGGCGCGAAGTCGCCCGGGCCAGCGACGAGGAGATCGAGGACGAATCGCCCTTTCGCGGCGGCAAGGATGCCGGCGCGACGAAACGGCGTTGAGGCGCAACGCCACCACCCGACGCGAACATAGTCAACCAGGGATCCGCTACGCGATGGCATCGAAGACCAAGCCGATCGATACCCAGTCCCAGCAGCGCGACGACAATGTCGACGGCCCGCTGATGGACGGCACCGCCGCGGCGATCAAGAAGATGATCGCCCGGGGTCGTGAACGCGGTTACGTCACCTACGACGAGATCAACGCCATCCTTCCGCCCGACAAATCCTCGTCCGAGCAGATCGAAGACACGCTCGCGATGCTCTCCGAGGCGGGCGTCAACACCGTCGAGAGCGAGGAGACCGAGGACGTCGAGAAGCCCCAGCAGGCGGTGCGGCCGGCCGCCAGCGACGCCGGAACGGGAACCGGCGGCGAAGACGCCGCCGAGACCGAACAGGGCGGCGGCGGCAATGTCGACGAGGAATCGCTCGGCCGGACCGACGACCCCGTGCGCATGTATCTGCGCGAGATGGGGTCGATCGAATTGCTGTCGCGCGAGGGCGAGATCGCCATCGCCAAGCGGATCGAGGCCGGCCGCGACAAGATGATCGGCGGCCTGTGCGAAAGCCCCCTGACCATGCGCGCGATCGTGCAGTGGCGCGACGCCCTCATGGAAGGGAAGATGCTGCTGCGCGACATCATCGACCTCGAGGCGACGATGGGCGGGGGTCCCGGCGCCGAGAGCGGCGGCGGCAATCTCGACCCGGCCGACGCCCAGGCCGAGGACGAGGAGCGCGAACCGGCCGAACCCGGCGCCGAACCCGGGGCCGAAGGCGGCGGCGAGGGCGGCGAGGGCGACGAGGCCAATCTGTCGCTTTCGGCCATGGAGATGCAGCTCAAGCCGCAGGTGCTCGAGCAGTTCGAGGCGATCGCCGCCACCTACCGGCGGATGCACAAGACCCAGGAGAAGCGCCAGGAGGCGTTGCTCGAGGGCCGCGCCTTCAATCCGGCGCAGGAAAAGATCTACCAGAAGGCGAAGGCCGAGCTGGTCGAGATGATGGAACGGGTGCGGCTGAACAACGCCCGCATCGACCAGCTCGTCGAGCAGCTCTACGACTTCAACCGGCGGCTCGTCGCCTCCGAAGGCAAGCTGATGCGGCTTGCGGACTCGTGCGGCGTGAAGCGCGAGGAGTTCCTGTCGAAATACCATGGCAAGGAAGTCGACCCGCGCTGGCTGGCGCGCGTCTCGAAGATCGAGACCAAGGGCTGGCAGAAATTCGGCCAGCCGCGCTATCGCGACGAGATCGAGGCGCTGCGCGGCGAGATCTCGGAGATCTCCGAGCGTTCCGGCCTGCCGATCGCCGAATTCAAGCGCATCGTCCAGACCGTGCAGCAGGGCGAACGCGAGGCGGCGCGGGCGAAGAAGGAGATGGTCGAGGCCAATCTGCGGCTGGTGATCTCGATCGCGAAGAAATACACCAATCGCGGCCTGCAGTTCCTGGACCTCATCCAGGAAGGCAATATCGGGCTGATGAAGGCGGTCGACAAGTTCGAGTACCGGCGCGGCTACAAGTTCTCGACCTACGCGACCTGGTGGATCCGGCAGGCGATCACGCGTTCGATCGCCGACCAGGCGCGCACGATCCGCATTCCCGTGCACATGATCGAGACGATCAACAAGCTGGTCCGCACCTCGCGTCAGATCCTGCACGAGATCGGCCGCGAGCCGATGCCCGAGGAACTGGCCGAGAAGCTGGGCATGCCGCTCGAGAAGGTGCGCAAGGTCCTCAAGATCGCCAAGGAACCGATCTCGCTCGAGACGCCGATCGGCGACGAGGAGGATTCCCATCTCGGCGACTTCATCGAGGACAAGAACGCGGTCCTGCCGGTCGACGCGGCGATCCAGGCCAATCTGCGCGAGACGACGACGCGCGTGCTGGCGACGCTGACGCCGCGCGAGGAGCGCGTGCTGCGCATGCGCTTCGGCATCGGCATGAACACCGACCACACGCTCGAGGAAGTCGGCCAGCAATTCAACGTCACGCGCGAACGCATCCGCCAGATCGAGGCCAAGGCGCTGCGCAAGCTCAAGCACCCCAGCCGCTCGCGCAAGCTGCGCAGCTTTCTCGACACCTGACCGCCCCCTGCCCGCCCGGCTGGACCTCGCCGCGGGTTCCGCCGCGACGCTTTATGACCTATAAGCGGGCGTGGGGAAGGGCCTGTAGCTCAATGGTCAGAGCGCGCCGCTCATAACGGTGTGGTTGCAGGTTCGAGTCCTGCCGGGCCCACCACCCCTGCCGGCCGCCGCCATCGCCGGCGGCTCCCGCCGCGTCCGGCGTCAGCCGATACGGCGCAGGCCGGTGGCGAAACGCCGCCAGCGCTCGACATAGACGGCGGCCGATCGCTCGATGCCTGCACGCGCGGCCGCATCGAGCTGCCGCACCGCCTTTGCCGGCGCCCCGACGATCAGCGAGCCGTCCGGGAACTCCTTCCGCTCCGTGACCAGCGCCCCCGCGCCGACCAGACAGCCGGCCCCGATCCGGGCGCCGTTGAGAATCGTGGCGCCCATGCCGATCAGCGATCCGTCGCCGATCGTCGCGCCGTGCACGATCGCGCGATGGCCGATCGTGCAGTCCGCGCCGATCGACAGCGGCAGCCCGGGATCGGTGTGCAGCACCGCGCCTTCCTGGATATTGGTCCGCGGTCCGATCACGATCGGTTCGTTGTCGCCGCGCAGCACGGCTCCGAACCAGATCCCGACATCCTCGCCCAGCACGACCTTCCCGATCACATGCGCGTCCGGAGCGATCCAGAACCGGCCGGGCAGCGGCAGCGACGGTTCGGCGGTTTCGAAGGCATAGACGGGCATGGTGCGGGATCCCTGGCGCGACCGGCCGAAGACGGCGTCGGCGAAGACGGCGCCTTCTCGCCTCGCCCGCGTTTTCCTCTACAGCGGCCGCGCGATTTGCCACAATGGCCATCCTTCGACCGAACCGGGGAACGCACGCGCGATGTCCGACGCAGCCATCATCGAGACCCTTGCCGGCGTCTCGACCGCCACGATCACGACCATCCTGCTCAAGAAGGGTCTGCGCAATGTCTGGATGCGCGGCACGCGGCCGATCGCGCCGGGCCAGAAGCGCCTCGTCGGGCGCGCCTTCACGCTGCGTTTCGTGCCGGCGCGCGAGGACCTCGCGACGCCGGAATCCTGGTCGTCGCCGATCTCGACCCGCGCGGCGATCGAGGCGATGCCCGAGGGTTGCATCGCCGTCGTCGACGCGATGGGACACACGGATGCCGGGATCTTCGGCGACATTCTCTGCGCGCGCATGAAGAAGCGCGGCGTCGCGGGTCTGGTCACCGACGGCGTGGTCCGCGACCTCGCCGGCGTGCTCGGCACCGGCTTGCCCGTCTGGTGCAGCGGCGCCGCGGCGCCTCCCTCGGTCGCCGGCCTGACCTTCGTCGCCTGGCAGCAGCCGATTGGCTGCGGCGGCGTCGCGGTCTTCCCGGACGACTGGATCGTTGTCGACGACGACGGCGCGGTGCTGATCCCGCAGAAGCTGATCGACGAGGTCTGCGCCACCGCCCCGGAACAGGAACGGATGGAGGGCTGGATCATGGGCGAAGTCGAGAAGGGCACGGTGCTGCCCGGCCTCTATCCCATGAATGCGGAGACCAAGGCGCGCTACGAAGCGGCGCGCAAGTCCGGCGGATAGGCGGCGCGGCTCAGAGCAGCGCGAAGACGAACCGCCCGATCCACAATCCCAGCGCCATCGCCGCCGCCAGGTCGGCGAATCGCCAATAGGTCTCGGCGATGATGCCCGAGATCGTCGTCTGGGCGGCCTGTTCGGGCAGGCCGTGGCGGCGGTCGAGCAGGATCCAGGTCTCGGTGCGCCGATAGGGCAGCCGCGGCGCGCGCGTCGCGCGCAGGATCATGATCGCGGCCATCAGCATGGACGACAGCGCGCCCAGGCGCATGGCGCTGACCGGCCAGCCGATCATGCCGGCGACCGCCGTGAGGATCGCGAGCAGGCCGAACAGGAAGCCGCGCCCGATCGAATGACGCGCGCACGCGCGGATGCGATCCAGCTCGGCATGCATGTCGCGGCCGCGCTCCGGTCAGCCCATCCGCCAGGCGAGCCCGTGGACGGTGAGAAGGATCGCCGACCCGGCCCAGATCCAGAGCGCGACAATGTCGCCCTGCGATCCGGTGATGCGCTCGTAGAGTGCCGCCGGCACGCCCGCCAGCAGCAGCGTCCCGGTCGCGGTGACCAGCATGGAGGCGAAGAAGATCGCGCCGGCCGACCCCAGCAGGAAGGGCGGCAGCCAGACCCAGCTGAAGATCGCGACGATCAGCATCGCGGGCGAGAGCATGCCGTTGATCGCCGAGGCGACCAGAGCGACCGAGAAGACATGATGGCGTTGCAAGGGCGCGGCTCCTAGCCGGCGATGCGCGGCATGAATCCGGCCTGGACGAAGGCCGCGAAGAGCAGCGGCCGGACGCCCCAATAGAGCCAGAAGGCCGCGACCAGCGGCAGGAAGACCGGCTTCACATAGGACGGCGTGACATGGCCGAAGCCGCGCACGGCCCATTGCGTGACCAGGACGAAGCCACGCCAGATGTAGTTGCCGGGCTGGATCGAAGGCACGAACCAGGACAGCAGGAAGCGGCCGACGCAGGACCAGATGACCGCCGCCAGCGCGTAGTTCAGCACCGAGAACGCGATCTGACCTGCGGCCATCGGCCACTCCTCATTCTGCCAACGAGAAGGGGCGGGGCACTTTCGCGCCCCGCCCCCCGAGCTTGTCCTTTCCGCCCTGGATCAATGGGCCGGACCGGCTCCCGGTGCGAGCTTGACCTCGCCCGTGGGGACCCGGATCGAGTCGATGAACTCCTGCATCTCCTTGCTCGCGGGCGCAGCGAACCTGCCGACGAGAAGCTGCGCGATGAACGCAGCGGGGATGCCGAAGATGCCGACCGAGATGTTGTTGATGCCCCAGATATAGGCGACGTCGCGACCACGGATCTTCACGATCTGGATGTCGCCGAGCCAGCTG
>JBIKLI010000009.1:0-32330 GCA_044359885.1 Alphaproteobacteria bacterium | reverse complement strand
GACTGGACGACGCGGCAAGCGACGGAGGATCCGCGGACGATGGACACGCTCGCCTTTCTGCTCTTCTGCCTCGCCATCGGCTATGTCGTCGTCTGGGTGATCGTCAGCGAGCGTCGCGGCGATCCGACGGGCAGCTGGGGGCTGATCGCGATCCGGGACGACGGCGGCGCGCGGCCGGGGACCGGCGCCTAGTCGTCCCGCGCGGCAGCGCCGCCGTCCCGGCCGGCCGATGCGCGCCTATCTCTTCGTCCTGATCTACGTGGCCTATCTGCCGCTGGCGCTGGTGACGCCGTTCGCCGGCGCGATGCTCTGGGCGTGGCTGTCGCTGATGTATCCGCAGTCGCTGACCTATGGCTTCGTGCCGTTCAGCTACGCGGCGCTGGTCGCGGCGCTGACCCTGGGCTCGTTCGTGCTGTCGCGCGAGCGGTCGTTTCCGCCGCCGGCCGCGACCACCTGGGCGATGGCGCTGATGGTGCTGTTCTGCGCGATCGCCTATCTCGATTCCTACGACCGGGCATTCAGCTTCGCGCGCTGGGACACGATCTGGAAGGGGCTGCTGCTGGCCCTGGTGACGCTGCCGATGCTCGACAGCCGTCTCAGGCTGCACGGTTTCGTCTGGATCGTCGCGCTGTCGATCGGCTTCTTCGGTCTCAAGGGCGGGCTGTTCAGCTTCCTGACGGGCGGCGCCTACCGCGTGAGCGGGGCGGAGGGAACGATCATCGGCGACAACAACCATCTCGCCGTCGCCCTGGTCATGGCGATTCCGCTGATCGTCTATCTGGCGATCCACAGCGCCCGGACGCTCGTCCGGCTGGGCTGCTGGATCTTCGCCTTCTTCGTGCTCGTGGCGGCGCTCTTCACCTATTCGCGCGGCGGGGCGCTGGCGCTCGCGGCGATGGCCGCGCTGCTTTGGCTGCGTTCGCCGCGGCGGATGGCGACGCTCGCCGTGCTGGGGGTCTTCGCGGCCGTCGCCCTGGCCTTCGCGCCCGACGCGCTCTGGGTGCGCTTCGGATCGATCGACGATTTCCGCCAGGATGGCTCGGCGATGGGGCGGCTCGCGATCTGGCGGGTGTCGCTGATCCTGGCGGGCCAGCATCCGCTGACCGGCGTCGGCTTCCAGATGACCGCCCATCCCGGTCTCGTCCAGCGCATCGATCCGGCCGTGATCCCGCGCGCGGTGCATAATTCCTATCTCGAGGTGCTGGTCGAGGCGGGGATCTTCGCGTTCCTCTGCCACCTGACGATGATCGCCGCGACGGCGCTCTATCTTCGCCGCATCCGGCGCGTGACGGGCCATGCGCCCCAATGGCGCTGGGCCTACGACCTCGCCGGACTGCTCCAGGCCTCGCTGCTCGGCTACATGGTCGGCAGCTTCTTCATCTCCTTCGCCTTCTACGACGGCTGGTGGTTCCTGGTCGTGGTCGCGACGGCCCTGCATGTCCTGGTCCGCCGCGCGGCGATAGCGGCGCCAGCGACCGTCCGGGCGTGATGCGCGCCGCCGTCGTCCCCGCCCTGCGCTGGACTGCGCTCGGCCGGCTCAGCGCGCAGGCGCTGTCGCTGGGGGCGACGCTGGCCGTGGTGCGGATCCTGACGCCGGCGGATTACGGGCTGTTCGCGCTCTGCATCGCGCCCGTCACCTTCTTCGGCGCGCTGGTCGTCGTCGCGCCGACCTCGCTGACGATCCAGCGCCGCCACCACGATGCGGCGCAGGCGGCCGAGATCGCCGGCCTGCTGACCGCGCTCGCGGCGATCGCATTCCTGCTGGTGCTGGCCGCGCTGGCGGCGATCGCCTGGGGCTATGGCGAGGCGCGGGCCTGGCCGATCGGTCTGGCGCTGGCGTCCGGCGTCTTCCTTCCCTCCTGCCTGACCGCCCTGCTGCAGTCGCGCTTCGAGCGCCGGCTGGAGTTCCGTCTGGTGTCGCTGTTCGAACTCGCCGCCGGGGTCGCGGGCGCCGCGGCGACGATCGGCGGCGCGCTCGCCGGCGCCGGCGTCTGGTCCCTGGTCGCGGGCAGCTGCGCGACGGCGATACTGCAATGCCTGCTGATGCTGCGCGCGGGCGGTCTGACGCGGCCGTCCTTCCGCCTGGGCAAGCTGCTGCGCGAGGATGCCGGCTATGGCGCGCATGTGACGCTGGGCACGCTGGTCACCCAGGTCTTCGACGCGGCCGAGACCCTGCTGCTCGGGCGCCTGCTCGGCACCGGCGGGCTCGGTGCGTGGCGGACCTGCCGGGAACTGGTCAATGTCCCGCTCGGCAAGGTGATGCCGATCGTCAACCGCGTCGGATTTCCGGCCTATTCGCGGCTGGGCGGCGACGTCGCCGCGATCCGCCGCTACGCCCTGCTCAGCCTGCGCGTGCTGGCCGCGGTCTTCCTGCCGGTCTACTGGGGGCTGGCGGTGGTGGCGTCGCACGCGGTTCCGGCGGTTCTCGGCGACCAGTGGATCGAGGCGATTCCCGTCGCCACGCTGTTCGGCGCCTTCATGCCCGCGAAGCTTCTGCAGTACTGCCTGCTGCTGCCGCATCAGGGGCTGGGCAACGCCGGTCTGGTCAATCGCGCGATGCTCGGGATCGGGGCCTGCTCGCTCGCCGGCCTCGCGCTCGGGGCGCCGTTCGGGCTCGCGGCGGCGGCGCTGGGAACGGTCACGGCCGGGACGCTCGGGGTCGTCGTCGCGGCGGATCGCGTGCGGCGGCCGCTGGGCATCTCCTGGCGGGACCTGGCCGGTGCATGCGGCGCCAGCCTTGCCGGGTCCGCGTCGATGGCTGCCGCGGTCGGCGCTCTGCGCATCGCCGTGATCGACGGGTCCTGGTCGCATCCCGCCGCGCTGGCGCTGCTCGTGCCCGCCGGCGCCGCGGTGTTCATCGCCGTTTTCCTCGTCGCCGATCGCGGGGCGACGGCCGGCGTGCTGGTGGCGCTGATGCGCGACGTCGGCGCGCGGCGATGACGCGCCGGATCGTCGTCCTCGAGCCGGATTGCGAGGGCGAGGCGCATCTGCCGTTCAACGCCGGAATCCTGGCCGCGCTGGCCGCGGCGGCGCCTGCGGCCGGGATCGAGTTCCACGCGGCCGCGAGCCATCGCGCGGCGCTGATGCCGGTGCTGTCGCCGACCGTGGCGGCGCGTCTCCATGGCGGCCCGCTCGCCGGCGCCGGCCATCACGGACGTCGCCGGATGGTCGATCCGGCACTCCTGCGTCGTCTCTGGGCGTCGCCGGCGGGGGCGGGCGATCGCGTCGTCGTGCCCACCGCCACGCGCGGCAGCTTCTTCGCGCTGGCGCTGGCGACGCGCCTGGGCCGGGTCGCGCGGGGTACGGCCTTCGCGGTCGGCCATTCGCTGCTCGCCGATCTCTGGGAAAAGCCCCGGCGCAATCCGCTGCTGCGGCGTGTCGACCTGACCCACGCGCTGCGCGCCTTCCTGGCGGCGGGGCATCGCCTGGTGGTGCTGGAGGCGGGGATCGAGATGGAATTCGCGGCGCGGTTTCCCGATCTGGCGCATGCGGTGCGGCTATGGCCCCACCCGTTGCCGCCGGCCATTCCGGCTATGCCGGCCGGGCCGATCCATGGCGCGGGGAACCGGCCGCGCATCGGCTTCCTCGGATGGACAGGGGGCGACAAGGGCTTCGGGGCGTTCCTGGCGGCGGCGCGCGACTTCGCCGGAGCCGCCGAGTTCCACGCGATCGGCCATGGGGCCCCCGGCGACGGCGACCCCGGACGGGCCGGCCTCGGGGCGCTCGCCACCGCGCCGCGCGCCGGCTTCTGGCCGCGGGCCGAATATGCCCGCCACGCCGCGGCGCTCGACTATGTCTGCATGTTCTACGATGCGCGGGCCTACCGCTTCGTGGCGAGCGGCGTGCTGATGGACGCGCTCGCCTTCGGCATCCCGGTGATCGCGCCGGACATTCCGCTGCTGGCGCGCATCGCGGCGCAGCATGGCGAGATCGGCCTGCTCTACGACGGCGCGAAGGGACGCGACGCGGCGGTCGCGGCGGCGATCGCTCTCGCCGGGACGTCGCGCCATGCCGCGATGAAGCGGAACATCGCCGCCGCCGCGGCCGCGCGCGGCCCCGATCGTCTCGCCAGGACGATCGCCGCGGATCTCGGGTTCGGCCCGGCCGCTCCATGATGCCGCGCGTCGCCATCGACTGTCGCGCCGCCACCGCGCGCATGAGCGGTGTCGGACGCTATGTCGTCAACCTGGTCGGCGGCCTCGCTGCGGCGGGTCCTTTCCGGTTGCTGGCGCTGACCGGCGCCGATCCGCATCCGGCGCTTGCCGAACTGGCCGGCGTCGAGATCGTGGCGACGGGATGGACCGCCGGCCTTGCCGACCCGCGCCGGCGCCTCGCCTGGGAGCAGGGCGACCTTGCCCGTATCCTCGATCGGCTTCGTCCCGACCTGTTCCATGCCACCTGGAACCACGGCATTCCCTGGCGTTGCCCCTGTCCCGCGGTGCTGACGCTGCACGACCTGCTGCCCCTGCAGGTCCCCGGCCAGTTCGGCGACCGCAGCCAGCGCCTGGCCTTCCTGGCCAGCCAGTATCTCGCGTTGTGGCGCGCGCGGCGCATCCTGGCGGTGTCGGCGGCGACGCGCGACGCCCTGCGCCGCTTCGCGCGTTTCGCGCTGACGCGCAGCGAGGTCGTGCATGAAGGGGTCGAGCCGCGCTTCGCCCCGGGGCGCGGCGGCGGCGACTTCGACCATCTTCTCTATGTGGGTGGGCGCGAGCGGCGCAAGGACATCGCGACGGTGCTGGAGGCCTATCGCCGCGCCGATCCGCCGCTGCCGCTCTACCTCACCGGCGACGCCAGGACCCTGATCCCGTCCGACGCCGCCGCGCTGGCGGCGCTGCCCGCGGCGACGCGCGCGCGGATCGCCTTCCTCGGCGCCGTGCCCGACCAGGACATGCCCGATCTCTACCGGCGCGCGGCCATGCTGCTCTTTCCCTCGCGCGGCGAAGGCTTCGGCTTTCCGCCGCTCGAGGCCATGGCCTGCGGCACGCCGGTGGTGACCACGCGCGCGGGCAGCATCCCGGAGATCGCCGGCGAGGCCGCCATCTATGTCGATCCCGGCGACGCGGGGGCGATGGCGGCGGCGATCGGCGCGCTGCTCGCCGATCCGGATCTGCGCGCGAGGCGGGCGTCGGCCGGCCTGGCGCGCGCCGCCGCGCTGACTTGGCCGCGCTGCGTGGCGGCGACGTCGGCGGCCTATCGCCGGACGCTGGCCGGGCAGTGACCGGTCAGCGCAGTTCGAGCCGCTTGCGTACGCGACGGATCAGCCAGCCCAGCACCGGGATGCGTTCGTAGAACTGGCCGCCGGAATCCCAGTGGTCGATGTGCTCGCAGATGCGGCCGTCGGCGGCGAAATGGATCTCGCTCATGCCGGTGATCGTCCAGGGCGCCGCGCCGCCGCCCGGATCGTTGGTGAAGCGCCAGAGGATGTAGCCCGCCGACTGGCCCAGCGCCCGGTCGAGCACCTCGAAGCGCGGCGTGCCATGCGCGTACATCGACGCCAGCAGCCGCACGACGTCGGCGATGCCGCGCACGTCGTTGAACGGATCGCGAAAGCGCATGTCCGGCGTGGCGATGCGGGCGATGTCGGGCAGCGTGGCGCGCGTCAGCCCCTCGAAATAGCGGCAATAGGCGGCCAGCGCCGCGTCGCGGCCGGTCATTTGCCCGTCATCCGGCGCACCGCGGCGAAATACGCCCCGTAGGGCAGCATGTTCAGCAGCTTCAGCAGCAGCGCAAAGCGTCGAGGGAAGACGATCTCGAAGCGGTCCGACGCCAGTCCGGCGACGAAGGCGTCGACCGCCTCCTCGACCGGCATCAGGAAAGGCATCGGGAAGTCGTTGCGGTCGGTCAGCGGCGTCTTGACGAAGCCCGGGTCGACAAGCTGCAGCTTGATGCCCAGGCGCTCGCAGTCCAGTCGCAGCGATTCCGCCATGTTGATCAGCGCCGCCTTGGTCGGCCCGTAGGCCACCGCGGTCGGCAGGCCGCCATAGCCGGCGACCGAGGCGACGAGGGCGATGTGACCGCGCCGCCGCGCCGCCATCCGCGCCAGCACCGGCTCCAGGCAATGCGCGACGCCGAACAGGTTGATCTCCATCAGCCGCCGCAGCGTCGCCGCCGAGAAATCCGCCGCCGACATCGGCTGATGCGTGCCGGCGTTGAGCACGGCGAGATCGATCGCGCCCAGTTCAGCCTCGATCCGCGCGACCGCTGCGGCGCAGGCGGCGGGGTCGACCACGTCCAGCGGGACGGGCATCAGCGATCCAGGCGCCGCCGCGGCGAGCGTCTCCAGCGCCGCGACGCCGCGCGCCGAGACGGCGACCCTGGCGCCGTCGCGGGCCAGCCGCCGCGCCAGCGCCTCGCCGATTCCTGAGGAGGCGCCGGTGACCCAGGCGACGGTCACGCGAGGCTCCCGAGGAAGCGCTGCGCGTCGGCGCGCAGCCGCTCGCGGCGTTCGGGAGTGAACCTGGCCAGCGTGCGATAGGGCATCGCCATGCGCGGGTTCGATCCCAGCTTGCGTTCGTTGGCCATCAGGAAATTCCAGTAGAGCGCGTTGAACGGGCAGGCGTCGTCGCCGTCGCTGCGCGCGACGTCGTAGGCGCAGTCCCGGCAGTAGTCGGACATGCGGTCGATATACTTGCCGCTCGCCGCGTAGGGCTTCGAGGCGAGGACCCCGCCATCGGCGAACAGCGCCATGCCATGGGTGTTGGGCAGTTCGACCCATTCGAAGGCGTCGGCGTACACCGCCAGATACCAGGCCTCGATCTCCGCCGGCGCGATCCCCGCCAGGAGCGCGAAGTTGCCGGTCACCATCAGCCGCTGGATGTGGTGGGAATAGGCATGTGCCCTGGTGTCGCCGATCGCCTGCGCGAGGCAGTTCATCTTCGTCTCGCCGGTCCAGTAGAAGGCGGGCAGCTTGCGCCCGGCACCGAGCGCGTTGGTCGCGGCGTAGCCGGGCATGCGCAGCCAGTAGATGCCGCGCACGAATTCGCGCCAGCCCAGGATCTGGCGCACGAAGCCCTCGACCGCGTTGATCGGCGCGCGGCCGGCCGCGTAGACGGCGGCCGCGTCGCGCACGACCTGGCGCGGGTCGAGCAGCCCGACATTGAGGTAGGGCGAGATCACGGCGTGCCACAGGAACGGCGCGCCGGTCTTCATCGCGTCCTGGTGGTCGCCGAAACGGGGCAGGCATTCGTCGAGGAAGGCCGCGAAGGCGCGCGCCGCGTCGGCGCGCGTCACGGCGAAGCCGAAGGGCTCCAGGTCGCCGAAATTGCCTGGAAACCGGCGCGCGACGAGGTCCATCACCTCGCGCGTGATCGCATCCGGCGGGAAGGCGATCCGGGCGGGCGGCCGCGCGTCGTCGGGCAGGGGCTTGCGGTTGTCGTGGTCGAAGTTCCACGCCCCGCCCTCGGGCTTGCCCTCGGCATCGAGCAGCACCGAATGCGCGCGCCGCATCTCGCGATAGAAGAACTCCATGCGCAGGCTGCGCCGGTCGCCGGCCCAGCGCGCGAATGTCTCGTGGTCGCAGAAGAAGCGGGTGTCCGGGCGGATCTCGACGGGGACGCCCAGCGACGCGGCCCAGCCGCGCATGTCGGCGAGCACGCGCCACTCGCCGGGTTCCGCCACCACCACGCGGCCGGCGCGGTGCCGGGCCACGGCACGCGCGACCTCGCCGCGGAAGCTGCCGGTGTTTTCGGGATCGTCCAGCCGGACGTGGTCGACCCGTATGCCGGCCGCGCGCAGTTCCTCGCCGAAATGCCGCATCGCCGACAGGATGAAGGCGATCTTCTTGCGGTGATGCGGGACATAGCTGGTCTCGTCCGCGACCTCGCAGAGCAGCACGATGTCGCAAGCGCGGTCGATGTCGGCGAGGCTCGACATGTCCGGCGACAACTGGTCGCCGAGCACCAGGCGCAGGGTCGTCATGGGATGACCGACCGTTCAGCCCTTGGTGCGCAGGGTGGAGCGGCCGCCGTCGACGCCGATCACCTGACCGGTGATCCAGCCCGCCTGGGACGACAGCAGGAAGGCGGCCAGCGCCGCCGCATCCTCGGGTTCGCCCAGCCGTGGGATGGGGTGCAGCGCCGCGATCGCCTTCGCCATCGTCTCGTTGGCGGTCAGCTTCGCGGCCAGCGGCGTTCGCGTCAGGCTTGGCGCGATGCAGTTGACGCGCAGCCGCGGCGCCAGTTCGGCGGCCAGCGACAGGGTCAGCCCCTCGACGCCGCTTTTCGCGGCGGCGATGGCGACATGGTTGGCGAAGCCCTGGCGCGCGGCGACGGTGGAGAAGAGCACGACGCCCGAGCCGGCGGCGAGATTGCCCGTCGCGGCCTTGACCGCCATCGCCGGGGCGATGGTGTTGAGCGCGAAGACCTGCGCCATCTCGGCTGCGGTCACCTGGGCCAGCGGCTTCAGCACGATCGAGCCGACGCAATAGGCGAGGCCGGACAGCCCGCCCGCGCTGGCCGCGGCCACCGCCGCTCCCAGCGCATCGGGATCGCGTGCGTCGACGGGGCTGGCCGGGCAGCCGAGTTCGCGGGCGATGGCGTCCAGCCGCTCGCCCGCTCGCGCCATCACGTGGACGGCCATGCCGCCGGCCGAAAGCCGCCGGGCCAAAGCCGCACCGATGCCGGTGCTGCCGCCGATGACGAGAATGGGCGCGGTCATGAGCGTCTCCGCCTGCTGTCCATCCCCAAGAGGTAGACGCCGCGCGTCGCGCGACAAGCCGATCGACACGCGCTCCAGCGCGGAAACCTCCGGCAAGCCGTCGCGGCGGTCGACCGGCCGCCAGGGGGCCTGGCGGTGGAGAGGCTTGGCCGTCGCGCCGCCGGCGGTTAGCCTCATGGCGCGTTCCGGGGGACGCGGGGGGAACATGCCGAAGATCAGGAGCGAGAAGGATTTCTGGGCCGGCGTCGTCTATGTCGTGCTCGGCGCCGCGTTCTACTGGTTCGGCCGCAACTACCGGATGGGGACAGCCGCGCGCATGGGGCCCGGCTACTTTCCGATCGTCCTGTCTTCGCTTCTGATGCTGATCGGCGTCGTGTCGCTGGCGCGCGCCTTCCTGCGCGACGGCGAACCGGTGACCGCGATCGCCTGGCGCCCTGTGCTGCTGATCCTCGCCGGTTGCCTCGCCTTCGCGTTTCTGCTGGTGCCCTTCGGTCTCGTGCCGGCCCTGATCGCGCTCTGCGGCATCAGCTTCCGCGCCAGCAGCCGCTTCCGGATCGATGCCTGGACGCTCGGCGGGCTGGCGCTGTTCGTGGCCTTCTGCGTGACGGTCTTCGTCAAGGGCCTCGGCCTGCCGATGCCGATCTTCGGCAGCCTGTTCGAACCGTTCCTTCCCTACTGGATGATCCGCTGAGGCGCCGGGCATGGATCTTCTCGCCAATCTGCTGCTCGGGTTCCAGACCTCGCTGACCCTGGTCAATCTGCAGTTCTGCCTGATCGGGGTGTTCCTCGGCACCGCGATCGGGGTGCTGCCCGGCCTGGGGCCGGCGGCGACGATCGCGATGCTGCTGCCCGCCACGTTCGGCATGCCGCCGGTGACCGCGCTGATCATGCTGGCCGGGATCTTCTACGGCGCCCAGTATGGCGGTTCGACGACCGCGATCCTGGTCAACCTGCCGGGCGAGACCTCGTCGGTCGTCACGACGATCGACGGCTACCGCATGGCGCGCCAGGGAATGGCCGGGCGCGCGCTCGCCACCGCCGCCATCGCCTCCTTCGCCGCGGGCACGGTGTGCACGCTGCTGATCGCGCTGTTCGCGCCGCCGCTGGCCGAGGTCGCCCTGTCCTTCGGCGCGGCCGAGTATTTCGCCCTGATGGTGCTGGGACTGGTCGCGTCGATCGTCCTCGCCAACGGGGCGATCCTGCACGCCGTGGCCATGATCGTGGCCGGCCTGCTGTTCGGCGTCGTCGGCACCGACGTCAACGCCGGTTCGCAGCGCTACACCTTCGGCATCCCCGAACTCGCCGACGGCATCGGGTTCGTGGTCGTCGCGATGGGGATGTTCGGGGTCGGCGAGATCATCGCCAATCTCCAGGACGAGGGCCGGCGCGACCTTGCCAGTTCGCGGATCTCCGGCCTGATGCCGACCCGCGAGGACATGCGGCGCATGGCGGCCCCGATCCTGCGCGGCACGGCGCTGGGCTCGATGCTCGGGATCCTTCCCGGGGGCGGACCGGCTCTGGCCGCGTTCGGCGCCTATGCGATCGAGAAGCGCTTCTCGCGGAACAAGGAACTTATCGGCAAGGGCGCGATCGAGGGCGTCGCGGCGCCGGAGGCGGCCAACAACGCCGGCGCGCAGATGTCCTTCATCCCGATGCTGACGCTGGGGATCCCGTCCAACGCGGTGATGGCGCTGATGATCGGGGCGATGATCCTGCAGGGGATCCAGCCCGGTCCACAGGTCATGACCTCGCAGCCCGCCCTGTTCTGGGGCCTGATCGTGTCGATGTGGGTCGGCAACCTGATGCTGCTGGTGCTGAACCTGCCGATGATCGGGCTGTGGGTCCGGATGATCTCGATCCCGTACCATTTCCTCTTTCCGATGATCCTCGCCTTCTGCGCGATCGGCGTGTTCAGCCTGAACAACTCGACCTTCGACCTCTACGTCATGGCCGTGTTCGGCTTCGCGGGCTATGTCCTGAAGAAGCTCGACTGCGAGCCGGCGCCCTTGCTGCTGGGGTTCATCCTGGGCCAGCAGATGGAAGAGCATCTGCGCCGCGCCCTGCTGCTGTCGCGCGGCGATCCCCTTGTCTTCGCGATGCGTCCGATCAGCGCCGCGATGCTGGCGCTGGCGGCGCTGCTGCTGCTGCTGGTCCTGATGCCGGCCTTCTCGAAGACCCGCTCCGTCGCCTTCAAGGAATAGGCGGCCCGGCCGCCCGGGGGGCGTGGCGCGCGCGCGGGGCGCGCCCTATATTCCGGTCACGATGTCGGATTGGAAGGAAAAGGCCATGATGTCCAGGCGCCTCGCGCTGCGCGTCCTTCTCGCCGGTTCCGCCGCGCTGGCGGCATCGGCATATCCATCGGCGTCGCGGGCGTTCCGCATCGTCGACGCGGAAGAGACTTCGCCGGCCGTCCAGTCCCTGATCGGCGCCTGCGAGACCCGCAACGCGCATGAACGTCTGGTCGCCGAATTGCTGGCCGAACTCGAGGGCGAGCAGGGGCCAGCCGCCGCCGCCGAGGCGCTGCGCGGCATGGCCTGCCCGCTCTGCGGCTGCGGCCTCGGTCCCGCCTTGCCCGATCTGGGCGCGGCGCCCCGGTTCTGAGCGGCGGGGAGCGCGTCGGCGCGATGCCTCGACGGGCGGTCCGGCGCGGCATCGACGCCTTTCCCGATCCGCACCACGACCATGGTGCCTGCGTCGCCACCGCCATCGGCTCTGCCGAAGCGATCTGCACGGCGCGGGGGGAACGGCTGACGGCGCTGCGCCGTCAGGTGCTGGAACTCGTATGGCGCGACCACCATCCGGTCGGAGCCTACGACCTTCTCGCCGCGATGCAGGCCCAGTCTCGGCGCAAGGTGGCGCCGCCCACGATCTATCGCGCGCTCGATTTCCTGCGGCAGGCCGGGCTGGTGCACCGCATCGAGTCGCTGAATGCCTATGTCGGCTGCCGGGCGCCCGGCCGCCCCCATGACGTCCAGTTCATGATCTGCCGAAGCTGTCGCGCCGCGATCGAACTGGACGACCGCGCCGTGGCGTCGTCGCTGGACGCCGCGGCTGCGGCGGCGGGCTTCGCGATCGAGCAGCGCGTGGTCGAGGTCAGCGGGCTGTGCGCACGCTGCGCGACGCCGCGCGATGGGTCGCCAGCGCCAGCGCCAGCAGGATGACGGCGCCGGCCTGGTGCGCCGCGCCGAGCGCCACCGGCACGGCATGCAGCAGGGCGAGGATCCCGAGCCCGACCTGTCCGAGGACCGCGACGCCGAGCCATGCCGCCAGCCGCCGTACCCCCGGCTCGGCCAGCGCCGTGTGCAGCCATGCGGCGTAGCCAAGCATCAGCGCCGCGGTGGCGATCGCCATCCAGCGATGGTTGAACTGCACCGCCGCGACGTTCTCGAAGGCGTTTCGCCACCATGGCGACAGGTCGCCGTAGCCGGCCGGCACCAGCCGCCCGTCCATCAGCGGGAAGCTGTTGTAGACGAAGCCCGCGTCGTTGCCCGCGACGAAGGCGCCGGCGACGATGGTCAGGCCCAGCGCCGCCAGCACCGCGCGCCCGGCCGGGCGATAGGGGCCCGGGCGCGGCGGCGGATCGCCATCGCCGAGTTCGAGCGCAAGCCGCAGGATCAGCGCGAAGATGACCAGCGCCAGCGACAGATGGACGGCAAGCCGGTAGGGGCTGACATCGGTCCGCTCGACCAGTCCGGAGGCGACCATCCACCAGCCGATCGCGCCCTGCAGCCCGCCCAGCGCCAGCAGCACCGTCAACCGGCCGAGCAGCCGGCCGCGCACCCGCCCCGTCAGCGCGAACCACGCCAGCGGCAGCGCGAAGGCGACGCCGATCAGCCGCCCCCAGAGACGATGGGCATATTCCCACCAGAAGATGACCTTGAATTCGTCCAGGGTCATGGAGGCGTTCTTCTCGCGGAACTCGGGGATGCGCTGGTACTTGGCGAACTCCGCGTCCCATTCGGCCCGGCTCAGCGGCGGGATCGTGCCGGTGATGGGGCGCCATTCGGTGATCGACAGGCCGGACTCGGTCAGCCGCGTGATGCCCCCGATCACCACCATGGCGAAGATCAGGGCGGCGCACAGGAAAAGCCAGAGCCGGACGGGACGGAGGGGATCGGCGCTTGCGTTCATGCGCCCGGCGAAATAGATCCGCACCCGCCGTCGCGCAAGCCGCCTTGACCGGCTCGCGCGCCGACGGCACTCTGTTCGTACACATACGACATGGCGGCGAGGATCCGCGCGGTGGCACCGCCCTCCCAAGCTCCGCGCCAGCGCGCGCGCGAGGATTACCGGCTCGAGGATCAGGCCGGGCATCTGCTGCGCCGCGCGCATCAGCGCCATACGTCGCTGTTCGTCGAGATGATGGGTTCGATCGACCTGACCCCGACCCAGTTCGCCGCCCTGGCGCGGATCCGCGAAGGCGGTCCGGCGACGCAGAACCATCTCGGCCGCATGACGGCGATGGATCCAGCGACCATCCAGGGCGTGGTGCGGCGCTTGGTCGCACGCGGCCTCGTCGCGCGGCAGCCGGACCCCGACGATCGCCGCGTGATGGTCCTCAGCCTGACCGAGGCGGGCGAGCGTCTGGCGCGACGTGCGGTCGCCGTCGCCCGCCGCATCACGCGCGAGACACTTGCACCCCTGCCCGCCGCTCAGCGGGCGCTCTTCGTCGACCTCCTTCGAAAGCTGAGCTGACGCGATGTCCGACCGCCTCGACCTGTCCTTCGGCCTCTCCTTCGCCGATCTTCATGCCCGCGACGGCCTTGTCCGCCTCGACCGCGCCTTCGTCGACTGGCTCCAGGCCCAGGACGGCGGTCTCGCCAACCGGTTGCTCGCGGCGCGCGCCGCGCCGGACAGCCTGCTGCCGCTCGACGAATCGGGCCTGATCGTCGATCTCGGTCCGGCGCTCGACCGCTTCATGGGCGTGCTCTTCGGCATCGGCGCCGAACTGGGGGCGCTGGCCGCGGCGACCCGCAGCCTCGACCCGGTCTGGGAAGCCAAGCGCGGCTTCGTCCAGCGCCGCGCGCTCAAGGCGCACAAGCCCGAGACCGCGGCTGGCTTCGACGGCGCGGCGCTCGCGGCCCAGTTCGAAGCCGCGGCCGGCGAGGCGCTGACCGAGGCGTCCTTCGCACGCCATGTCCTGCGCTGGTCGGCGGACGAGGCCGCGCATGGACCCGCGCTGGCCGCCGCCGAGCGCTATGCCGCCTGGGCGACGCTGACGCCCGCGGGACGGGCGCGCCATGCAGGCGGCGTCCTGTTCCGCGCCCCGCGCCGGATCGACCCGGCGAGCCTGGTGCCGGTCGAGCGAATCGAACGCGACGGGGTCGCGATGATGCGCCTGCCGGCACATGACTGGCGCGAGCGCGACGCCTTCGGCCTCACCGATCCGGGGATGGATCCGGTGCAGGCGCTCGACCAGGTCAACTACTGCATCTGGTGCCATCCGCAGGGCAAGGATTCCTGCTCGAAGGGGCTCAAGGACCGCAAGACCGGCGCCTTTCAGAAGAGCCAGCACGGCGTCACGCTGGCGGGCTGCCCGCTCGAAGAGAAGATCAGCGAGATGCACACGCTGCGCGCCCGCGGTCATGCCGTCGCGGCGCTGGCGACGATCGCGGTCGACAACCCGCTCTGCGCGGGCACCGGGCATCGCATCTGCAACGACTGCATGAAGGCCTGCATCTACCAGAAGCAGGAGCCGGTCGACATCCCGCAGGCCGAGACCCGCGTGCTCAAGGACGTGCTGGCGCTGCCCTGGGGCTTCGAGATCTATGCGCTGCTGACGCGCTGGAATCCGCTCGACATCCGTCGCCCGCTGCCGCGGCCCGGCAGCGGGCGCAAGGTGCTGGTGGTCGGCATGGGACCGGCGGGCTACACGCTGGCGCATCATCTGCTCAACGACGGGCACATGGTGGTGGGGATCGACGGTCTGAAGATCGAGCCGCTCGATCCGTCGCTGTCGGGCGTCGGGCCGGGCGGCGCGCGCGTGCCCTTCGCGCCGGTGCGCGACGCGGCCACGCTGCGGGAGGATCTCGATTCGCGCGTGCTGGCCGGCTTCGGCGGCGTGGCCGAGTACGGGATCACGGTGCGCTGGGACAAGAACTTCCTCAAGCTCATCCGGCTGCTGCTGGAACGTCGCGCGTCCTTCGCGCTGCATGGCGGCGTGCGCTTCGGCGGCACGCTGACCCTCGACGACGCCTGGGAACTGGGCTTCGACCATGTCGCGCTGTGCATGGGCGCAGGGCGCCCCACGGTGATCGAGATGAAGAACGGCCTGGCGCGCGGCGTGCGTCAGGCCTCGGACTTCCTGATGGCGCTGCAGTTGACCGGTGCGGCGAAGACCGAATCGATCGCCAATCTGCAGCTGCGCATGCCGATCGTCGTCATCGGCGGCGGGCTGACCGCGATCGACACGGCGACCGAGTCGCTCGCCTATTACGCGCGCCAGGTCGAGAAATTCGCGGCACGCCACGACACGCTCGCCGCCGAGGGGACGGCGCCGGCTTTCGCCGGGGAGGAGGCCGAGATCGCGGCCGAGTTCCTGGCCCATGGCCGCGCGATCCGCGACGAGCGGGCGCGCGCGGCGGCCGAAGGCCGGGCTCCGCGCCTGCGCGACCTCCTGGAGGGCTGGGGCGGCGCGACCATCGCCTATCGCCGCGGGCTCGCCGAGGCGCCGAGCTACACGCTCAACCACGAGGAAGTCGCCAAGGCGATGGAGGAGGGGGTCCGCTTCGCCGAGGGGCTGACGCCGGTCGAAGTCGTGCTGGACCGCCATGGCCACGCCGCCGGGCTGCGCGTCGTCCGCAAGGGCGAGGCGGGGGGCGAGGAGACGATCCTGCCGGCCCGCGCCATCCTGGTCGCGGCGGGCACGCAGCCGAACACCGTGCTGGCGCGCGAGGACGGGCGCATCCGCCTGGACGGGCGCTATTTCGAGGCGATCGACGAAAGCGGCGCCCGGGTCTCGCCCGAGCGCGCGATGTCGAAGCCGAAATCGGCCGAGGTGCTGATGCATCGCGCCGCCGACGGACGCTTCGTCAGCTTCTTCGGCGACCTGCACCCGTCCTTCTTCGGGAATGTCGTCAAGGCGATGGGCGGCGCCAAGCAGGGATATCCGGTCGTCAGCCGGGTGCTGGCCGCGCGGCCGGCGACGCATGTCGAGCCGGCGGCGCTCCTGGCGCGGCTCGCGCACGAGCTGCGCGCGCGGGTCCACGAGGTCAACAGGCTTACCCCGACCATCGTCGAGGTCGTCGTCGAGGCGCCGCGCGCGGCGCGCAGCTTCATGCCCGGACAGTTCTACCGGCTGCAGAATTTCGAGACCGGCGCGCCGCGCGTCGACGGCACCGTTCTGGCGATGGAGGGCCTCGCGATGACCGGCGCCTGGACCGACCCCGCGCGTGGTCTGGTGTCGGTGATCGCGCTGGAGATGGGCGGGTCTTCGGACCTCTGCGCGATCCTGAAGCCCGGCGAGGACGTCGTGCTGATGGGGCCGACCGGTGCGCCGACCGAAACGCCGGCGGGCGAGACCGTGGCGCTGGTGGGCGGCGGTCTCGGCAACGCGGTGCTGTTCTCGATCGGGCGGGCGCTGCGCCAGGCGGGCTCGCGGGTCGTCTACTTCGCCGGCTACAAGAAGATCCAGGATCGCTACAAGGTCGCCGAGATCGAGGCCGCCGCCGACATCGTCATCTGGTGCTGCGACGAGGCGCCGGGCTTCGCGCCCGGCCGGCCGCAGGACCGCAGCTTCGTCGGCAACATCGTGGCGGCGATGCGCGCCTATGGCGAGGGCGCGCTGGGCGACCAGTCCGTCCGGCTGGCGGACGCCGATCGCATCGTCGCCATCGGCTCGGACCGGATGATGGCGGCGGTGGCCGCCGCGCGCCACGACGTGCTGCGGCCGCTGCTCAAGCCCGCGCATTGCGCGATCGGTTCGATCAACTCGCCCATGCAGTGCATGATGAAGGAGATCTGCGCCCAATGCCTGCAGCGCTGGGTCGATCCGGCGACCGGCAAGGAGACGGTCGTGTTCTCCTGCTTCAACCAGGATCAGCCGCTCGACCGCGTCGACTGGGCGATGCTGAACGACCGGCTGCGCCAGAACGGCGTCGCGGAGAAACTGACCCGGGCCTGGATCGACCGTTGCCTGCGCCGCCTGCGGCTGCGGCCGGTCGCTGCGGCGGCGGAGTGACGGCGCGATGGCCGAGGCCGCCAATGTCCTGCTGATCACCGCCGATCAGTGGCGCGGCGACGCGCTGGGCGCGCTCGGTCACGGCGTCGTGCGCACGCCGAATCTCGACCGGCTGGCGGCCACGGGCACGCGGTTCGCGCGCCATTTCACGGTCACCGCGCCCTGCGGGCCGGCGCGGGCCAGCCTGCATACCGGCCTCTATCTGCACAACCACCGGTCGGTGATGAACGGCACGCCGCTCGACCGCCGGCATGCGAACATGGCGCTCGAGGCGCGCCAGGCGGGGCTGGCGCCGACCCTGTTCGGCTACACCGACACGAGCCCGGATCCCGAGGGGCTCGCGCCGAACGATCCGCGTCTCTTCACCTACGAGGGCGTGCTTCCGGGCTATGACGTCGGACAGGCGCTGCCGGAAGATTCGCGGCCCTGGCTCGCCTGGCTGCGCCGCCAGGGCTATCGCGGCCTCGACACGCCGGCCCTGGCCTATGCGCCGGCCGACGGCCGGATCGGGGGCCCCGCGCGCTTCGCCGCCGCGCATTCCGAGACCGCCTTCATCGCCGATGCGGCGCTCGACTGGCTGGGCACGCGCGACGGCAGGCCGTGGTTCGCGCATGTCTCGTTCCTGCGGCCGCATCCGCCCTGGACGGCGCCGGCCGAGTTCCGCCGGCTCTACGCCGATGGCGCGGTGGGTGCGGCGCTGCCTCCGGCGCCAGACGGGCTGCATCCTCTGGTCGACGGATTGCGCGCGCGCTTTCCGGTCTCCAGCCTGGTGCCGGGTTTCGCCGGTGCCGCGCGCGACCTCGGGGCGGCCGAGGCGGCGGCTCTGCGCGCGACCTACTACGCGCTGATGACCGAGGTCGATCATCACGTCGGACGTCTGCTGGCCTGGCTCGACGAGAGCGGCCAGCGCGAACGGACGCTGGTCGTCTTCACCGCCGACCATGGCGAGTATCTCGGCGATCACGGGCTGTACGGAAAAATGGGGTTCCACCCGCAGGCTTTCCATATCCCGCTGATCGTTTCGGCGCCTGACGCCGCGGCGCGCGGCCGCGTGGTCGACGCCTTCACCGAGTCGGTCGACGTCATGCCGACGGTGCTGACCGCGCTGGGTCTGGAGACGCCGGCGGCCTGCGATGGCGCTGCGCTGCAGCCCTGGCTGCGCGGCCACGAGCCGGCGACGTGGCGCGATGCGGCCCATTGGGAACTGGACTTCCGGACGCTGACCCGCGGCATGCCGGGCGCCGATCCCGACCGGGCGGCGCTGGTCGCGCGCCTCGACGCCACGTCGCTCTACGTCCATTTCGCCGAGGGCCCGCCGCTGTTCTTCGACCTCGCCGCCGATCCGCGCGGCCACCGCGACCTGGCGCGCGACGCGACGGCCGCCGGCGCGCGCCTCGCCGCCCTCGACGCCCTGATGACCTGGCGCCTGCGCCACGAGAACCGCCGCCTCTCCAGCTTGCGCGTCGGCCCGGGCGGTCTCGAGCGCTGGGCCCCGGCATCCGCGGAAGGTCCGCAGCCGCGAGGAGCGATGCGAGGGGTGTGACCCCTTGTTCGATCTTGCGTCGGCCCGCGATTGACAGGCCGCTGGCCAGGTCGGCAGACTGTTCGTAGGCGAATGATCTCTGGCCGGGAGGGAACGTGGCGAGCTATCTGAGGCCGCGTGATCTGGACGAGGCGCTGCGCGCGCTCGGCGACGGGCCGCGAACGGTGCTGGCCGGCGGCACGGACTATTATCCGGCGCGCGTCGGACGGCCGCTCGACGAGGCGATCCTCGACATCTCCGGCATCGATGCGCTGCTGCATATCGAGGAGGACGAGGCGGGATGGCGGATCCCGGCGCGATGCACATGGTCTGCGCTGCTGGCGACGGATCTGCCGCCGCTGTTCGACGGGCTGAAGGCGGCGGCGCGCGAGATCGGCGGCGTGCAGATCCAGAACGCCGGCACGCTCTGCGGCAACGTCTGCAACGCATCGCCCGCGGCCGACGGCATCCCGAACCTGATGGCCTTGGACGCGCGCGTCGAACTGCGCAGCCGCGAGGGCCGGCGCGAGATGCCGGTCGGCGAATTCGTTCTGGGGAACCGGCGGATCGCGCGCGACCCCGGCGAACTCGTCGTCGGGCTGCGCGTGCCGCGGCCGCTGCATCCCGCGCGCGGCGGTTTCGCCAAGCTGGGCGCGCGGCGCTATCTGGTCATCTCGATCGTGATGTCGGCCTGCGTGATCGAGATCGCCGATGGCCGGATCGCGGCCGCGCGCATCGCCGTCGGCGCCTGCGCGCCCGTGGCACGGCGCCTGCCGCGGCTGGAGGCGAGGCTGCTGGGCCATCCTCTGGGCGCGACGCCGCCCGCGATCGAGCCCGCCGACCTGTCGCCGCTGGCGCCGATCGACGACGTTCGCGGCGGCGCGGCCTATCGCGCCGACGCCGTGGCCACCCAGCTGCGGCGGCTGATCCTGGAGATGACCGCGTGACCATCGCCTTCAGCGTCAATGGCCGCCCCGTCGAGGTCGCGGCTGCGCCGATCGCGCGGCTGGCCGACGTGCTGCGCGAGGAACTCGGTCTCACCGGTACCAAGATCGGCTGCAATGCAGGGGATTGCGGCGCCTGTACCGTGCGGCTCGACGGTGCCCAGGTCTGCGCCTGCCTGGTTCCGGTCGGACAGGTCGAGGGGCGCGCCGTCGAGACCGTCGAGGGGCTGGCGCGCGACGGCGTGCCGTCGGCGCTGCAGATGGCCTTCCATGCCCATGGCGCGGCGCAATGCGGCATCTGCACGCCGGGCATGCTGATGGCGGCACAGGACCTGCTGGCGCGCGAGCCGGCCCCCAGCGAGGCCGCAATCCTCGACGCGCTGGGCGGCGTCCTGTGCCGCTGCACCGGTTATCGCAAGATCGTCGAGGCGGTGCTGAGCCTCGCCGCGCCGGTGCCGGCATCCGAGCCGGACGGCGCGGGCGGCGTCGGCGCCCGCCTCGCCAAGGTCGATGGCATGCCGAAGCTGACCGGTGCCGACGCCTATGGCGCGGATCGCTGGCCGTCCGACGCGCTGGTCCTGCGCGCGCTGCGCTCGCCGCATGCCGCCGCGCGCTTCGCCATCGGCGATCTGGGACCGCTCCATGCGCGCTTTCCAGGTCTGGCGCGGGTGTTCACCGCCGCCGACATGGTCGGGCCGAACGCCTTCGGCATCTATCCGGTCGGCAAGGACCAGCCGGTCCTCGCGGATGGCGAGGTGCGCTTCCGCGGCGAGGCGGTGCTGGCCCTGGTCGGCGATGCGGCCACGATCGCCGCGATCCGGGACGAGGACGTACCGGTCTCCTGGGCGCCGGTCGAGCCCGTTCTCGGCATCGACGGCGGCACCGCGCCCGGCGCCCGGGCGCTGCACGCGAGACTGCCCGACAACGTGCTGGTCCGCGGCCGCGTCGCCCGGGGCGATCCCGAGGCCGCGGAGGCCGGCGCGGCTGCCGTCGCCTCCGGCAGCTTCGAGACCAGCTTCGTCGAGCACGCCTACCTCGAACCCGAGGCGGGCTGGGCGCGGCGCGCCGGCGATCGCATCGAGATCTTCGTCACCACCCAGACCCCCTACATGGACCGCGACGAGGTGGCGCATGTCATGGGGCTGAAGCCGTCGCAAGTGCGGATCATCCCCTCGGCGGTGGGCGGCGGCTTCGGCGGCAAGCTCGACCTGTCGGTGCAGCCGCTGATCGCCCTCGCCGCGTGGCATCTTGGCCGGCCGGTGCGGTGCATCTACACGCGCCCGGAATCGATGGCCTCCACCACCAAGCGGCATCCCGCCCGGATCGCGGCCCGCTTCGCGGCCGATGCGCGGGGCCGGCTGACCAGCGTGGTCTTCCACGGCGATTTCGACACCGGTGCCTATGCGTCCTGGGGACCGACGGTCGCCAACCGCGTGCCCGTGCACGCGACCGGTCCCTACGAGGTGCCGCATGTCCGCGCCACCACGCGCGCGATCCACACCAACGCGCCGCCGTCGGGCGCGTTCCGCGGCTTCGGCGTGCCGCAGGCCGCGGTGGCGCACGAGACGCTGATGGACGAACTCGCCGGGCGGCTCGGCATCGATCCGCTCGAGTTCCGTCATCGCAACGCGCTGCGCGCCGGCTCGATGACCGCGACCGGCCAGGTGCTGACGGCCAGCGCCGGCCTGCCGGCCTGTCTCGAGGCGCTGCGGCCGCGCTGGCAGGCGCTGCGCGCCGAGGCCGAGGCCTTCAACCGCGGCGCCTCGGGCGCCCTGCGACGCGGGGTGGGCGTCGCCTGCATGTGGTACGGGATCGGCAACACCTCGATGTCGAACCCCGCCGAGATGGAGATCGGCGCCGCGCGCGACGGCAGCTTCACGCTGTTCTCCGGGGCGCTCGACATCGGCCAGGGGTCGAACACGATCATGACCCAGATCGCCGCCCAGACGCTGGACGTGCCTGCCTCGCGCATCCGGCTGGTGACGGGCGACACCGATCTGACGCTGGACGCGGGCAAGACATCGGCCTCCCGTCAGACATTCGTGTCTGGCAATGCGGTCAGGCTGGCGGCGGAGGACCTCCGGGCCCGGCTCGCGCGGCTCGGCAACGCCGATCTCGCGACGCTGCCCGAGATCCGCCCGGGCTTCGTCGCGATCGGTCATGGGCGCTTCGATCCGCCGACCACCGGCCTCGATGCCGACGGGCAGGGCGTGCCCTACGCGACCTACGGCTTCGCGGCGCAGCTGGCCGCGATCGAGATCGACATCGCGCTGGGAACGGTGAAGGTGTGCCGCATCGTCGCCGCGCACGATGTCGGCCGAGCCGTCAATCCGCAGCAGGTCGAAGGCCAGATCCATGGCGGCATCGCGCAGGGGCTGGGCCTTGCGCTGATGGAGGAATACCTGCCCGGCCGCACCGAGAACCTGCACGACTATCTGATCCCGACCATCGGCGACGTGCCGCCGATCGAGACGCTGCTGATCGAGGACGCCGAACCGCTCGGACCCTATGGCGCCAAGGGCATCGGCGAGCCGGCGCTGATCCCGACCGCGCCGGCGATCCTGAACGCGATCCATCACGCGACCGGCGTGCGGATCCGCCGGGTTCCAGCGACGCCCGACCGGGTGCGCGCGGCGTTGCTGGCGGCGGGAGCGGCATCGTGAGCGCCGACGGCATCGTCGTCTGCGACGCCTGTCCGGTGCTGTGCCGGATCCGTCCCGGAAAGACGGGCGCGTGCGACCGCTACGGCAATGTCGATGGCAGGCTGGCGCGGCTGGCGCCGGCCGTGGTGCTCGAGCGCACGCAAGAGAAGGAGGGCCAGATGGTGCCCTTCGCGGGCGAGCGCTGGAACGGGTCCCTGCTGCGCGACGGCGAGACCTTCGTGACCGGCATCGGCGCGGGCACGACCTACCCGGACTACAAGCCCGCTCCCTTCATCGTGTCCGCGCAGGTCGGCGGCGTCGACATGGTCACGGTCGTGACCGAGGGGATCTTCAGCTATTGCGGGATCAAGGCGAAGATCGACACCGACCGTTATCTCGGTCCCGAGCAGGCGGCGGTGCGGGTGAAGGGCGAGCAGATCGGCCATGTCACCACGGCCGAGTACGGATCGCAGATGCTGTCGCTGGGCGGCGTGCGTCACCTGACGGGCGGCAGCAAGAAGGAGGGCGTCGTCACCTGCGAGGCGATGCTGGATCTCTGCGCGCTGAAGCCCGTGGAGATGACGATCGACGGCGGCGCCGCAGTGGTCGTCCAGGCGGGCAAGCCGCCGGTCATCGACGGCAAGCACGAGGAGCGGATGCGCGTGGGCTGCGGCTCCGCGACGATCGGCATCTTCGCCAGGCAGTGGCATGGCCATGCCGACGAAGTGATCGTCGTCGACGACCACATCACCGGCGTGCTCACCGAGCATCAGGCCGGACGTTTCCTCGACATGCGCCATGCGGGCATCCGCGTGCGCGGCCGCAGGTCGACCCCGGGCCGCTATTTCCAGGTCGCCAACCCGGGCACCGGCTGGGGCGGCACCGACATCGTCGATCCGCTGGCGATCATCGAGAGCATAGATCCGAGGACCGCCTGGCCCGGACTGCGGCTGCTGATGGTGTCGACGACCGGCGAGCACGCGGCGTGGTTCGTGCTCGACGACCAGCTTCGCCCGCGGTGCGCGGCGATGCCTGCACCGATCGCCCGGGTCGTGGAACGGATCGGCGAGAATTGCGAGCCGGCGCTGTGCAGCGTCGTGTTCATGGCCGGCGCCGGCGGCAGCCTGCGTGCCGGGGTCACCGAGAACCCCGTGCGGCTGACGCGCTCGGTGCGCCAGGAGATCACGCGCGTCACCTCGGGTGGCGCGCCGGTCCATGTCTGGCCGGGTGGGGGCATCACCTACATGGCGGACGTCACGGCGATGCCGGTGGGATCGTTCGGCTACGTTCCGACGCCGGCGCTGGTGGCGCCGCTGGAATTCACGATGCCGCTCGCCGCCTATCGAGCGATGGGGGGGCATGTCGACCATGTCCGGCCGCTGTCCTCGCTGCGCGACGTCGAACGGCTGGAAGGGCGGCCCTGGCCTGCCGCCAATCCCTGGCCGCTGCGGTGAGACGATGGGCGCGATCGCACGGATGCTCCCCGACGGCCGGCGCCTGCATCTGCAGCATGGCCCGATCGATCTGGTGATCGAGGCCTGGGGCGAAGCGGCGGAGATCGCGGCCGCCTACGGCCAGGCGCGCGCCGCGTTTCCCGAGGTGCTGCCGGCGCTGTGCGCCGAGCTCGGCCGACTGCGCGCCCCGGTCGGCGCCGCTCCCTTCGCCGGCCCGGTCGCCGAGCGCATGCGACGCGCCTGCCTGCCGCATGCCGGGCACGGCTTCATCACGCCGATGGCGGCGGTCGCCGGCGCGGTGGCCGACCACATGCTCGCACGGATGACGCAGGGCCGGCGGCTGATGCGCGCCTATGTGAACGACGGCGGCGACATCGCCTTCCATCTTGCGCCGGGCGCGCAGCTGACCTGCGGCCTGGTGGCCGATGTCGCGCACCCCGCGCTGGATGGCCGCTTCGTGCTCGAGCACGCCCTGCCGGCGCGGGGCATCGCCACCTCGGGCCGCGCCACCAAGGGCGAGGGCGGGCGCAGCTTCTCGCGCGGCATCGCGGACGCGGTCACCATCCTCGCGGCGAGCGCGGCCGAAGCCGATGCGGCGGCGACGGTGGTCGCGAACGCGGTCGACCTGCCTGGCCATCCGGCGATCCGCCGCCTGCCGGCCGCGGCGCTCGACCCGGACAGCGACCTCGGCGACATCCCGGTCACGGTGGGGCTCGGCGCGCTCGACGCGGTCGAGATCCGTGCGGCGCTGAGGCGGGGGCTCGCGGTCGCCGAGGACATGCGCCGCGCTGGACGCATCGTCGCGGCGGTGCTGGTATTGAGCGGCGTCCTGGCCGGCGCCGGCCTGGACGCGCACCGGCTTGCCGCGTGAGGGCCGGGCAGGAGAGGCGGAGGACATGGACATCAACGGCATCGAGGTCAGGAAATTCGCGGTCTTCGTGGAGGAGGTGTTCCACGAGGGCGGCCCACCGGCAGACAGGCCGCTGAAGCTGGGTGCGATCGCGGCGGTCATCCGCAATCCCTTCGCGGGGCGGTATGTCCCCGACATCATGCCGATGATGGAGCAGTTGCGACCGCTCGGCCTGGAGATGTCGACGCGGCTGGCCAAGGCGCTGACCGGTGGCGATCTCGCCGCGATCGAGGGTTTCGGCAAGGGCGCCATCGTCGGCGCGGCCGGCGAACTCGAGCATGGCGCGCTCTGGCATGTGCCCGGTGGTTATGCGATGCGCGACCTTCTGGGCAAGGCCAAGGCGATCGTCCCCTCGACGAAGAAGGTCGGACCGGTCGGCGCCCGGCTCGACGTGCCGGTGACGCATATCAATGCCAGCTATGTGCGCGGGCATTTCAACGCCATGGAAGTCGGCGTCGGCGACGCGCCGCGGGCAGACGAGATGGTGCTGATCCTGGTCATGAGCACCGGCGGGCGGGTCCATGACCGCGTCGGTGGCCTGCGCGCCAGCGAGATCAAGGGAGAGGACGGTCTGCGATGAAGGCGAGGATCCGCAAGCTCGCGACGATCGTCGACGAGACCCATGCCGAGATGGGCCGTGCGGTGTCGCCGCCGACACGTCGCGCCGCCGCGGTCGCGGTGATCGCCAATCCCTGCGCCGGCCGCTTCGAGGCGGATCTCGAGGAGCTGATGGCGATCGGCGAGGAACTGGGCGACCTGCTCGGCCGTCGCGCCGTCGAGGCGCTGGGCGTCGCGCCGGGGGAGGCCGAGAGCTACGGCAAGGCGGCGATCGTCGGCGAGGCCGGCGAACTCGAGCATGCCGCGGCGATCCTTCATCCGCGCCTCGGCAAGCCGCTGCGCGCGGCGGTCGAAAAGGGAGCGGCGCTGGTCCCGTCGGCCAAGAAGATGGGCGGTCCCGGATCGACGATCGACGTGCCGCTGGGGCACAAGGACGCCGCCTATGTGCGCAGCCATTTCGACGCGATGGAAGTCCGGCTGAACGACTCGCCGCGCGCCAACGAGATCCTCGTCGCGGTCGTCGTCACCGATTCCGGACGTCCCAGCCCACGCATCGGCGGCCTCACAAAGGACCAGATCGAGGGCAAGGACGGGCTGCGCTGAGATCCGTCTCCAGCGCTGAAACCCGGCCAGGGTTCAGCGCTGGAGAATGGTGCCTTCTTCTTCAGCCCCCGCTGCAGCGGCGCGATCCGCCGTCCCAGCATCGCTTCCACCTGGATGCGGAACCGGTCGTCGCCAAGCGTATCGTTGGCGTTCGTGGCTCTGCGGATGCGCGACCGGATCTCGGACGGAAGGGCCGTCTCGAACAGCGCGCGATGGGCGGCGCGGCGGCTGGAGTCGTCCGGGCCCAGCGCGAGATAGCAGGGATGCGGGGCAGGCATCTTGCGTGCCAGGCTGTCGGCATTGGCGCGGCAGCTGGACCATGGATGGGCGCTGAGATCCTCGACCAGGCCGGCGCGGACCGGGTCGAGTTCGACATGGCGGTAGCAGGCGAGGACATGCGCCTCGTCGGCGGCGACCGTCGACCGGAAATGGCCTTCCCACAGCGTGCCGGTGCGCCCATGGGCGCGGTCGACGGCGCGGACATAGCGCTGGCCGAGCAGATATGTCAGCCGCGAGGGGCCTTGCGCGGTCTCGGGCGTGATCAGCAGATGGACATGGTTGGTCATCAGGACGAAGGCGTGGACCGCGCACCGCGCGGCTTGCGCATGCTCGGCCAGAAGGTCCAGACACAAGGCGCGGTCCTCGGGCGCAAAGAATCAGGGTTGGCGGTCCACCCCACGCTGGACGAGATGCGTCGGCGCCCCCGCCAGGATCAGCCTCGGCCGCCGCGGCATGGTTGTTCCTCAAACCCCTCTCCCGCGCAGGAACCCTCAGGGTTTCCGCGCTGGAGAGATTTTTTGTGGCGACCGTCGGATCGCGGCGATAGCCTGCGCACCGAATGGCGACGAAACCGGAAGCAAAACCGGCGACGGGTCCGGACCGCGAATTGCGCGGCACGCTGCCCGTGCTCTATGCCTCGGCCAGCGTTCTCGACCGCGACCGGCACGCGTCGCTGCGCTTCGCGCCGGGGGCGGATTTCGCCTTCGCGGCCGGCACCAATTCGCTGCCTGTGGTCCTGTCGGAGTTTGTCCATCTCGCCCGGTTCTGTCCCCTGGCTCTGGTCCGCGCCGAGGGCGGCGATCCGATCGCCGTCGCGGTGCTGGGCTTCGCCAGCGGCGAGAACCTGTTCCTCGACCCGTCCGGCAACTGGCTGGGGCCCTATATCCCGGCTTGGCTGAGGCGCTATCCATTCCTGCTTGCGCAGTCCGGAACGCCGGCAGCGGGACATTTCGTCCTGGCCGCGGACCTGACGGCCCGGCACTTCGCCGCGGGACAGGGCGACCCGGTCTTCCGCGCCGACGGCACCTCGGATGCGATCGGTCATGCGATGGGCTTCTGTCTTCGCTTCGAGCAGGAACTGGCGGCGACCCGCGCCTTCGGTCGTACCCTGGCCGAGGCCGGATTGCTCACCGAGGAGACGGAGGCCGATCGCGACGCCTCGCTGTCCTTTCTCGGCATCGATCACGAGGCATTGGCGCGGCTGCGGTCCCGGCGCCTCGCGGATTGGCGCGACAACGGCATGCTGGCGGCGGCATTGGCCATCATCGCGTCGCAGCGCCGCTGGCGGAGCCTCTCGGCCCGTCGCCGTCCATGACACGTCAGAGGCGTCCACCGAGGGTCAGCATGAGCAAGCCGTCACCCCGGACGGGAACCGCGCTTTTCGCCATCGCCTTTGCCTCGATCGCCGCCTTGGCGCCGCCGGCGACCGGCCAGCAGGTTCCGCCGCCCCCGGCGCCGACCGGCCAGCCTGCGCAGACCCAGGCCCCACCGGCCCAGCCCCCGGCGCGATCGCCCGCGCGCGCCTCGCAGGGCGGTGGCCAGACCCAGCCTGCCGCCGCCGGCCAGAGTGCGGTCGCACCCGCCGTGGCCCCGCCCGCCGCGCCGGCACCGGCGCAGGCGGCGTCGGGTCTGGCGGTGCTCGACCGTGGCTGGCGCGTTGTCTGCCAGAGCCCGGCAAACAACCGCAACCTCATGCAATGCAACGTAATTTTCGAGGCGTTCCGGGAGAACGGGCAGCGTCTGCTGGCGATCGAACTGGTGCGCGAGGGGGCCGACCAGAGGATCCTGCTGACCACCCCGCTGGGGGTCAATCTGCTGTCGCCGCCTGAGATCGTGGTCGATCGTGGCGCACCGCAACGCGCCACTTACCAGACTTGCCAGACCGGCGGCTGTGTGGCGCTGGCGCCGCGCGGTGTCGATCCCGCAAGCCTGGCGCGGGCGGGCGAACTGGAGATCCGTTACGAGACCGCGGGTCAGAAGATCGGGATCCCGATCCCCCTGGCCGGGTTCGGGGCGGCGATGAAGCGCGCGGACTGACATCCATCGAACGATTGAGGTTCGCGGCCACCGTCGCCATCGCGGGGCCGGAACCATGATTCCGATTGACTTTAAAGGAAAACTTGCCCCCTATTTGTCGCGGGTTAATAGGGCGGACAAAAATCATGCGGCCGATCCTTTTTGCTGCTGCGGCAATTCTTGGCGCCGGCCATTGGGCCAGCGCTCAGACGCCACCGAGCGCCAATCCGGTCGAACGGATGGCGCCGCAGACGGCACCTCAGCTTCGTCCAGCGATCCAGGGCGCGCCGATCATCGAGCAGCAGCGGGGGCCGGCCCAGGCCGCACCGATCCGCATCGCCCGCGTCGCGTTCAGCGGCAACACGGCGCTGCCGGAAGCCGAACTCCTTCGCCGCATCGGCGACATCACATCGGCGGCGGTGCCGCAGTCGCGGATCGAAGAGGCGCGGCTTGCCGTGCTGCGCGCCTATCGCGACGCCGGCTATCCGTTCGTCTCGGTCAGCGTCGGTCTCGCTCAACTGCCCGACCGGCAATCCGCGCTCACCATTGCGGTCGTCGAGGGCTTCGTCGCCGAGGTGCGAATCGAGGGCGATCGCGAGGCGATCGGTCCGGCCGGCGCGCAGATCCTCGGCTTTCTCCAGAAACTGGTCGGCCAGCGGCCGGCCAGCGCGGCGGCGCTCGAGCGCGCGCTGCTGCTCTCGGCCGATGTCCCGGGCATGCGGATCGGCGGGACCGTCAGGCCGCTGCAATCGGAACCCGGCGCGCTCCAACTCGTCGTCCAGGTCGAGCGCAAGCCGTATAGCGGCTATCTCAACCTCGACAACCGGGGCTACGAGCGCGTCGGTCCGTTCCAGGGATTGCTGGTCGGCGGCGTCAACTCGATGACCGCGATGGGCGAGCGCACCGAACTCGCCGTGTTCGGGGCGCGCAACAATTCGCAGTATTTCGGTCAGCTCTCGAGCGAACTCTTCCTCGGCGCTTCGGGCCTGCGCGTTCGCGGCTATGTCGGCGCCGGCAAGACGCGTCCGCTGGGGGACCTTCGCGCGATCGGCTACACGGGCGAAACGCAGGTCGGCGGCATCGGCGCGACCTACCCGGTCGTGCGCAGCCGTCCGTTCAATTTCTATCTCAACGGCGCCGTCGACATCTTCAACACCGAGGTGACGACCACCGCCGGGGGGCCTGAGACCCGCGCCAGCCTCGACAAGGTCCGCACGCTGCGGATCGGCGCGGAAACGCAGATCCTCGAGAACATTCTCCCCTTCTTCCCGGCCGCGACCACCTTCGCGCAATTGCGCGTGCATCGCGGCCTGGACATCTTCGGCCCGTCTACCACGGGCGACCAGACCACCGGTCGCAGCGGCGCCGAGGACTTTCTGTTCTCCAAGGTGACGGCCGAGATCCAGCGTCTGCAACCGATCTGGTCCCCGGTCGCCAACCACATGATCAACGTCCAGGGTCTGGTGGCTGGTCAGTGGTCGAACGACGTGCTGCCGCAATCCGAGAAATTCTTCCTCGGCGGCAGCCGGCTCAATCGCGGCTTCTATTCCGGGCAGGTGACCGGCGACAACGCCATCGGCTTCGCCGTCGAACTGCAATACGACATCCAGGCGGACATGCCCGTACAGGTCCCGTTCGGCAGCGGCAAGCTCGGCACCCAGCTTTACGTTTTCCGCGACATCGGCCGGTCTTTCGAGAATCTCCAGACCGACGCCGATCGTCGGCTCTCCTCCTGGGGCGGCGGCGTGCGGTTGACGATCAGCGAGAATGTCCAGCTCGATCTGGAGGCGGCGAACAGGATCACGCGGCGCCCCGATGGCGCTGCGGCCGAGGTGCTCGACGACACCGTCGTCATTTCGAGGGCGCTCATCCGCTATTGATGGCGGAAGGCCGGCCGCGTCGGCTCGGGTCGCGCAGCGATCCGGACCGGGCAGGCAGGAACAGCGATGGTTCGGTTTGAAGCGAAGCGGCGTCGTTGCATCAAGATGACTGCGTCTGTGAAGAACGGCATTTCGCGAGATGGAGATTAGGACATGGTTGGGATGAACCGCTCGGGAACTCAGGCGCTTCTGTCCTGCCTCCTCGCCACGACCGCGCTGATGCCGGTCATGGTCGTGGGCGCGGCGGCGCAATCCGTGACGGCGCGTCCGACGGGCGGTCAGGTCGTCTCCGGGACCGCGACGATCGGTCAGACCAGCGCCCAGACGACGATCGTCCAGTCGACGAACCGCGCGGCGATCGACTGGCAATCCTTCAATGTCGGCAGCCAGCACAGCGTCCAGTTCCAGCAGCCCTCCGCCCAGTCCTGGACCCTCAATCGCGTCGTCGGCCCGGATCCATCGCTGATCGCCGGCCGGATCACGGCCAATGGCGGCGTCGCCATCGTCAACCAGTCCGGGGTGGTGTTCACCCCAGGATCGCAGGTCAATGTCGGCGCCCTTGTCGCCAGCTCGGCCAACATCACCAATCAGAATTTCATGGCCGGCAACATGAATTTCGACGGCGCGCCCCGGGCCGGGGCGACCGTCGAGAACCATGGCGACATCACCGTCGCCGATCGCGGCATCGCCGCCCTGGTCGGCCCCAATGTGCGCAACAGCGGCACGATCAACGCCCGGCTGGGCACGGTGATGCTGGCCGGCGCCGAGACCTTCAAGCTCGATCTCGCCGGCGATGGCCTGCTCTCGATCGACGTCACCCAGGCCGTGCGCAACGCCGGCGGCGCGACCGCCCTGGTCACCAACAGCGGCGTCATCGAGGCTCAGGGCGGCAGCGTCGTCCTGACTGCCCATGCCGCCAGCGGCCTCGTCGAGGACGTGGTGCGCCAGACCGGGCGGATCAACGCCGACACGGCCGAGGGCCGGACCGGCAGCGTGGCGCTGCAGGCCGTCGGCGGCGGCGTCGTCGCCGATGGCCAGGTCTCGGCCTCGGGTGGCGCCCAGGCGGCAGCCGGCCGCATCGACATCGGTGGCGAGACTGTCGCGATCGGCGGCGCCCTGCGCGCCGACGGCGCCACCGGCGGCACGGTGCGCGCGAAGGCCCGCGGCACCACGCGCCAGACCGGCACGGTCAGCGCCCGGGGCAACGCCGCCGACGGCAAGGGCGGCCAGGTGGCCCTGCTCGGCGAACGCGTCGGCCTCTTCGACACCGCGCGCATCGACGCCACCGGCAATGCCGGCGGCGGCACGGTCCTGGTCGGCGGCAATTTCCAGGGCAAGGGCCCGGAGACCAACGCCCGCGTGACCTATGTCGCTCCCGGCGCCACGATCGACGCCAGCGCCGACATGACCGGCAATGGCGGCACCGTCATCGTCTGGTCCGACAACACGACCCGCTATTACGGCTCCATCTCCGCCCGCGGCGGCGCACAGAGCGGCGATGGCGGCTTTGTGGAGGTGTCGGGGAAGGAATATCTGGTTTACCGCGGCGCGGTGGACGTTCGGGCGGCGACGGGGCAGGCCGGCACGATCCTGCTTGACCCGCGGGACATCACAATCCTTGCCGCTGGTACCAAAGATGCCGATCTAGGCGCGACCGGGATCCTCTTTGACGACGCTGGATTGGATACGAACACCGACGCGACCTTCACGCCGGCCGGTCTCGCTGGCCTCACTGGCGCTGTCGTCATCCAGGCATCGCGGGACTTCACGGTCACCGATGGCGTGACGTTTGGTGCTGCAGCAACGTCGGTGTCTCTCGAAGCCGGTCGGCACATGGTGGTCAACGCCACTGTGCAGACCACCAACGCTCCATTGCAACTCCACGCGGGCAAGGCATTCGACGCGAATGGCGATGCCGCTGGTCAGATCAAGACCAATGCCGCGATCGGCGGCGGAGCGACCGGTGCGGTCACTTTGACCTCCGGTACGGGAGGTATCGAACTGGGCGGCGACGTGACGTCGACCGGAAACATAACGTTCAGCAATGCGGTGACCTTGACGACCAGTTCGACCGTGAAGTCGACAGGCGGCAACATATCGTTCGCCAGCACTTTGGATACGTCGACTGGTGTGCAGTTTATCATTGCGAACGCATCCGGAAGCATCGGCTTCACGGGCAACGTCGGTGCAACCAAGGCGCTTGATTCGATCACGATCGAGGCATCCAACGGAACGACCTTCGCGGCTTCCCTGAAGGCTGGAACGGTGGATGTGCAGAACACGACCGGGACCATTGCGTTCCAGGGCGACACGACGCTGACGACGGGGCTGACGACGGCGGCCAAGGCCTACAACGTCTCGTTCACGGGAGCTTCGAGCAGCATCGCGGGCGCGACGACGTTCAGCAACACCGGTTCTCTGACGCTTGGTGACGCGGCGTCCGATAGCATCACTTTCATCGGGGGCCTCCAGGCCGCTGGCGGCGCGACCAATCCAAGTCGCTCGGATTTGTTCGGTTCAGTCGCTTCGACCAACTCTCAGTTGAGGTTCGGCGACGTAAAGCTCACCGGAGCCACGACGCTCGATAGCGGCGGCGGCACAGTAACGATCGCTGCTCTGGACGGAAACAGCCAGAACCTGACGCTTGCGGCCGGGATCGGGGCCGGGACGACGACGGTGACGGGGAAC
>JBIKLI010000138.1:0-10570 GCA_044359885.1 Alphaproteobacteria bacterium | reverse complement strand
GATCATCCGCCTCGCCCGGGGCGGGCAGGTCGACGAGACCTGGATCGAGCTGATCCGGACCAATGTGCGCGTTCCCGAGCAGACCATCGGCGACCTGATGGCGAACGTGACCTGCACCCATGTCGGGGCGCGCATGCTGCTGGAATTCATGGACGAGTACGGGATCGACGACCTGACCCCGCTGGCGGACGCGATCCTGTCGCAGTCCGAGCGCGCGATCCGCGACGAGCTGCGGCGGATCCCCGCGGGCGTCTACGAGAACGCGATCGACATCGAGGGACATGCCGAACCGCTGCGCCTTGCCTGCCGGATCGCGATCGCGGACGGCGAAGCGCACGCCGATTTCTCGGGCTCCAGCGGCACCGTGCCGGCGGCGATCAATGTCCCGCTCTGCTACACGCGCGCGATGACCTGCCACGCGATCAAGTGCCTGACCACGCCCCGGATCCCCAACAACGAAGGTTCCGTGCGGCCGATCCGCGCGACCGCGCCCGAAGGATCGATCCTCAATCCGCTGCCGCCGGCACCGACCGGGGGCCGGCACATCGTCGGACATTTCGTCAATCCGCTGATCTACGGCGCGCTGGCGCGCGCCCTGCCGGACCGGGTCCAGGCGGATTCGGGCATGCTGAACCTGATCAACGTGCAGGGCCGGACCCGCGAGGGGGCCGGCGTCTCGAGCATCTTCTTCGCCTCGGGCGGCTTCGGCGCGCTGCGCGGCCTCGACGGCGCGGCGACCACGCCGGCCCCCTCGAACATGACCGGCACGCCGGTCGAGGTCTGGGAGAACCTGACCGGGATGTTCGTCGAATCGAAGAGCCTGCTCGCCGACAGCGGCGGTCCCGGCGAGTTCCGCGGCGGCCTTGGGCAGCGCATCGCGCTGGTCAACGACAGCGGCCATCCGATGACGGTGTCGTGTCTGGCCGGACGGACCGAGTTCGCGCCCGCCGGGGTCCTCGGCGGCGGCCCCGGCGCCATGCGCCGCATCGCCATCAACGGCAAGCCGGTCCATCCGAAGGGGCGCTACGTGCTGGCCCCCGGCGACCGGATCGAGACGACCGAGGCGGGTGGTGGCGGCTATGGCGACCCGCTCCGCCGGGACCGTGCGGCGGTCGAAGCGGATCTGCGCGCCGGCTTCGTCACGCCCGCGGCCGCCGCGCGCGACTACGGCTTCGGCGAGGACGACTGAGACGCTCGTCTCTTTGTCCGCGTGCCGCGACCGGATAGGATCGCAGGCTGTCGCGGGGCATCCGCACCGGCGCCATCCTGGGGACGCCACGCATGTACGGCATGGTCAACAAGGCGATCGAGGACATGGTGCGACGGCACCACGGCGAAGCCGCCTGGGAGGAACTCAAGGCCCGGGCCGGCGTCGATGTCGAGATGTTCCTGAGCGACGAGGCCTACCCCGACGAGATGACCCATCGGCTCGTCGCCGCCGCCAGCGGCATGCTCGGCGCCCGGACGGACGACATCCTGGTCGCCTTCGGGCGCCATTGGATCTCCTACACGGCCGCCGAGGGCTATGGTCCGCTGATGACGGCAGCCGGCCGGACGATCCCGGAGTTCTTCGCCAATCTGCCGAGCTTCCACAACCGCATCGCGATGATCTTCCCCGGGCTGCAGCCGCCGCGTTTCGCATGCACCGACATCACGGCGACGTCGCTGCGCCTGCACTATGTCACGCACCGGCGGGGGCTGACCGCCTTCGTGACCGGACTGCTCGAGGGACTGGGGGAGCGGATGGGCACCCCCGTGCGGGTCTTGCTGGTCGAATCCCGCGACGCGGGAGCCGATCACGACGTGTTCGACGTCTCCTGGTCGCCCGCCGGCTGACATGGCCGCGCCGGCGATGGGCGAGACGCGCATGGACATCGGCCTCGCCCCGGACCAGTTCGCGGCCGCGTTTCCCTTCCACATCGCCGTCGACCGTCGGGGACGGGTGCTGCAGACCGGCGCGTCGCTCGGACGCCTGTGCGCCGATGCGCGGCCCGGCACCGTCCTGGGGTCGATCTTCGCCGCGATCCGGCCCGCAGGCGCGCTCGATCAGGGCTTTCTCGACCTTCACCGCGACGAGCTGCTCCTGATCTCGCATCTGGCCAGCGGCCTGCAGCTGCGTGGCGCCTTCATGCCGCAGGATGGCGGGGAACGTCTGGTGTTCCTCGGCTCGCCCTGGCTTTCCGACCCGGCAGAGGTCGAGGCGCGCGGGCTGCGTTTCCAGGATTTCGCGCCGCATGATCCGGCGATGGACCTGCTCCAGGTCCTGCAGTCCAGCCGCCGCGCAGCGGCCGAAGCGCGGCAGTTCGCGACCCGGCTGCAGGAGCAGCGCGCGCAGCTGCGTCTGGCGATCGACCAGCTGCGCCGGGAGGAGACGGAGGCGCGCAAGCTCGCCATGATCGCGGCGCGGACCGACAACGCGGTCGTGCTCACCGATCGCGACGGCCGGGTCGTCTGGGTCAACGACGGCTTCACGCGCATCACCGGCTATTCGCTGGCGGAGGTCGCCGGACGCAAGCCCGGTCACGTCCTGCAGGGACCGGGCACGGATCAGCAGGTCGTCCGCCGGATCGCCGCCGCCCTGGCCCGCGGCGAGGGGTTCAACGAGGAGCTGCAGAACTATCGGAAGGACGGCAGTGCCTACTGGCTGAATGTCGAGGTGCGACCGATCCTCGACGACCATGGCGACGTCGTGAACTTCATGGCGATCGAGAGCGACATCACCGCCGAGCGCGCCGCGCGCCAGCGGCAGGCCACGCAGCTCGAGATCGCCACGCTGCTCGCCGACAGCGGCTCGATCGAGGAGGGCGCCGAGGTCACCATACGGGCGATCTGCGCGCCGCTCGGCTGGCGTGGCGGCCGCTACTGGGATTTCGACGACGGCGATCCGCGATGCCGGGCCGGCTGGCCCGCGAGCGGACCGGCCGCGCCGATGGCCGGGACAACGGATCTGGTGGACGAGATCCGCGAGCGCGGCGGTTCCGCCTGGAGGCCACCCGTCGGCGCCGACGGGCAGGATGACGGCGGACGCCTGGCCGTTCCCGTGATCGCCTCGGCGGCGCTGGGCGAAGGCGATGGTCCCGGGACCTCCGGAACGGGCGATGACATGCGCCTGATCAAGGCGCGGATGATCGGTGCGATCGAGTTCGAGGGGGTGGGCGCAACGCCGCCCGAACCACCCGTGCTCGAGATGCTGGCCGCGATCAGCTACCAGTTCGGCCAGTTCGCCTCGCGCCGGACCGCGGAACGCGAACTGATCCGCGCCAAGGAGGCGGCCGAGATCGCGAACGCGGCGAAGAGCCAGTTCGTGGCGACGATGAGCCACGAGATCCGCACCCCGCTCAACGCGATCATCGGAATGTCGAGCCTGATGACGCTGCTGCCGCTGGAAGACCGCCATCGGGCCTATCTGGACGCGATCACGGAATCCTCGGAGCAATTGCTGGCGATCGTGAACGACGTCCTCGACCTGAGCCGCCTGGAGAGCGGCAAGATGATCGCCGGGCCCGAAGACTTCGATCTCGAGCACATGGTCGGCCATGTCATGCGCATCGTGCGCGGCCTGCCCGCCGCCGAACGGCTGTCGGTGAGCGTTTCGGTCGGACCGGAGGTCCCGCGCCGGCTCAAGGGCGACGCGCCGCGGATCACCCAGGTCCTGATCAACCTGCTCGGCAACGCGGTCAAGTTCACGACCGTGGGTTCGGTCACCCTGACGGTCGGCCACGTTCCGGGCGCAGACGGGGGCGCCGTCCTGTCCTTCGTCGTCGCCGACACGGGATGCGGCATCCCCGAAGAAGACCAGCATCGCGTCTTCGCGCCCTTCGAACAGGCGCCCACCGACCGTGCCGCCGCCCGCAAGGGCACGGGGCTCGGTCTTGCCATCTGCAAGCGGATCGCCGACCTGCTGGGCGGCAGCCTGTCGCTGCAAAGCCGCGCCGGAGCCGGCGCCACCTTCACCTTCGCCGTTCCCCTGGAGATCTCGGCTGCGCTGCCGACGGCTCGCGGCGCCGCGGCCGAAGCGCCGGTGGGCGCCCCCCGCCGCATGCGCATGCTCGTCGCCGAGGACACGCCGGCAAGCCAGATGGTGATCCGGCTGATCCTGGAGCGGCTGGGGCACGAGGTGCGCGTGGTCGAGGACGGCGCGCAGGCCGTCGAGGCCTTCGCCACGGAACGGTTCGACGCCATCTTCCTCGACATCCAGATGCCGCGCATGGACGGGCTGGAGGCCGCCCGGCGGATCGTCGCGCTGATGCCGCCCGGCGACGCCGAGACGCCGCCGATCATCGCCTTGAGCGCCTTCACCCAGGATTCCGACAGGGAGATCGCCCGGCAGAGCGGCATGTCGCATTACCTGGCCAAGCCGATCCGCTACGCCGACATCGCCCGCCTGCTGCGCGACCTGTTCGGCCAGGCGAGCTGACCCCGGCGCGCGGCCGCTTGCAATCGCCCCGGCGCCGTTTCATCAATGAAGCGGGAAACCCATGCGCTGCATCGGACTGGATATCGGCTCGTCCTCGATCAAGGGCGGCATCCTCGATCTCGAGACGGGGAAGGTCACCCATACCGAGAGGACGGCCTTTCCGGAGCCGGTCGCCGGACTGCCCGCGGGCTTCCACGAAATCCCCGTCGGTGCCGTCGCGCAGGCGACGCGCGCCCTGCTGGACGGCCTGCTGCATCGGGCACCGGACGCGCGGCAGATCCGGGTGTCGAGCCAGATGGGCGGCGTCGTGCTGCTGGACGAGCGCGGCGAACCGCTCACGAACTACCTGTCCTGGCGCGACCAGCGGGCGCTGCTGCCCGCGGCGGGGAGCGGACGCGCGGCGATCGATGCGCTGCGCGCCAGCTGGACGGACGCGCAATTCGAGCAACTCGGCAAGGAACTGAAACCGGGATCGACGACCGCTCTTCTGGGCTGGCTGGCCGCGAATGGCAATCTGCGGCGGCCCTCGACGCCGGTCACGATCGGCGACTATGTCGTCGCCGCCCTCTGCCGGACCCCCGCACGCATGCATCGTACCCACGCGATCGGGCTGATCGACCTCCGGTCCGGCGACTGGCACCGCGAGGCCTTCGCGGCGGCGGGCCTCGACGGGCTCGACTGGCCCGACCTCGCCGGCGACGCCGAAGTGGTCGGACATTACGAGCACGGGGGACGACGGCTGGAAGGCTTCGCGGCCATCGGCGACCAGCAGGCAGCCCTGTTCGGCATCGATCTCGATCCGGCGGAGTTGTCGATCAACTGCTCCACCGGCTCCCAGGTCAGCGTCATCACGCCGCTGTTCCAGCCCGGCGACTGCCAGAGCCGCTGCTGGTTCGGCGGCAGATTCCTCAACACGGTCACGCATATTCCCGCCGGCCGGTCGCTGACCGTGCTCGAAGCCCTGCTGACCGAACTGCCGCGCGCGGCCGGCGTCGATGTCGGGAACTCCTGGCGCCTGATCGCCGCCACGACCGAGAACGCCTCGGCCGGCGGCCTCGTCTGCGATCTCGGCTTCTTCGCCAGCGCCATGGGCGATCGCGGCAGGATCGAAGGCATCACCACCGAGAACCTGACCGTCGGAAACCTCTTCTGCGCCGCCTTCGATTTCATGGCGGACAGCTATCTCGAATGCTCGCGCCGGCTGGCCGCGATCCCGGCATGGAACCGGCTCGCCGTATCGGGGGGTCTCGTCCAGGCGTTTCCCGCGCTGCGCCGCCGGCTGTCCGGGCGGTTCGACCTGCCGATGCGCGACGTGACCGAGCAGGAGGAGACGCTGGTCGGCCTGCTGAAGCTGGCCCAAGCCGGCGCCGGAAGCCCGGCCGCGCCGGGCGGCGGCGGAACGGTGGCCCGATGAGCGGCGTCGTCGGCCTCGCCAGGGGAGCGTTGCGCCTCGACCTGGTGCCCGCGATCGGCGGCGCGATCGCCGGCTTCCGCAGCGAGGGCCCCGGCGGCACGATCCACTGGCTGCGCGCGATGACGCCGGCGGCGATCGCGGCCGGCGACGTCGCCGGCGCGGCCTGCTTCCCGCTTTTTCCCTATTCGAACCGCATCCGCGACCGCGCCTTCAGGTTCGAGGGGCGGCTCGTGCGCATGGTCCATCGCGTCCCGGACGCCGAGCACGGCCACGGTTGGCTCGCACCATGGCGCGTGGCGAGCGCCGGAACGGACCGCGCGACGCTGGTCTTCGACCACCCGGCCGCCGAGGACTGGCCCTTCGCCTATCGGGCGCGCCAGGATTTCGCGCTGACCGAAGGCGGTCTGGAGGTGCGGATCGAGATCGCCAACGCCGGCGAGACGCGCATGCCGGCCGGCTTCGGGCTGCATCCCTATTTCCCGCGCACGCCGCGCACCCGCCTGCATGCGCAGGTGGCGGGAATGTGGGAGACCGACGACAGGATCCTGCCGACGCGTCTGGTCGCGCCGGAGCGCCCGCGCGATCCGCGCACCGGACTGGCCGTCGACGAGGTCGCCCTGGACAACGGCTTCACAGGCTGGGATGGGCACGCCGCGATCGAATGGCCGGAGCGCGGCGACGGCTTGACGATGACCGCGGACGGGCCGCTCGGTTTCCTCGTCGTCTATTCGCCGCAGGGCGAGGATTTCTTCTGCGCCGAACCGGTGAGCAACGCCACCGACGCCTTCAACCTGGCCGCCGACGGGCGCCGCGACACCGGGATGTTCGTCCTCGAGCCGGGCCAGACGGCGATGGCGCGGGTCATGTTCGCGCCGCGCTGACCCTTGCCGCAAGGCGGCGCCCGGGTCACATTCGCGACCATGAAATTTTCCTTCCTTTCGCTGGCGCGCCAGGCGCTGCGCGGCCATGACGGCTGGCCCGCGCAATGGCGGACGCCCGAGCCCGGGCCGGCCTACGACGCCGTGATCCTGGGTGCCGGCGGGCATGGTCTCGCGACCGCCTACTACCTCGCCAGCGAGCACGGCATGCGGAACGTCGCCGTCGTCGAGAAGGGCTGGCTGGGCGGCGGCAACACCGGCCGCAACACGACGATCATCCGCTCGAACTACCTGTGGGAGGAGAGCGAGGCGATCTACGAGCACGCCGTGAAGCTGTGGGAAACGCTGTCGCAGGAACTGAACTACAACGTCATGTACTCGCCGCGCGGCGTGATGATGCTGGCGCACACGATCCACGACGTGCAGGTCTTCAAGCGCCATGTCCATGCCAACCGGCTGGCCGGCATCGACAACGAGTGGCTGACGCCCGAGCAGGCCAAGGAATTCTGCCCGCCGCTGAACATCGCGCCGGGCATGCGCTACCCGATCCTGGGCGCGGCGCTGCAGCGACGCGGCGGAACCGCACGGCACGACGCGGTCGCCTGGGGCTACGCGCGCGGCGCCGACCGCCGTGGCGTCGACATCATCCAGAACTGCGAGGTCACCGCCATCCGGCGCGATGCCGCCGGGGCGATCGCCGGCATCGAGACCACGCGCGGCCCGATCGCGACGCGCAAGCTGGGCGTGGTCGCCGCCGGGCATACCAGCGTCGTCATGGCGATGGCCGGCGTGCGCATGCCGCTCGAAAGCTATCCGCTGCAGGCGCTGGTCTCGGAGCCGATCAAGCCGGCGATGCCCTGCGTCGTCATGTCGAACACGATCCACGCCTACATCTCGCAATCCGACAAGGGCGAGCTGGTCATCGGCGCCGGGACGGACGTCTACACGTCCTACAGCCAGACCGGCGCCCTGCATGTCACCACCCACACGCTGGATGCGATCTGCGAGCTGTTTCCGGATTTCCGCCGGGTGCGGATGCTGCGCAACTGGGGCGGCATCGTCGACGTGACCCCGGATCGCTCGCCGATCATCGGCAAGACGCCGGTGCCCGGCCTGTACGTCAATTGCGGCTGGGGCACCGGCGGCTTCAAGGCCACGCCCGGATCCGGCCATGTCTTCGCCGCCACCATCGCGCGCGACGAACCGCATCCGATCGCGGCGCCCTTCTCGCTCGACCGGTTCCGCACCGGCAGGCTGATCGACGAGGCCGCCGCGGCGGCCGTCGCGCATTGAGGTCGCCATGCTGCTGATCAAGTGCCCCCATTGCGGCGAACGGCCGGAGATCGAGTTCCGCTACGGCGGCGAGGCGCATGTCGCACGGCCGGCCGATCCCGCCGCGCTCGACGATGCCGCCTGGGCCGAATTCCTCTACATGCGCGCCAACCCCAAGGGCTGGCATGCCGAGCGCTGGCGGCACGAGCATGGCTGCGGCCGGTTCTTCAACGCCATCCGCCACACGGTCAGCGATCGCATCGTCGCGACCTATCGCGCCGGCGAGAAACGGCCCGATCCGTCCGCGATCCCGGGCATGGACGCGCCATGACCGGCGTCTTCCGCACCGCCTCGGGCGGGCGCGTCGACCGCGCGCGTCCCCTCGCCTTCCGCTTCGACGGCAGGTCCTACGCGGGCTGCGCCGGCGACACGCTGGCCTCGGCGCTGCTCGCCAACGGGGTGCATCTGGTCGGCCGCTCGTTCAAGTACCACCGCCCGCGCGGCATCCTCGCGGCGGGCTCGGAAGAACCCAACGCGCTGGTCGGAGTCGATCGCGGGCCCGGACGCTACGCCCCCAATCTGCGCGCGACCCAGGTCGAACTGCACGACGGGCTGGTCGCGGAAAGCCAGAACCGCTACCCGTCGCTGCGCTTCGACATCGCGGCGCTGGCCGATCTCGCGGCACCTCTCATTCCCGCCGGCTTCTACTACAAGACCTTCATGCGGCCCGCCGGGTGGTGGGCGAAGCTCTACGAGCCGCGCATCCGCGAAGCCGCCGGGCTCGGCCGGTCGCCGCGCGGCGCCGATCCGGACCGTTACGCGCAGCGCTACGCGCATTGCGAGACGCTGGTCGTCGGCGCCGGCCCGTCCGGCATCGCCGCCGCGCTCGCGGCATCGGCGCGCGGCGGACGCGTGATCCTCTGCGACGAGCAGGCCGAACTCGGCGGCAGCCTGCTGGCGGAGACCCGCGCGACGATCGACGGCGCGCCCGCGCAGGTCTGGCTGGCGACGGCGCTCGCGCGCCTGGCCGCCGATCCGCGCGTGACCCTGCTGCCGCGCACGACCGCCTTCGGCTATTTCGCGCAGAACTTCATCGCGCTCGCCGAGCGCGTCACGGACCATCTCCCGGCCCCCGATGCCGGATTGCCGCGCGAGAGGCTCTGGCAGGTGCGCGCCCGCGAGGTCGTGCTCGCGACCGGCGCGATCGAAAGGCCGCTGGTGTTTCCGGAGAACGACCGCCCGGGGATCATGCTCGCGGACGCCGCACGCACCTATCTGGCGCGCTACGGCGTCAAGCCGGGCTGCCGGGCGATGGTCTTCGCCGCGCACGACGACGCCTATGGCGCGGCGCTCGATCTCGCGGCGGCCGGCATGGAGATCGCCATGATCGCCGATCTGCGTCACGTCGCCGACGGCGAACTGCCGGACCGCGCGCGCGCGGCCGGCATCGATGTGCGCTGCGGGGCCACCGTCGTCGGCACACGCGGCCGGCTGCGCGTGCACGAGGCGCATGTCGGACGCATCGAGGCCGATGGCTCGGTGCGCGGCGTCGACGTCGTCGCCTGCGACACGCTGCTGATGTCCGGCGGCTGGACGCCCTCGGTGCATCTGCATTCGCAGTCCCGCGGCAGGCTCGCCTTCCGCGCCGACCTGCAGGCCTTCGTGCCCGACGGCTCGCCGCAGGCCTGCCGCTCGGTCGGCGCCTGCGCCGGCGTCTTCGGATTGCAGGCCGCGCTGGGCGAGGGCTGGCGCGTCGCCGGCGACCCGGCGCGCGACGGCGGCTTCGCCGGCGCGGCGCCGCATGACCGCTCGCCCAGGCGCGCGCGCGCCTTCGTCGACTTCCAGAACGACGTCACCGCCAAGGACCTGAAGCTGGCGCTCGCGGAAGGGTTCCGCTCGATCGAGCACGTCAAGCGCTACACCACCAACGGCATGGCGACCGACCAGGGCAAGACGTCGAACATCAACGCGCTGGCGATCGTCGCCGCGGCCAGCGGCCGCGCCATCCCTGAGGTCGGGCTGACGACCTTCCGCCAGCCCGTCACGCCGGTCAGCTTCGGCACCCTCGCCGGCCCGTCGCGCGGCGAATTGTTCGACCCGGTGCGCACGACGCCGATCCACGCCTGGGCCCTGGCGCAGGGCGCGGTGTTCGAGGATGTCGGACAGTGGAAGCGTGCGCATCACTTTCCGCAGCCGGGCGAGGACATGCACCGCGCCGTGCGCCGCGAATGCGCGGCCGTGCGCGCGCGCGCGGGCCTGTTCGACGCCTCGACGCTGGGCAAGATCGAGGTCGTCGGCCGCGACGCGGCGGAATTCCTCGAGCGGCTCTATGTCAACAGCTGGAAGAAGCTGGAACCCGGCCGCTGCCGCTACGGCATCCTGCTCAACGAGGCCGGTTTCGTGATCGACGACGGCGTCGTCGGGCGGCTGGCGCCGGATCTCTTCCACGTCACCACGACCACCGGCGGCGCGGCGCGCGTGCTCGCCCTGATGGAGGACTATCTCCAGACCGAGTGGCCCGAGCTTCGGGTCTGGCTGACATCGACCACCGAGCAGTGGGCGACGATCGCTGTGCAGGGACCGCGGTCG
>JBIKLI010000463.1:0-2922 GCA_044359885.1 Alphaproteobacteria bacterium | reverse complement strand
ACCCCGGTGCGCAGGTCGGCGCCGCGGACTGGCGGTTCTGGGCCGCGCGGCTGGCGCGCACCGCGCATGATCTCGATCCGGCGCAGATCAAGCCCTATCTGCAGCTGGACAACGTGATCGCCGCCGTCTTCGACGTGGCGACGCGGCTGTTCGGGCTGCGCTTTGCGGAGGTTTCCGGCCTGGCGCTGCATCATCCCGACGCGCGCGCCTGGGAGGTGCGCGGATCCGACGGCCGCCATCTGGCGCTGTTCGTCGGCGACTATTTCGCGCGGGCGTCGAAACGCAGCGGCGCCTGGATGACGTCGCTGCGCGGTCAGCGGCGGCTGGGCGGCGAGGAACGGCCGATCGTGCTCAACGTCCTCAACCTCGCCAAGGGCGCGGCCGGCGCGCCGGCGCTGCTGGGGCTGGACGACGCGCGCACGGTCTTCCACGAATTCGGCCATGCGCTGCACGGCATCCTGTCCGACGTCGTCTATCCCTCGGTCGCCGGCACCGCGGTGCCGCGCGACTTCGTCGAGTTCCCCTCGCAGCTCTTCGAGCATTGGCTGCTGACGCCCGACGTGCTGACCCGGTTCGCGCGCCATGCCGAGACCGGTGCGCCGATGCCCCAGGCGCTGATCGAGCGGCTGCGCGCAGCGCGGGGTCTGGGCCAGGGCTTCGCCACCGTCGAGTACACGGCCTCGGCGATCGTCGACATGGAATTCCACGCGCGGCCCGCCGCCGCAGCGCTCGATCCGATGGCGATCGAGGCCGAGGCGCTGGCGCGCATCGGCATGCCGGCGGCGATCGCGATGCGTCACCGCACGCCGCATTTCGCCCATGTGTTCTCGGGCGAGGGCTACGCGGCCGGCTATTACTCGTATCTCTGGTCGGAGGTGCTGGATGCCGATGGCTTCGCGGCCTTCGAAGAGGCCGGCGACGTCTTCGATCCGGCTCTCGCCGCGCGGCTGCACGCGCATGTCTACGCCGCCGGCAACCGCCGCGACCCGGCGGCGGCCTATCGCGAATTCCGCGGCCGCGACCCCGATCCCGCGGCGCTGCTGCGCAAGCGCGGCCTGGTCGCGGGCTGACCAGCCCGTCCTATAGCGGCTCGCCGCGCGCCAGCCGCGGCAGGTCGCCGGTCACACCCATGGCATGGCGCATGAACAGCCGCTTGAGCGGGCCGATGCGGTCGACCGCGGCGAGGCCCAGATCGCGGATCAGGCGCAGCGGCGCGACGTCGTTGGAGAAGAGCCGGTTGAGCCCGTCGGTCACCGCCAGCAGCGACATCGCGTCGACCCGCCGCCAGGCCGCGTAGCGCTCCAGCACGTCGGCGGCGCCGATGTAGAGGCCGAGCCTTGCGGCGTCGACGACGCATTCGGCGAGAGCCGCGATGTCGCGCAGGCCCAGGTTGAAGCCCTGGCCTGCGATCGGGTGGATCGCGTGCGCGGCGTCGCCTGCGAGGGCGAGGCGCGGCCCCGTGTAGCTCGCGGCGTGGACCAGTTCGAGCGGATAGGCGAAGCGCCGTCCCTCGGCCGCCAGCGCGCCCAGCCAATCCCCGAAGCGCCGCTGCGCCTCGGTCGCGAAGCCGGCATCGTCGAGCGCCATGATCCGCGGCGCCAGCGCGGCGTGCTCGGTCCAGACGATCGACGAGCGATGGGCGCCGTCGCGATCGGGCAGCGGCAGCATCGCGAAGGGACCGGCGGGCAGGAAGCGCTCATGGGCGACGTTGCGATGCGGCAGGGCATGGCGCAGCGTCGCGACGATCCCAGTCTGCGGATAGCGATGCGTGAACGTCGCGATCCCCGCCGCCGCGCGCACGAAGGATCGCTTGCCGTCGCAGCCGACCAGCAGCCGCGCAGCGATACGCGATCCGTCGGCGAGGGTCAGGCGCCAGCCTGCGGGCTCGGGGGCGATCGCCGACACCGCCATCGCGGCCAGCCAGTCCAGCCGAGGCCGCTGCGCGATCGCGGCCTGGAGCGCGCGGCGCGTATGCCGGTTCTCGACGATGTAGCCGAGCGGATGGTCGGCGACCTCGGCATGGTCGTAATGCAGGAACAGCCGCGACTGCCCGTCCGAGACCCGGATGTCGTGGATCGGTGCGGCATGCGGCGCCAGCGCCGGCCACAGCCCGAGCCCGGCGAGTACGCGCTGCGACCCCCAGGCGATGGCCGAGGACCGGCCGTCGGCATCGTCGCCGGCCGCGACTGCCGGCGATTCGCGGTCGATCGCGATCACCGTCAGCCCCGCTCCGGAAAGCGCCAGGGCGAGGCTGAGACCGACCAGCCCGCCGCCCACGATCGCGACATCGCATTCCCGGTCGATGGCTCCGTCCATCCTCAACGCTCCTGGCTGGGCTGCAGGGTTGCCGCAACGCCGTGGCGATGTCCAGCGACGGCGTCACATCGCCGACGGTGCCTGCGTCGGCGTTGTGCTATACGGCCGCCATGAACGATCCGATCGCAGACAATCTGGCTCTGGTGCGCGCCGAGGTCGCTGCGGCGGCGCGGCGCGCCGGTCGCGACCCCGCCTCTGTGGGGCTGGTCGCCGTGTCGAAGACCTTCGCTGCCGACGCCGTGGCGGCGGCGATCGCCGCCGGGCAGCGGCGCTTCGGCGAGAACCGCGTCCAGGAGGCGGCCGGCAAGTTCCCGGCGCTGAAGGCGTCCCATCCGGACATCGAACTGCATCTGATCGGTCCGCTGCAGACCAACAAGACCCGCGAGGCGGTCGCGCTGTTCGACGTCATCCAGTCGCTGGACCGCGAGCGGCTGGCCCAGTCCCTGGCCGCCGAGATGGCGCGCGCCGGCCGTCGCCCGCGGCTCTACATCCAGGTCAATATCGGCGCGGAGCCGCAGAAATCGGGCGTCGCGATCGAGGAACTGCCGCGCCTGCTGACGCGCTGCATGGAACTGGGGCTGGCGATCGAGGGGCTGATGTGCATCC
>JBIKLI010000462.1:0-2924 GCA_044359885.1 Alphaproteobacteria bacterium | reverse complement strand
GCGCGAGGGCGTCGAGGAACCGGGCGACCGGCGCCGCGCGGCTGGTGATCGAGGTGTTGCAGCCGCAATAGAGGCACAGCTTGCGACAGAACGGCACATGCACGTAGAGCGACGCCGGGAGCTTCGGATCCTGGGAGCCGAGCCAGCCGGCCAGCTCGGCGGCGCCGACCGATGGCGAAAACTGCGCCGCGGTCGGATAGCTGGTGTAGCGGGGAACCTTGGATTCGGCGAGGGCGAGGCGATCGATGCGCATGCCGCGTCAAGCTGCGGCAACGCGGCCGGGCCATTCAAGCCGGCTGCGGCGTTCGGTCGCTCCTGCGGCCGCGGGCGGCGGCGCGTCACGACGCCGCAGGCCGGTCCTGCGGTCCGGATTGCAGCGCAGCCGGCGCGGTCTCGTCGCGTAGCCGCGTCTGCGCCAGTTCGCCCGCCGCCTCGAGGATCGGATAGGCGACCGCTGTCAGGTGGCTGTTGATGCGCTTGAGATCGCGCACCACGTCGAGGTGGATGGCGCTCGATTCGATCGATTCGGGCCGGCCTTCCCGCAGGCGGCGGTAATGGCTGTCGGCGGCCGAAAGCTCGGCTTCGCGCATCGCCGTCTTCTCGCGCAGCAGCCGCCGCGCGATCGCCGGATCGCGCGACATGAAGACGTTGAAGGCGAGTTGCAGGTTGTCGAGCACGCGCGCGTGGAACGCCCGCAGTTCCTCCAGCCCCTCGGCCGAGAAGGCGACGCGGCTGCGGATCTTCTTGTCGGCGAGTTCCATCAGGTTCTTGTCGATGATGTCGCCGATATGCTCGAGATTGGTCACGAAGCTCAGGATCTCGACATGCCGGCGGCTCTCGGGTTCGCTCATGCCGCCGCGGCTGACCTGGATCAGGTAGAGCTTGATCGCCTCGTGGAGGCGGTCGACGGCATCGTCCGATTCCTCCACCGCCCGCCGCAGCTTCTGGTCGTCACGGACCAGGACGTCCATGGTCTGCCGCAGCATCCCTGCGACATGGTCCCCCAGTGCCAGGGTCTCGCGCGCGGCGCAGGCCAGCGCTTCGGCGGGATGATCGATCAGATGCGGGTCGAGATAGCGCGGACGTCCGCCATCGGCGACGCTTGGCCGATCAGGCAGCAGCTTCTCGCACAGCCTTGCGACCGCCGGCACCAGGCCGATGAAGACGACGCCGGTGACCAGATTGAAGAGGGTGTGGGCATTGATCGACAGCCGCGCCGGATCGGTGCCGGCGAGCGACAGCAGCGCCACGATCTCGCCGGCGAAGGGCAGGGCGGCGACCGCGACCGCCAGCCGCATCAGCGTATTGCCCAGCGGGACACGCCGTGCCGCCGGCGGCGCGGCGGCCTGGCTGGCGAAGGGCGCGAAGGCGCCGCCGACATTGGCGCCGACCACCAGCGCCACGGCGACTTCGGCGGGCATCAGCTGCGCGCCGGCCAGCGAAGCGACCAGCAGCACGATCGCCAGCGTCGAATGCGCCAGCCATGTGACCAGGGCCCCGATCAGCGCCGCGACCAGGGGCTCGCCGGCGAGGCCGCCCAGCACCGCGGTCATCGCCATCGAGCCGCGCAGCGGCGCGGCGGCGGCCCCGATCAGCTTGAGGCTGAGCAGCATCAGCCCCAGGCCCAGCGCGATACGCGCGACATGGCGCCCATGCTCGTCGCGGGTTCCCATGAACCAGAAAACGCCGCCCGCGATCGCCGCATAGCCGAGCCATCCCAGGTCGAAGACGAAGATCTGCGCGGCGACCGTAGAGCCGAGATCCGCGCCGAGCACGACCGCCAGGGCGGCCCCGGCCGGGATCAGCTTGCGCGCGGCGAAGGAGGAGACGATCAGCGTCGTCGCGGTGCTGGACTGAACGAAGGCGGCGACCGCGAAGCCGGTCGCGAAGGCGCGCGAGCGGTCACGCGTGCTGGCGGCAAGGATACGGCGGATCTGCGATCCGAAGGCGCGGGTGACCCCGGTCCGGACCATGCGCACGCCCCAGAGCAGAAGGGCGACGCTGCCGATCAGCGTGATGAGGATCTCGGTGCCGTGCATGGGTTTCGAGCCGGGATGATAGGGCGCCGGCACGGCGCCGCGCCAGGAAGATTACGAAAACGTGACGGATCGGCGTCGCCGTCGCCGTCGCGATCACGCCGCCGACCGGGCGCGCGTCATGAACGCGTCGACGAGCGCGGTGCCGCGACGGGCTGCCAGACAGACCGCATACTCGGCGACGGCGAGATCCGCGTCGACGACCTCGGCCGCGTGAAATCGCCGCTCCGGCCGGAACTCGCTTTCGAAGACCGCGCCAAGACCGAACCCGGCTGCGACCGTCTCGCGGACGCCTTCGCGGGTCTGGGCCTCCATCACCGCGCCGAGACGGATGCCGGCGGCGGCGACCGCGCGCTCGAAGATCTCGCGGGTGAAGGAACCGGGCTCGCGAAGGACCATCGCCTGGCCCGCCAGATCGGCGAGCCGGATGCGGCGTCGGGCTGGTTCGCGACCGCCGCGCGGTCCGAACAGGATCAGCCGGTCGCGCCTGATCTCGATCGCGTGGACCCGTTCGTCGGGCCCGACCTTGGCCGTGACGGCGGCATCGGCCTCGCCATCCAGGACCTGGCGCAGCACGGCGGCCGAGTTGCCGATCGACAGGCGGAAGGACAGCCCCGGGTGATCCCGGCGCAGCGCGGCCATGATCGGCACGGCGTGATGGGCATTGTCGGCGGCGATCCGCAGATGACCGCGCCGCAGCGCCTTGGTGCCGCCCAGCAGGGCGCGGGCCTCGTCTTCCAACTCGAACAGCCGCGTGGTCAGCGCGAAGAGCTCCCGGCCGGTCGGGGTCAGGACGATGCCGCGGGCGCGACGCTCCACGAGCCGCACCGAATAGGCGGCCTCCAGCGACGCCACATGGCTGGACAGCGTCGGCTGGCTGATCTTGGC
>JBIKLI010000137.1:0-10629 GCA_044359885.1 Alphaproteobacteria bacterium | reverse complement strand
AGATGCATCTCGTCGAAAACCGGTTGCTGCCTGTCGCGCGCAAGCTCGGGCTGGCGAGCCTCGATGCGATGATCGCCGAGCTTCGCGCCGGGGCCCGGCGGGCCGGCGAATTCGCCCCAGAGATCGTCGACGCCATGATGAACGCGGAGACCGGCTTCTTCCGCGATGCCGGCGCCTTCGCGCGACTGCGGGACCATGTCCTGCCGGGGCTGGTCGCGGCACGCCAGCCGTCGCGTCGGATGCGGATCCTCTGCGCGGGCGCATCGACCGGCCAGGAAGCCTATTCGATGGCGATGCTGGTGCGGCGCCCCGAGGTCGGTCTCGATGGGTGGCAGGTCGATCTCGTCGCCATCGATGTCTGCCGCCAGTCGGTGGCGCGCGGGCGCGCCGGCGCCTATTCCCATTTCGAGATCCAGATGGGCCTGCCGGTGCAGCAGATGCTGCGTCACTTCCGGCGCCAGCAGGAGCGCTGGGTCGCCTCGGAAACCCTGCGCCGATCGATCTCGTTCCGCGAGTTCAACCTTCTGGAGGATCCTGCGCCGCTGGGCGTGTTCGACCTGGTGCTCTGCCGCTACGTGCTGCGTGGCTGCACGCCTGCGGGACGCGTGGCGATCCTCGGACGGCTCGCGAGCGTGGTCGCACCGGATGGTCGTCTGTGGCTTGGCGGGGGCGAAGCCGTACCCGAGGACGTCGCCGCCTTTCGGCCGCTCGATGGTCTGCCGGCCCTGTATGCGATGGCCGGGGAAGGGGCCGCCGGCGCCTGAGCGCCGCGGCCCTGCGTCAGGCGACCGCTTCCTTGTCGCCGCGCTGCCTGCCGCCGGCCGGATCGCGCAGGACATAGCCGCGGCCCCAGACCGTCTCGATGTAGTTCTCGCCGCCGCAGGCGGTCGACAGCTTCTTGCGCAGCTTGCAGACGAACACGTCGATGATCTTCAGCTCCGGCTCGTCGATGCCGCCGTAGAGATGGTTGAGGAACATCTCCTTGGTGAGCGTCGTTCCCTTGCGCAGGGACAGCAACTCGAGGATGCCGTATTCCTTGCCGGTGAGGTGGATGGGCGCGCCGTTCGATTCCACCATCCGCGTGTCGAGGTTGATGGTGAGCCGGCCGGTCTTGATGATCGACTGGGAGTGGCCCTTGGCGCGACGGACGATGGCGTTGATCCGCGCCACCAGTTCGCGCTTGTCGAAGGGCTTGGTGAGGTAGTCGTCGGCGCCGAAGCCGAGACCCTTGAGCTTGTTGTCCAGTTCGGACAGGCCGGAGAGGATCAGGATCGGCGTCTTCACACGCGCCGCGCGCAGGCGCCGGAGCACCTCGTAGCCGTCGATGTCCGGCAGCATCAGGTCGAGGATGATGATGTCGTAGTCGTAGATCTTTCCGATCTCCAGGCCGTCCTCGCCGAGATCGGTGGTGTCGCAGACGAAGCCTTCGGAACGGAGCATCAGTTCGATGCTCTTCGAGACCGCGGAATCGTCCTCGACAAGAAGAACTCTCATTCTCGGGCTCCTCGGGCTGCCGGTGCTGAAACCTGTTAACCTAAATCTACGTCCATGATCGTTAACGAAAGCCGAATCGGCGTCAATGCCTACGATAGCCCCCCGCCGGGGCGGCCGGTTCAGACTTTCTTCACCATGCCCGCGGCAGGGTGGCGAGCGCCGGCGCGTCGGGCCGGCGCCGGTCCGGCGCGAGCGAGGCGGTCACCATGACGTTCCTATCCCCAAGCCAGGCGATCCAGCGGCTCGAGCCGTGCCGCTATTTCGGACGCGTCAGCGCCGTCATGGGCCTGATGGTCGAGATCGGCGGCATCGCCCAGATCCTCTCCGTGGGCAGCCGCTGCGTCGTGACCTCCCGGTCGGGTCGACCGCTTGTCTGCGAAGTGGTCGGCTTCCGTGGCAGCCGGGCGATCGCCTTGCCCTTCGGGCCCCTGGAGGGGATCGGCATCGGTTGCCGGGTCGAGATGGTCGCCTCGGAACCGATGGTCAGCCCTTCGCCGGCCTGGCTGGGCCGCGTGGTCAGCGCCCTCGGCGAGCCGCTGGACGGCAAGGGCCCTTTGCCCCAGGGCGACGAGCCGCGTCCGATCCGCGGCGCGCCGCCGGCCGCCCATGCCCGCCAGCGCGTCCGCGGCAAGCTCGATCTGGGCGTACGGGCCATCAACACCTTCACCACGTGCTGCCGTGGCCAGCGCATGGGCATCTTCGCGGGATCCGGGGTCGGAAAATCCACGCTGCTGTCGATGATGGCGCGCCATACCGCGTCGGATGTCTGCGTGATCGGCCTGGTCGGCGAGCGCGGCCGCGAGGTGCAGGAATTCATCGAGGACGATCTCGGTCCCGAGGGGCTGGCAAGGTCGGTCGTGGTGGTCGCCACGTCCGACGAGCCCCCGCTGATGCGCCGCCAGGCGGCCTACATGACCATGACGATCGCCGAGTACTTCCGCGATCGCGACCAGGACGTGCTTTGTCTGATGGACTCGGTCACCCGCTTCGCGATGGCGCAGCGCGAGATCGGCCTGTCGGCGGGGGAGCCGCCGGCCAGCAAGGGCTACACGCCGTCGGTGTTCGCCGAACTGCCGAAGGTGCTGGAGCGCGCCGGTCCGGGGACGGGGGCCGGCTCGATCACCGGACTTTTCACCGTGCTGGTGGATGGCGACGACCACAACGAGCCGATCGCGGACGCGGTGCGCGGCATCCTCGACGGCCATGTCGTTCTCGACCGGGCGATCGCCGAACGCGGCCGGTACCCCGCGATCAACATCCTCAAGTCGCTGTCGCGCACCATGCCGGGCTGCAACAGCGCGCCCCAGAACGCCGTCGTCTCGCGGGCCCGGCGGCTGATCGCCCAGTACGAGGACATGGCCGAACTGATCCGCCTCGGCGCGTATCGCCAGGGAACCGATGCCCGGGTCGACGAGGCGATCCATTTCCAGCCGGCGCTCGACGAGTTCCTGAGCCAGGCCAAGGACGCCGCGGCCCCGCTCGAGGCGTGCTACGCCGATCTGGCCGGCATCCTCGGCATGGATCCGCCGCCGGCATGATCCGATGAAGGGGCTCGACACGCTCATCCGTGCCCAGCGCTGGCGCGTCGACGCCATGCGCCGCGAGATCGTGGCGCTGGAGGGCCTCGCGGCGGAACGCCGCCAGGGCGCGATCCGGTTCGAGGCCGAGGTGATCGACGAACAGCGGCGCGCCAGCCGCGACGAGGTCGGTCGCTTCGCCTATGCCGGCGGCTATGCGAGCGCGGTGATCCTTCGTCGCGCGGAGATCGCCCGCTCGATCGAGGAGGTCGAGAGCGAACTGGCCGACCGGCGTCAGCAGCTGGCGGAGCTGTTCGCCGAGCTCAAGCGCTTCGAACTGGTGCTGGACCGCCATCTGGCGCGCGAGGCCGCGGAAGCGGCGCGTCGCGAGGCGATCGCTCTCGACGAACTCAGCCTGGAGATGCACCGCCGCGGGCAGTCGTAGCCTCGCGGCGGGCGCTGGCGAGCGCGGCGCAGACGGCGCGCGGATCCTCGACCAGCAGCCGCGACAGCAGGCCGGCGTCGAGCGCCACCAGCCCGCCGGCGATCCGCGGCGAGATCCCGCCGGCCAGGAACGCCAGCCCGCCCGCCTGGGCGGCAGCCAGCAGATTGCCCAGCCGTCGCGCGGCATCGAGGCGCGTGGCGATCATCCGTGCGCCGCCCAGCGCCGCGAAGGCTCGCGCCGCCTCGGCTGATTCCTCGGCATCGTGCCCCGCCGGCAGCACCAGGACGGGCGTCGTCTCCGCCGCCTCGCACCAGTCGAGCAGCGACTGGCGGTCCTCGCGGCGGACGAGATCGAGACCGGGCGTGTCGATCAGGTCGATCGGGCGGTCGCTTCCTGCCGCCGCGTCGCCATCGGTGGTCATCGCCCCCAAGGCCGCCGTCGTCGCGGCGACGGCGAAGCCGCAGCCAAGCGCCTGCGCGTAGCGCTGCAGCTGCTCGGCCGCGGCCGCGCGCAGCGTGTCGGCGGTGATCAGCCGCACCGCGCGGCCCTGGCCGCGAAACAATGCGGCGATCTTCGCCACCGTCGCCGTCTTGCCGCATCCCGGCGGACCGGCGAGCAGCATCGGCGGCGCGGCCTGCGTCGCCTCGATCGGCGCGAAGTCGAACTGGGCGGCGAGGGCGGGTCGCAGGTTCTCCATCACGCCGTCGGTCTCGATCTCGGCGCGGCGCAGCAACGCGGCGAGGCGCTCCGGCACTCCGTGCCGCGCGAGCAGGGCGCCGAGTGCGGAGGGCCGCGACGCGGCCGGCGGCTCGCCTTCGGCCATGCGCGTGGCCGCGGGCGCCGCGGCCGGCGCCGGGCCGGGGCCGTCCGCCGCCGCCGTCGCGGCGACGACGCGCGCCGGCCCGCCTTCGGGCTCGTCGGTGGCGATGACGAAGGCCTCGGGACCGAGCTCGGCGCGCAGCTGCGCCATCGCCTCGGCGAGGGTCGGTGCCACGAAGCTGCGCATGCGCATGTCCGGGGCGCCTCAGATCTGTCCGACGGTGCGGATCCGCGCCTTGGGATGGATCTCGTTCTGGGACATCACCGCGGTCGTCGGGCGGAAGCGCTCGATGATCGAGCGGACATAGGGCCGCGCCAGGGGCGAGGTGAGGAGCACCGGGGTCTCTCCGAGCATCGCATGGCGCTCGAAGACCTGCCGGACCTTGGCGATGAATTCCTGCAGCCGGGACGGCGCCATCGACAGCTGGCGGTCGTCGCCCTGGCCGATAAGCGACTCGGCGAAGCTCTGCTCCCATTCCGGGCTCAGCGTCACCAGCGGGATGAAGCCCTGCTCGGTCGTGTTCTGGTCGCAGAGCTGGCGCGACAGCCGCATGCGCACATGCTCGGTGATCTGCGTGGTGTTGCGCGTGCTCTGGCAGGCCTCGGCGACTCCTTCGAGGATCTGCGCCATGTCGCGGATCGAGATGCGCTCGCCCAGCAGGTTCTGCAGCACCCGCTGCAGCCCGCCGACGGTGATCTGCGAGGGGACGATGTCGGCGACCAGCTTCTGGTGCTCGCGACCGGCCTCGTCCAGCAGCTTCTGGGTCTCCGAGTAGGACAGCATCTCGGCCATGTTGTCCTTGATGATCTCCGTCAGGTGCGTGGTGATGACGGTGGCGGGGTCGACGACCGTGTAGCCCTTGAACAGGGCCTCCTCGCGCAGCGATTCGTCGACCCACATCGCGGGCAGGCCGAAGGTCGGCTCGGTGGTGGTCTCGCCCGGCAGCGCGATCGCGTCGCCGCGCGGATCCATAACCAGCAGCGAGCTGGTCCGCAGGTCGCCGCGACCCGCCGGGATCTCCTTGACCCGGATGACGTAGGCGTTCGCGGCGAGCTGCATGTTGTCCTGGATCCTGACCGCCGGCATGACGAACCCCATGTCGGTCGCCAGCTGCCGGCGCAGCGCGCGGATCTGCTCGGTGAGGCGCCCGCGGTCGCCGTTGATCAGCGACAGCAGCGCGTAGCCCAGCTCGAGCCGCAGGATGTCCATCTGCAGGGCGGTCGCGATCGGCTCCTCGGGGGCCGCCGCCGGCGCCGATGCCGCGGCCTCGGATTCGAGCTGCTCGCGCGTCCGCCGCTCGCTGATCTTGAAGGCGAGGTAACCGGTGATGGCCGACAGGGCGAGGAAGGGGATCATCGGGATCCCCGGCAGCAGGGCCATCAGGAACGTCAGCAGCGACGAGAGGCCGAGCGCGGTCGGGTAGCCGCCGAGCTGGCCGAACAGCGCCTTGTCGACGGCGCCGTCGACGCCGGCCTTGGAGACCAGCAGGCCGGAGGCGATCGAGACGATCAGGGCCGGGATCTGGGTCACGAGTCCGTCGCCGACGGTCAGGACGGAATAGGTGTGCAGCGCCTGGCCGAAGGTCAGGTTGTGCTGCGTCATGCCGATGAGGATCCCGGCGATGACGTTGATGAACGTGATGAGCAGGCCGGCGATCGCGTCGCCGCGAACGAATTTCGCCGCGCCGTCCATCGCCCCGAAGAAGGCGCTCTCGTCCTCCAGTTCCTTGCGCCGCCGGCGCGCCTCCTTCTCGTCGATCAGGCCGGCCGACAGGTCGGCGTCGATGGCCATCTGCTTGCCGGGCATCGCGTCCAGGCTGAACCGGGCGGAGACCTCGGCGATGCGTCCCGAGCCCTTGGTGATGACGACGAAATTGACGATCAGCAGGATCGCGAAGACGATCACCCCGATCACGAAGTTGCCGCCGGTCAGCAGCCGCCCGAACGCCTCGATGACGTTGCCCGCGGCATGGGTGCCTTCGTGCCCGTTGGACAGGATGATGCGCGTCGTCGCCAGGTTGAGCGACAGGCGCAGCAAGGTCGAGATCAGCAGCACCGTCGGGAAAGAGCTGAAATCCAGCGGCTTGTGGATGAACAGCGCCGTCATCAGGATCAGCACAGACAGCGTGATCGAAATCGCGAGCCCGACGTCGAGCAGCCATTTCGGCATCGGCAGCAGCAGCACCATGAGGATCGCGACGACGCCGAGCGCCAGCGCGATGTCGCCGCTGCGCAGCGAGGCGCCGACGCGCCGGAGCGCCGCGCCCGTGTCGAGCCCGCCGCCGTTGGTCGCCGGATCCGCCATCTTGCCGCCGGTCCCGTCGTCTCAGGCCGGGATCAGGCCGGGACCCGGTCGCCGTCGCGCGCCGGGGGAATGCGCACGCCGTCGTCGCTGTACTGCTTCAGCTTGTTGCGCAGCGTGCGGATCGAGATCCCGAGGATGTTGGCCGCATGGGTGCGGTTGCCGAGGCAGTGGCTCAGCGTGTCGATGATCAGGTCGCGCTCGACGTCCGCCACCGTCCGACCGACCAGGGTGCGCATCGCGTCGGCCCCCGCCCCGGCGACGGGCGGCACCGCCGCGGCCGGACCGGACATCGGTTCGGGGGAGGGGCGTATCTCGGCGCGCGTCGCCCCGGCGAGCACGATGGCTTCGGGGCCGATCTCGCCGCCCGAGGCCAGCAGCACGGCGCGATGCATCGTGTTCTCGAGTTCGCGCACGTTGCCCAGCCACGCATGGGCGCGCAGCTTCGCCGCCGCCTGCTCCGAGATCGGGCGCAGCGGAATGTCGTTGGCCTCGGAATACTTGCGCACGAAATGCTCGGCGAGCAGCGGAATGTCGTCGCCGCGGTCGCGCAGCGCCGGCAGCCGCACCGTGACGACGTTGAGGCGGTAGAAGAGGTCCTCGCGGAAGCGGCCGGCCCGCACCTCGGCCTCGAGGTCGCGGTTGGTGGTCGCCAGGACGCGGATGTCGACCTTGATCGGCTGGTTGCCGCCGACCCGGTCGATCACCCGCTCCTGGATCGCCCGCAGCAGCTTGGCCTGCAGGCGGATGTCCATCTCGCTGATCTCGTCGAGCAGCAGGGTCCCGCCGTTCGCCTCCTCGAACTTGCCGATGCGGCGCGCGACCGCGCCGGTGAAGGCGCCCTTCTCGTGGCCGAACAGCTCGCTCTCCAGGAGGTTCTCGGGGATCGCCGCGCAGTTGACGGAGACCATGATCCGTTCCGCGCGCTTGCTGCGCCGATGCAGGTAGCGCGCGAACAGCTCCTTGCCGGTGCCGGATTCGCCGCAGATCAGCACGCTGGCCTCGGTCGGGGCCACCTGGTCGGCCAGGCGCAGCGTCTCGCGCATCGCCGGATTGCGGTGGAGGATGGAGCTCGACTCCTCGGTGACCGCCTCCAGCACGGCGGCGATCAGCTCGGCGCTCGGCGGCAGGGGCAGGTACTCCTTCGCGCCGGCCTTGATCGCGCGCACGGCCGCCGCCGCGTCCGCACCGATGCCGCAGGCCACGACCGGAACGTGGATGCGTTCGGCCTTCAGCGCGACGACCAGCGTCCCGATGTCGAGACCGACGTCGATCATGATCAGGTCGGCGCTCTGGCCGCTGCGCAGCGCGTTCATGCCGGTCGCGATGTCGTCGACCTGGGCCACCTTGGCGCCGCGCGAGAGGGCGATCTTGGCCGCCGCGGAGATCTGGCCGCCGAGCGTGCCGATGATGAGAAGGCGCATGGGGAGAGCTCCGGTTGCTGGTCCGCCGTCAGGCGCGGTCGGTCTTGATGATCTCGGTCATCGTGACGCCGAGATGCTCGTCCACGACGACGACCTCGCCGCGGGCGATCAGGCGGTTGTTGACGTATATGTCGATCGCCTCGCCGACCTTGCGGTCGAGCTCGACGACCGCGCCGCGCCCGAGGCGCAGCAGCTGGCTGACCTGCATCGTGGCGCGTCCCAGGACCGCCGAGACCTGCACGGGCACGTCGTAGACGGCCTCCAGGTCGCGCGCGCCGCGCGACCCCTTGTCGGCGCCCAGGTCGCCGCCGCCGGCCTCGAGTTCGTTGAGGGGAATGTTGTTCTCGGTTGCCATGTGGGGTCTCCGTGGAAGGGGATTGCGATCAGGACGCGCTGGCGGCGGTGTAGCGGTCGAGGATGCTGTCGATCTCGGTCCAGAGCGCGCCGGTGTCCCGGGCGACGCTGCCGTCGGACCATTCGATCCGGGACGCCCCGGCGGGAAGCGCCGGGTCGGCGATCAGCGTCGCGCGGCCGGCGAAACCGGTCCGCGCCACGGCGTCGTCGAAACGGCCGCGGACGACCTCGGCGATGTCGGCGGGGACGCGGACCACGAGGCGCGGTTCGTCGGGCATGCGCGCGACGCAATCGGCCAGCAGTGCCTCGATCTCGCCGATTTCGTGGCGCTGCGCCAGCGCCGGAAACAGCTTGCGGACCACTTCGACCGCCGTCGCCAGGTTCTCGCGGGTCTGGACCTCGTGGCGGACCGCGATCTCGGACAGCGCCATGGCCATGCCCGCCGCCAGCTTGTCGACGGCGGCGGCGGCCCGCGCCTCGACCTCCGCCAGCGCCTTGGCGCGGCCGGCCGCGTGGCCGGCCTGCTCGCCGGCCTTGCGCGCCGCTTCGACTTCGGCGGCGGTGAAGCTGCTGCGCGGCGGCGGCGGCGGCCGCATGCCGTGCTCGAAGCGGGTCTCGAAGAGGAACTTGGCGGGATCGGGCATGGCGACCTCAGTAGATCAGCTCGTCGTCGCCGCCCTTCTTGTCGGCGAGCAGGATCTCGCCCTTGCTGGCGAGCTCCTTGGCGATGGTGACCATGTAGATCTGGCTCTCGTCGACGTCCTTGAGCCGCACGGGGCCCATCGACGCCATGTCCTCCTTGAGCAGCTTGCTGGCACGTTCGGACATGTTGGAGAAGAAGAGCTCGCGCATCGGCTCCGTCGACCCCTTGAGCGCCACGGCGAGCTTGGCCTTGTCGACGCTGCGCAGCAGCGTCTGGACGCCGCCTGGGTCCAGACGGCCCAGGTCGTCGAAGGTGAACATCAGGGAGCGGATCTTCTCGGCCGAGTCCTTGTTGCGCTCCTCGAGGGACGACATGAAGCGCGCCTCGGTGTTGCGGTCGAAATTGTTGAAGATCTCCGACATGACCTCGTGCGGATCGACGCGGCTGGTCCGCGCGAGATTGCTCATGAACTCGGTTCGCAGCGTCTTCTCGACGTCCTCGAGGATCTCCTTCTGGACGGTCTCCATGCGCAGCATGCGCATGACCACCTCCATCGCGAAGGCTTCGGGCAACTGCGCCAGGACCCGGGCGGCATGGTCCGACTTGATCTTGGTCAGGACCACCGCGACGGTCTGCGGGTACTCGTTCTTCAGGTAGTTGGCGAGTACGCCCTCGTTGACGTTGCCGAGCTTGTCCCACATCGTCCGTCCGGCGGGGCCGCGGATCTCGTCCATGATCTGGGCGACGCGGTCTGCCGGCATCGCCTTGCTCAGCAGACGTTCGGTGGTGTCGAAGCTGCCGATCAGGGCCCCGGTCGACGAGATCTGCTCGGCGAACTCGACGCAGATCTTGTCCAGGACCTCCGGGCTGACGGCGCCGAGCGACGCCATCGAGGAGGACAGCTCCTTGATTTCGTCGTCGGCCATCAGCGCGAAGACCTTCGCGGTATGCTCTTCGCCAAGGGCCAGGAGCAGCGCTGCGGCGCGCTCCAGGCCGTTCATCGAACGGATGTCGTCGCGGACCTTCGCGGGCATGATCAGCCAGCCTCCTGGTAGATCCAGTTACGCAGGATCGAGACGGTCTCGTAGGGATGCTTGTCGACGATCTCGCCGATCTTCTTGAGCGAGGAATTGCCCATCCGGCCGTCGATGCTCGCGATGTCGATCGGGCTGCCGGCCGCCGGCAGGTTCATGCCCGGCGCCGCGACGGCGGTGCCGGGAGCGGGCGGCGCCAGCGCCGGGACGCCGCCGGCCGCGCCGGGCGCGGCCTCGGGCAGCGCAGCCCGCGCGGGGGCCGCGGCGCGGCCGATCGCGCCGATCAGCGGCCTTGCGACCAGAAGGATGACCAGCACCGCGACCAGGAAAAGCACCGCCATCTCGGTCATGCGCAGGATCTCGCCGCGCGAGAAGTCGAACATGCCCGCCTCGGCGCCCTTGACATCGATCGGCTCGGGGCCGGCGAAGGGCAGGTTGATCAGCTCGAGCGTGTCGCCCCGCCGCTCGTTGAAGCCCACCGCCGAGCGCGCCGCCAGCCGCAGTTGCTCCAGCTGTTCGGGGTTGCGCGGCTGGTAGGTGGGCTTGCCGTCGCTGCCCAGCGTGGTGACGCCGTCGACGATGATCGAAGCCGAGAGG
>JBIKLI010000136.1:0-10630 GCA_044359885.1 Alphaproteobacteria bacterium | reverse complement strand
GGTCTGCAGCACACGCTGCACGTCGCGAGCGACCTGGTAGTGCTCCTCGCCGATGACGCGCGGGTCGAGCATGCGCGAGGTCGAGTCGAGCGGGTCGACGGCCGGGAAGATGCCGAGTTCGGCGATCTGACGCGACAGAACGGTCGTGGCGTCAAGATGCGCGAACGACGTCGCCGGCGCCGGGTCGGTCAGGTCGTCGGCGGGCACGTAGATGGCCTGCACCGAAGTGATCGAACCCTTCTTGGTCGAGGTGATGCGCTCCTGCAGCGCGCCCATGTCCGTCGACAGCGTCGGCTGGTAGCCGACCGCCGAGGGAATGCGGCCGAGCAGCGCCGACACCTCGGCGCCCGCCTGGGTGAAACGGAAGATGTTGTCGACGAAGAAAAGGACGTCCTGGCCTTCCTCGTCGCGGAAATACTCGGCCACCGTGAGGCCGGACAGCCCGACGCGCGCGCGCGCGCCCGGCGGCTCGTTCATCTGGCCGTAGACCAGTGCCACCTTGGAGCCGGGACCGTCGAGCTTGATGACGCCCGATTCGATCATCTCATGGTAGAGGTCGTTCCCTTCGCGGGTACGCTCGCCGACGCCCGCGAAGACCGACACGCCGCCATGCGCCTTCGCGACGTTGTTGATCAGTTCCATGATCGTCACGGTCTTGCCGACGCCGGCACCGCCGAACAGACCGATCTTTCCGCCCTTGGCGTAGGGGGCCAGCAGGTCGATGACCTTGATGCCGGTGACCAGGATCTGCGACTCGGTCGACTGGTCGACGAATTCCGGAGCCGAGCGATGGATCGGTGATGTCTTGCGGGCGTTCACGGGGCCACGCTCGTCGATCGCCTCGCCGATGACGTTGACGATGCGGCCAAGCGTCTCCGGGCCGACCGGCATGGAGATCGGACCGCCCGTATCGACGGCTTCCTGGCCGCGGACGAGACCGTCGGTCGAGTCCATCGCGATGGTGCGGCAGGACTGCTCGCCCAGATGCTGCGCGACCTCCAGAACCAGGGTCTTGCCCTGGTTCTGGAGATGCAGCGCGTTCAGGATGTTGGGCAGTTCGCCGTCGAAATGGACGTCGACAACGGCGCCCATGACCTGCGTGATGCGACCGACATTGTTCTTTGCCATCGTCCTGACTCCTGCCGGAAATCGGTTAGACCGCTTCGGCGCCCGAGATGATCTCGATCAACTCCTTGGTGATCGAGGCCTGGCGCTGGCGGTTGTAGCTGAGGGTGAGACGCTTGATCATGTCGCCCGCATTGCGCGTGGCGTTGTCCATCGCGGTCATCCGGGCTCCCTGCTCGGAAGCGCTGTTCTCGAGCAGCGCGCGGAAGACCTGGACCGAGAGGTTGCGAGGCAGCAGATCGGCGAGAATCTGCTCTTCGTCGGGCTCGTATTCGTAGACGGCACCGCCCGCGAATCCCGCCCCGGCTCCCGCCCCGGCACCTTCGATTGCCAGGGGGACCAGCTGCTGGCGCGTCACGATCTGGCTGATCGCCGACTTGAACCGCGCGAAGTACAGCGAGCAGACGTCGAATTCGCCGGCTTCGAACATCGCCAGGATGCGGTCGGTGATCCGCTGGGCGTCCGCGAAGGACAGCGAGCGGCGACCCACGTCTTCCATCGAACCGACGATCAGCTTTGCGAAGTCGCGACGCAGCTGGTCGCGACCCTTGCGGCCGACGCAGAAGATCTTGACCTGCTTGCCCTCGGACAGCAGCTGGCGCACATGCAGGCGCGCGCCACGGACGATGGAGGCGTTGAACGCGCCGCACAGGCCGCGATCGGAGGTCGCGACGACGACCAGATGGGTCTCGGCCCGGCCAGTTCCCGCCAGCAGCGCAGGCGCCCCCGCCCCGCCGGCGAGCGAGCCGGCCAGCGAGGCCAGCATGCGACTCATGCGCTCGGCATAGGGACGCGCCGCCTCCGCCTTCTCCTGGGCGCGCCGCAGCTTGGCCGCGGCGACCATCTTCATCGCCGAGGTGATCTTCTGCGTCGATTTCACCGACGCGATGCGAGTGCGGTATTGCTTCAGCGACGGCATCGGCCGCGGGCCCCGTTCAGCTTGGACCGGTTCAGGCGAAGGTCTTGGCGAAGGCGGTCAGGATCTCCGTCAGCTTCGCCTCGGTGGCCTTGGAAATCTCGCGCTCCGTGCGGATCGCCTCCAGGACCTGGGGATGCCTGGACTTGATCTCCCCGAGCAGCGCCTTCTCGAACCTGCCGACCTGCGAGACCTGAAGCCCGTCGAGGAAACCGCGGGTGCCTGCGAAGATCGACACGACCTGCTCCTCGACCGGCATCGGCGAGTACTGAGGTTGCTTGAGCAGTTCGGTCAGCCTGGCGCCGCGCGCGAGCAGCTTCTGCGTCGCCGGATCAAGGTCCGAGGCGAACTGCGAGAAGGCGGCCATCTCGCGGTACTGGGCCAGTTCGAGCTTGATGCGCCCCGCGACCTGCTTCATCGCCTTGATCTGCGCCGCCGAACCCACGCGGCTGACCGAAAGGCCGACATTGATGGCCGGACGAATGCCTTTGTAGAACAGTTCGGTCTCGAGGAAGATCTGGCCGTCGGTGATCGAAATCACGTTGGTCGGGATATAGGCCGAGACGTCGCCGGCCTGGGTCTCGATGACCGGCAGGGCCGTCAGCGAACCCGCCTTCATCGCGTCCGACATCTTCGCGGCGCGCTCCAGCAGACGGCTATGCAGATAGAACACATCGCCGGGGAACGCCTCGCGGCCGGGCGGGCGGCGCAGCAGCAGCGACATCTGGCGATAGGCGACGGCCTGCTTCGACAGGTCGTCGTACACGATCACGGCGTGCATGCCGTTGTCGCGGAAATACTCGCCCATCGCGCAGCCCGTGTAGGGCGCAAGGAATTGCAGCGGTGCCGGGTCCGAGGCGGTCGCGGCGACGACGATCGAGTATTCGAGTGCGCCGTAGTCCTCGAGCGTCTTGACGATGCGCGCCACGGTGGAGCGCTTCTGGCCGACGCAGACATAGATGCAATAAAGCTTCTTCGACTCGTCTCCGCCGGCATTGACTGCCTTCTGGTTCAGGAACGCGTCGATCGCGACCGCGGTCTTGCCGGTCTGGCGGTCGCCGATGATCAGTTCGCGCTGGCCGCGGCCGACCGGCACCAGGGCGTCGATCGCCTTGAGACCGGTCTGCATCGGCTCGTGCACCGACTTGCGGGCGATGATGCCGGGCGCCTTGACCTCGACCCGCGCGCGGGTGACGTCGGTCAGCGGGCCCTTGCCGTCGATCGGATTGCCGAGCGCGTCGAGGACGCGACCCAGAAGGCCCTTGCCGACCGGGCAGTCGACGATCGCGCCGGTGCGCTTGACCGTGTCGCCTTCCTTGATGTCGCGGTCGTCGCCGAAGATGACGATGCCGACATTGTCCGTCTCCAGGTTCAGGGCCATGCCCTGGACCCCGTTGGCGAAGGCCACCATCTCGCCGGCCTGGACCTTGTCGAGGCCGTAGACGCGGGCGATGCCGTCGCCCACGGAGATCACCTGACCGACTTCGGCGACATCGGCCGAGGCGTCGAACTTGGCGATCTGCTCCTTGAGGATGGCCGAGATTTCGGCGGCGCGGATTTCCATCACGCAGTCCCTTTCATCGCGAGCTGTAGACGGCTGAGCTTGGCGGCGACCGACGCGTCGACCAGACGCGAGCCGTATTTGATGCGCAATCCGCCAATGAGTTTCGGATCGACCTTGAGCCGGAGCCGCACCTTGCGTCCCATCGCCCCGGGAATGGCCGCGGCGATGGCACGATGCTGGTCGGAGGTCAGCGGGATCGCCGAGACGACCTCCACCTCGATGTCGCCCCGCCGACGCGCCACGAGCGCGTCGAAGCTGTCGATCAGTTCCGGCAGCAGCGCGAGGCGGCGATTGTTGGCGACGACACCGATGAACCGGCGGGCCAGATCCCCGATCTCGGCCTTCGCCACGATGGCCGCCATGGCCTTCGCCTGCTGCGTGCGCGGGATCAGCGGGCTCGCGATCAGGTGGCGTGCCTCGGCGCTGGACTGAAGGAGCGCCTTCAGCCTTGCCAGATCGGCGGCGACCGCGTCGAGCGCCCCCGAGTCATGGGCAAGCTCGTAGAGCGCGGTTGCGTAGCGGCCTGGAAGGCCGGCGGTGAGTGAGGTCTCGGATGCCACGGCGACCCGAATTCCTTGGATGATTCGGGACCACCCGTTCGGGCGGAACCCATTGATCCGACACGAAACCGCGCGACACGAGCATTTGCCCGTCACACGCAGCGGCGGCTAGCTACCATGCCCGCCTGTCGCGATGCAACAAGCGCCCGGGAATTTTTGTCGGCGACATCGTGCCCCGGGCCACGGCATCAGGCCTTCGCCAGAAGCGCTTCGATCTCGCCAAGGATGGCAGGGGCATCCGGCTTCACCTGGCTCGGCCACGCGCCCGCGAGGCTGCCATCGGGCGCCACAAGATATTTGTGGAAATTCCAGCGTGGCGCCCCCGCCTCCCCGAGCTCGGCCACCACCCAGCGATAGAACGGGTGGGCCTGCGGACCCACGACCACCTGCTTGTCGGCAAGCGGGAAGGAGACGTCGAACGTCTCGCAGAATTTCAGGATCTCCGCCGCCTTTCCGGGCTCCTGCCGGCCGAAATCGTTCGACGGCACCCCGAGAACGACCAGCCCACGATCCCTGTACCGGCGCCAGATCGCCTCCAGCTCGCGGTATTGCGAGGTATAGCCGCAAAACGAGGCGGTGTTCACGACCAGGACCGGCTTGCCGGCCCAGGCGTTCATCGGCAGGGCACCGCCCTGGATCGCCGGGAAGGTGAAATCATGCGCGCTCATGCCGGTCTTTCGTCCCTTCGGTCTGATCTGGGCGGCCGCCCGGCCGCTCGTGAGTCCTTGAAGCATCGCCGTGGCCGCGCCGACCATGAGGAAGAGACGCCGCGGCAGGCCGCGCTCCAGCACCAGCCGCCGCCAGCCACCGAGACCGCCGTCAGCCATATCGCTCCTCCTTCCACGGATCGCCACGCATGTGATACCCGCGGACCTCCCAGAATCCGGGCTGATCCTCGGCGACGAAGCTGAGCTTCGTCAGCCATTTCGCGCTCTTCCAGAAATAGAGCTTCGGCAGCACGAGGCGCACGGGGCCGCCATGCTCGGGGGCGATCGGTTCGCCCTCCCAGCGATGGGCAAGCAGCACGTCCTCGCCCGCGAAATCGGCGAGCGGAAGATTGGTCGTGTATCCGTCGTAGGATGTCTGGATGACGAAGCGCGCCTCGGGGCGCGGCCGGACGCGGGCGAGAAGTTCGCGCGTCGGAACCCCGGCCCAGGCATTGTCGAAGCGGGACCATTGGGTGACGCAATGGATGTCGGAGGTCATCTCGACCTGCGGCAGGGCCATGAAGGCCGCGAAATCGAGGCTGACCGGCGATTCCACCAATCCGTCGACCTCCAATTTCCAGTTCGTGGCCGTGACTTCGGGCAGAATGCCGAGATCCAGGACCGGCCAGTTCTTGACCTCGCGCTGGCCGGGCGGCAGGCGCTGCACAGGCGCGGCGGTCTCGCCGGTGAGCAGACGACCTTCATTCGCCCATTTCTGCTTCGTTTCGATCAGCTTCGCCTTGACCTTGCCCAGCATTTCGATCCCTTTCCGACCCGCCGAATATAGGCGCCGCCGACGCCCGACAAGGGGTCGGCGCCCCCGGTTTCGATCGGGCCCTCCCGGCAGGTTCAGCGCCAGCGCGTGGTCGCCCGCTCGATGACGCCGATCACGGCGCCGATCGCGAGGCCGAGCGCCGACAGCACGACGATCCCCGCCAGCAGATCCTCGGGGATCATCAGATTGCCGGCCTGGAGCACGAATTGCCCGATGCCGCGCTGGGCGCCGATCATCTCGGCCGAGACGACCAGGATCAGCGCGATCGAAGCGGTGATCCGGAACCCCGCCAGGATCGCGGGCCATGCCCCCGGCAGCACGACCTTGGCCAGGATCGCCGCCGGCGGCACGCCGAAGCTCTGGGCCATGCGGACAAGATTGCGCGGCACGGAATCGACCGCAGCGTAGACGGCGATGGTCGTCGGGAAGAAGACGCCCAGCGCGATGGTCGCGACCTTCGAACTCTCCCCGATGCCGAACCACAGGATCATCAGCGGCAGCAACGCGATCTTGGGGATCGGGAACAGCGCCGACACGAAGGGGATGCCGGCCGAACGCGCCAGCGAGAACAGCCCGATCGCGAGGCCGGCGACGAAACCGGCCAGCGAGCCGAGGCTCCAGCCCGCCGCGATGCGGAACAGCGAATCGCGCAGATGCAGCGCCAGCGCCCCGCTGGCGATCAGGTCGCCGAGCGCGGCCAGGATGACGCCCGGTCGCGGCAGGAAGATCGGACTGATCCAGCCCAGCCGCCCGGCCAGTTCCCAGATGCCGGCCAGGATCGCGAAGGCCGCCAGCGCGGCGAAACGCCGCCGCCGCGGCGCGAAGCCGCCGCCGCGGAAGGGGACCGGCCGCCTAGGCGTCATGGACCAGGATCTCTCGCTCGGCGTCGCGCGCCTCGCCGCGGATCAGGTCCCAGAGCCGCGCCTGGATCTGCGCCAGCGCCCCCGCCGCCTCGGCCGTGCCGCGCGCATCGGGGGCGAAGGGCACGTCCACCACCTCGCGCACACGCCCCGGCCGGCGCGACAGCACCACGACGCGATGGGCGAGACGCAGCGCCTCGGCCAGGTTGTGGGTGACGTAGAGTGCGGTGAACCGCGTCTCGCACCACAGTCCGATCAGATCCTCGAGCAGCAGGTCGCGCGTCTGCGCGTCGAGCGCCGAGAGCGGCTCGTCCATCAGCAGCACCGCCGGCTCGACGACCAGCGCACGCGCGATGCCGACGCGCTGGCGCATGCCGCCGGAAAGCTGGCGCGGCCACGCGTGACGGAACTCCGACAGACCGATGCGCGCCAGGGCGGCGTCGACGCGCCGCGCGATCTCCGCGCGACCGAGGCCATGATGCTCCAGCGCCAGCGCGACATTGCCCGCCACGTCGCGCCAGGGCAGCAGCGCGAAGTCCTGGAAGACATAGGTCAGCGCGTTGAGGCAGCGCGGCGGCGGATCGCCCTCGAGCTGCACGGCGCCGGACGCGGGCGCGATCAGCCCGCCGGCGATGCCGAGCAGGGTCGACTTGCCGCAGCCCGACGGCCCGAGCACCGCGACGATCTCGCCGCTGCGCACATGAAGATCGATCCCCTCGAGCGCTGGCAGCGCACCATAGGCGTGGCCGACGCCCGAGACGACGAGATCCATCGCGCGCGATCAGCCGCGCGGGATGTTGAAATGCCCGGCGACGAAGCTGGTATCGACGATCGCCTTCGCATCGACCTCGCCGCGCAGCTGCCTCTCGGCGGCCCAGAACGCGACCTGGCTGTGGAGATCACCGACATCGAGCCGCGCCTGGGGATCGACGAAGGGCAGGCCGTCGGCGACCCGCGCGGCCGGCTGCTCGACCGCCCTGGCCAGCACGTCCAGCAACTCGTCGTAGCCCGGCCCCTTGGCCGGCCGCCCCTGCGCGTCGCGCGCGTTGAACGCGGCGTGATAGTCGGCGCAGCCCATCGCCCAGGCGCGCGTGAATTTCTCCACCGTGGCGCGGCGCTGATCGATCGCCCTGGGGCTGGTGAACAGCGCGCCCAGCTGCCAGGGCGTCTCGTCGCCGACCCAGCCGAGGATCCGGCCCGCGGCCTCCGCCTCGAGCTGGCGGGCGAGCGTCACGGGGATGACGATGCCGTCGACCTGGTTGCCCTTGAAGGCGGCGGCCATCGCCGGCAGCTGCTGCAGCGCCACCATGGTCACGCTCGCCATGTCGAACCCGTATTTGCGCGCGAGCAGGCCCAGCGAATAATGGAAGGTCGAGCCGGCGGTGGTGATGGCGATGCGCTTGCCCGCGTAATCCTTGAGCCCGCGCAGGCCCTCTTCCCATGCCTTCGCGGTCGCCATGTAGGCGTTGAGCTGGAAGCCCGGCTCCTCGCGGCTCTGGCCCGCGATCATCTTGAGCGCGCCGCGGCCGGCCAGGTTGTAGAAACCGGCGGTGAGCCCGGTGACGCCGAAATCCGCGTCGCCCGAGGTCACCGCGACCGGCACCTGCGCCGCGGCGGTGAAATATTTCGGCTCGACCTCCAGCCCCTGGGCGCGGAAATGCCCGCGCGACATGGCGATGAAGAGCGGCCCGGACGAGGCCAGCTTGAGCACGCCGATGCTGACCTTCTCCAGCCCCTGCGCAGCGGCGCGGCGCGGCGCGGCGAGCGGTGCGGCGAGTGCGGCTGCGGCGGCGGACCGCAGCAGATGTCGGCGGCGCATTGGCGTCTCCCCTGTCTTTCGGTTCCGCGACAATAGGCCGAAAGACCGATGTCTGGAAACGCCCCGCGACCACGGCCTCTCGCGATCGCACGGCCGTCGACATGGGCCCCATGGGACCGGGCGTCAGCCCGGTTGCGGTACACCGTTCCCTGGACATGCTCGGGCGGGCCGTAGAGCGTGTGGAGACGGAGCGGTCCGTCGCCGGCATTCGCCACGTTGTGCCGCGCCCCGGCGGGCAAGACGATCGCGTCGCCTTGCGTCAGGTCGCACGGCGCCGCGCGCGCAAGGTCAGCAGAACACCGCCCCCGGCGCGCCTGGCGAATTTCGGGATCGCCGCGATCAGCCCGGGATCGGCGCGCATCTCCTGGAAGACGGGCGGCGCGAAGCCGGTCGCGGCGAGGGCGGCGACGAATTCCGCGGCATCGTGCGGATGGCTGGGCAGCGCATGGCGGGTGCCGTCGCGCTCGAAATGACCGCCGAGCGGCGTGCGCAGCATGTCGGGATGGATCTCGGCGACGAAGAGCAGGCCGCCCGGCGCCAGGTGGCGCGCGGCCTGGGCGAGAATGGGCTGGACTGCGGGCGCATGCTCGAGCACCAGCGAGATCAGGCCCAGATCGAAGGCCGCCTGCGGCATGTCCCAGGGCAGCGCCAGATCGCCGCGCACCAGACGCGCCCGTCCCTCCGCCAATGGACCCGAGACGCGCGCCGCCGCACGGGCGAGCATTTCCGGCGAGCCGTCGATGCCGGCGGCATGGACGGCGCCGGCATCGAGCGCACGCGCCGTCAGCCGCCCGGTGCCGCAGCCGATGTCGAGCACGCGCGCCCCGGCGAAGGGAAGCGGATGAAGGCCGAGATGACGGTCGACCGCCGCGATCATCGGGTTGTCCTGCGCGTCGTAGGTCGCCGCCCAGGCGTCGTAGCCGGCGGCGACATCCGTCTCGACGATGCGCGCGGTCCCGGTCATGCTGCGCGCGGGACGCCGGAACGGCGCAGGGGGAATCGCGGATGCGTGCACACAGGATCGCCAGGTTCGACGTTCATCTCTTGGCCTCCCCCGTGCCAGGGGATTTCTCGGATTCCACACGCAAGGTCGAGACGATCGGCTTCCTTGTCGTCCGGGTCGCCACCGACCAGGGTCTCGAGGGCATCGGCATCACCTATCACGAGGTCGGCGGCGAGGCGACGCGCGAGCTGATCCGCCGGGACATCGCGCCGCGGCTGGCCGGACGCGATCCGTTCGAGACCGATGCGCTGTGGCACGAGCTGTTCCACTACCTGCGCGGCGTCGGCCGCAAGGGACTGACCTTCTGCGCGCTCAGCGCGGTCGACATCGCGCTCTGGGACCTCAAGGGCAAGATCCTGGGAATGCCGCTGCACCGGCTTCTGGGCGGGAATCGCACGCGCGTGCCCGTCTATGCCAGCGGCGGCTGGACGTCATACGACGACGACCGGCTGGTCGACGAGATGAGGGGCATGGTCGCGCGCGGCTTCCGGCACATCAAGTTCAAGCTGGGCGTCGACGGCGGCCGCGACACGCGACGCGACGCGATCCGCGTCCGCAAGGTGCGCGACGCGGTCGGGCCCGAGATCCACCTCTTGGTCGACGCCAACAACTGCTTCGACGCGGCGCGCGCGGTGCAGCTCGCCAACGAGATCCGCGAGTGCCGGATCACGCTGTTCGAGGAGCCGGTCTTCGCCGACGACATTCCCGGTCTCGCGCGATTCCGCCGCGGAACGGACATCCCGCTCGGCACCGGCGAGCACGAGTACACCACGTTCGGCGTGCGCGACCTGCTGCTCGCCGAAGCCGCAGACTACGTCCAGGCCGACGGCGCGCGCGCCGGCGGCTACACCGAGATGCTGAAGATCGCGGCGCTGACCCAGGCGTTCAACGTCGCCTTCGCGCCGCATGCGATGGAGAACATCCATCTGCCGCTCGCCGCCGCCCTGCCCAACGTGCCGTTCCTCGAGCGGCTGCTGATGTTCGAGCCGCTGACCGCGCTGCTGTTCCGTAACGCCCCGGCGCCGGTCGACGGTTTCATGGCGGTCAACGACCTGCCCGGCCTCGGTCTCGAACTGGACATGGATTTCGTTCGCGAGGCAGACGCGCGCAGCGCGTGACGCTGCCGACCGGAAGCGGACGACGACGTGGCGCCGTCTTGCCTGTCTCGGGGCGACGCGGCGGATCGAGGGATCGCCGTTCAGGCCGCAGAACGCGCTGGTTCGCCAGAGCCTGCGCGCCAAGCTGGGCGCGACCACCACCAATGGCGACGGTTTCGGGTTGGTCTGGCAGGGCGAAGGGGG
>JBIKLI010000461.1:0-2941 GCA_044359885.1 Alphaproteobacteria bacterium | reverse complement strand
TCCACGGAAGACCGGGGCGTTCGGGCATCCTGCTCACGGCGGTGTCGATGACGGTGCCCTGCGCATCGCAGCCGCCCGGCTTGCCCTGGGCGGCATGCGCATGGATGCCGCGGGCGGCGTCGCGCTGCAGCACCGGGTCGGCGAGCGATGCGCCGGGCGCGAGTTGCAGCATCCGCAGCTTGTCCGTCTCGAGGATCGCGAGGAAGTTCCTGCGCACCGTCACGTCGCAGCGCACCCGCCAGTGCTCGATCCAGGACACCGCGCCAGGCCGCACGGGAAACGGTGTGACGGCATCGAGTTGGACGACCGGATCCTTGGGACAGGCATAGCCCGGCATCTCGCGTGCCGAGGTGACGACCGCCCAGGCTCGCGTCTTGTGGAATTCGTCCGACAGGATGCGATCGGCCATCGCGGCCCCGAAGACCTGGGCAACGGGGCCGCCATCGGCGCCGAAAGACCGATCGCCGCTGCGCCCAGGATGCGTGCGACCTCCGACATTGTTCCGGCCATCCCCTTGCCCCGTTTCCCCCGCGGTCGGAGACCACCGTATTCGACCGCGCGATATCCGAAAAGCCGATGGCGGCGCCAAATGGGCATCGATCCTTGGCGTTCGGCCCGACGGTGTCGGGACGTACGACGGTGGTCCTGGTGCGAAAGCGCTACCAGTGCCGGTGGAAATGCCGGTGGTGGTGCCGGTGCCGGTACTGCCCGACAGAGATGTGGATCGACGATCCGTGATGCGCGCGCGCATAGGGGTAGCCGGGACGCAGATAGACCGGACGATAGTCGTAGACGACCGTTGGCGGCACGTAGACCGGAGGCGGGGTGTAGATCGTCACCGGTGCCGGCGCGGGTACGAAACGCGGTGCCGGCGGCGGCGGGGCATCGGCCGCCGCGTGCCGCAACTGCCACCAGCCATCGGGCTGGCGGCATGCCGTGCCCCAGACCTGCTGCAACTGGCCGCCGATCGTGACGGTCTGCTCGAACTCGCGGCAGATGCGTCCGGACGGATCCTGGAAGGCGGGCTTGGGCACGAAGCTGCCGCTTGTCCCGTCGTCGGGATTGCGCCACGTGACGATCGTCCCCGAGCGGGAATTCTCGAGCGCGTCCTGACCCGCGCCACCGATCGTCTGTGCGCTTGCGGGTCCAGCCGGGGTGCCGGCGCCCAGCGCGATGATGGCGCAGATGAACAATGTCGGACGCATCGCAACCTCCGGAACGCGCGGGCGCGGACGCCCCCTGGGGCACAACGCCGGCCGGAAACGGATATTCCGCCGGCTTGGGCCTTGCGACGGCGAAATCCGGGTCGCGAAGCGCCTCCTGGCGGCGCGACGCAGCGCGGCGTTCGACGCGGCGGGTCGATCCTGGGCGGCGACGCCTGAGGCGCGCCGCTCAGCCTGCGATGCGATGGCCGTAATCGGCAGGATGGACGGACACCATCTCGGCGGCGGTGTAGAACGCCACGGCCACCACGACGATCTCCAGCCGGATCGCCGCGGCGAGCCTCGCCCCGGCGCCGGCTTCTCCGCGCGCCAATGCGGGCGTGAAGCGCAGACGGTTGCGCAGCGCCAGGGCGAGCGCCGCGAGGACAACCAGCGCCTTCGCGGCCAGCGCCCAGCCATGCCAGGCATCGAACAGCCGATCGACACGCAGCGTCAGATACCAGCCGAGCAGCAGGCCGGTCGCGATCATGGCGCCGACCGCGACCGTCGCGGCGCGGCTCCAGTCCTCGATCAGGCGCGCGGCCGCGGCGCCGTCGGGCCGCCGCGCGATCCAGGCGAGCGGCAGCAGCGCGCCGACCCAGAAAGCGACCACCGCGAGGTGGACGACGACCAGGGCCGCGAGCTCCTGCCGCGGCCGGAAGAGCATCGAATGTCCCATCGCCGCGTAGGAGGCGACGACGAGGGCCGCGCCGGCAGCGGCCACGGCGTGGCCGGCGCGCCACGGCGTCGTCGCCGCGGCGAGCAGGACGAGGCCAGCGAGGCGCAGCCAGAACGCGTCGCCGATCCGCGAACGCAAGACCGCCACCCAGACGCCAGGATCGAGCAGGCTGGCGCCGGCCGTGAGGACGAGGACGCGCAGCGCCAGCGCCAGGACCGAGAGCGTCAGCCCAGCGACGATCGCGACGCCCAGGGTCCGGCGCAGCCGGACGGCTTCTTCGGGTTCCAGCCGATGGCCGTAGCCGATCGCGAACATCGCGAGACCTGCCGCGCCGATCGTGGCGGCGTAATAGAGGGCACGGATCGCGACGATGGCGCCGTCCAGCGCCGACGGGTCGGGCTGGAGATACTCCAGGATCATCGCTCGCCCGGTGCCAGGATGCGGAAGGGGATCGCGCCGCCGGCGGGATGGCCGTCGGCGGAGATGATCCGCCACTCGACGCGATAATCGCCTGCGGCGAGCGGCGGCAGGGCGATCGTCTCGCTGTCGGCCGCGCGGATCGTGCGCCGCGGCAGCGCGATCTCCTCGCCGCCCGACCGATGCAGCCGCAGCGCGGTGAGCTGCACGCGCTCGTTGAAGACCAGTTCGATCCGCTCCGGCGCCTGGGCCAGCACCGCGCCGGGCGCCGGCACCGATCGCCGCAATTCGGAATGCGCCCGAGCCGATCCGGCCCGGCCGAACATCGCCAACAGCAATCCCATCGTCAGGACGGCGCGGCGTCCAGGCCCGGTCGTCAATCGCCAAGCCACGCGCCCGTCATTCGCCGGGAACCCGGCCTCGTGCTCAGGGGTCGCCATCAGCCTCGCCATGTCTCGAGCCGGTCCGGCAGGGTGGCTGCCACGCAGGACCCGGCGTCACCGCAAGGAAAATAGAGCGATCTTCGTGACATGCCAGCGGACCAGATCGGCCGTGGAGAGCCGGTCGCCCTCGAAGGCGATGCTGGTGGGGTGTGCGAGGCCCCGTCGCCGCCGGGTCGTCGATCAGGAGCTCCAGGCTGCGC
>JBIKLI010000135.1:0-10646 GCA_044359885.1 Alphaproteobacteria bacterium | reverse complement strand
ACCCAGCGGGTCTACCGCTTCGCGTATGTGCTGCTGGCGCCGGGACTGTTCCTGGCGGCGCTGCTGGAGTCCTGGCTGCTGCTGCTGCTCGCCGTCGCGCTCGTCTTCACCGGCAGCCTGTCCGGGCCGGCGGAGAACAAGCTGCTGGCGCATTATACGCCTGGGCGCTGGCAGGGGACCGGTTTCGGGGCCAAGTTCATCCTGACGCTTTGCGTCTCGGCGACGGCGGTGCCGCTGATCGCCTGGATCTACGCCGCCACCGGTGGCTTCTACTGGCTCTTCGTGACGATGGCGGTGCTGGCGACGCTGGCGCTGGCCGGCGCCTGGATGCTGCCCGACGGCAACGAGGCGGCCGCGACGAACCGCCGGGCGGCCGCCGCCGAATAGTCGCGGGGCGCGATCTCGCATCTTCGTCGGCGCGCGGTCGAGATCGGGGCCAGCCGGTTCATGGCGCCGGCCGTTTGCAATCCGTCTGCGATTTCATCGTCGCCGACGGCGATCGCCAGGTGCATCCGGCGGTTTCCAGGCGTAATCTCGCTGTGTATGTCCTCTCGACCAAGGACGGCTTCGCCGGAATCGCCGCAGCCATGGCTCTGACATATCCGCCTTTCGCCCAGTCCGCCCGCATCCGTGCGGCGGCGGAAAATGCGCCGCCCTTCAATCGCTGGGACGCGCACAAGGACGGCGTCAGGATCGTCCAGCGCGCGCTGTCCGATCTTGGCTTCGGCCATCTGATGCCGAAGACGTTTTCTGGCGGGCAACCCGATGGCAGCTACGGCGACGAAACCGTCGCTGCCGTCAGGGCCTTCCAGCAGAAATATCCGCCGCTGCGGGTCGACGGCAGCGTCGGCAAGAACACGCTCGCGAAGATGGATTCCCTGCTCGCGAAGACCCCGCCCCCGTCGCCGGCGCCGAAGCCCGGGCCGGTGCCGCCGGGCCCACCGAGCGGTGGTCTGCGGGTGCAGCCGCAGCCCCCCGGCGAGGAGTTCCTTCTCGCCAATGTCTTCGACAACGATGGCCAGGGTGGGCGGCCCCTGAAGTCCGATCTCGACAGCGCGAGCCGACAGCTGAACTCGTCCAGCAACGTCGCCAGGCTGCGGGTCTGGGCTGCGAAGCTCGGTCTGGGAGCGGCCGCGCTCGACGTGCTTGAGAGAGAAGTGCCCCCGACACTCGTCCTGCCCGGCGCCCGGATGGCGACCCTGATGGCGAAGCTCGCGAAGGCTCTGGTCGACGAAGGCGGATCGGCGCTCGAGATCAAGATGAGCGATCTGCAGAACTTTCCTCAGGTCGACACGTCGCGCAAACTGACCGAGCGCGCCGTCAGGGTGAACCAGACGCTGCTGCGCAACGAGATGACGGTCGGTGGCCAGACCGCACTGCGCCTCTTCGATCGCTGGACCCGCTATTCGGGCGCGCCGACACCGGCGGTCGACGTGTCGGCCGACGGTCTCGGCGCCGCGACCGCGGGGAGCAATGGCTTCCTTCAGGCGGCCCAGGGCTACGAACGGCAGCTGCTGGCAAATCTGCAGGCCCAGGCCCGGCTCGGGCTGGTCGATTATCGCGATCTGGTCACGGGGCCGGGCCCCACGCGGGGCGACCGCGATTCCAGCCCGAACGAACCGGGCAGGCAGACCGGCCGCATCCTGCCGGCGACCGAGGCCATGATCCCGCAGAACTCGATCATCAGAGACACGGTGGTCAAGATCTGCATCGGCAGCTTCCAGGGCATGAGCGTCCTGCTCAGCGACTTCAAGGTTTCCGGCCGCGCCGTCTCGGGTAGGCTGACCTACAGATTGCGCGATCATTTCGGCGTCGACGACGACGATTGCGAGGTCGCCGCCAAAGGCATCCACGGCACGCCCGGACAGGTCGCCATGTGGGTGCTGCAGCATTTCGCTCCTGTCGGGCACAAGCCATTCGTCGACCAGGTCACGGTCGTGCGGCAGTTCACGGGAGCGCTCTGAAGCGGTCGCCGCGGGATCAGATCCTGACGAAAGGTCCCGCGAAATCCTGGCTCGATCGGTCCCGTCGGGCCGTCACCGCGGCGACGGGCAAGCGACCATGCGCCGTCTCACGTCTTCGCCAGCGCGCGGTCGAGGTCGAGGATGATGTCGTCCGGATTCTCGATGCCGACCGACAGGCGCAGCGTGTCGGGGCCGGCGCCCGCGCGAACCTGCTGTTCCTCGGTCAGTTGGCGATGGGTGGTCGAGGCGGGGTGGATGATCAGCGAGCGCGTGTCGCCGATATTGGCGAGGTGTGACACGAGCTCGACGCTCTCCACCGTCCTGACGCCAGCCGCGAAACCGCCCTTGAGCGCGACGGTGAACACCGACCCGAAGCCGCGCTCGAGGTATTTGCGCGCGAGCCCGTGATAGGGGCTGGACGGCAGCCCGACATAGGACACACGCGCCACCGCGGGATGCGCCTCCAGGAACTGCGCGACCTTCAGCGCGTTGGCGCAGTGACGCTCCATGCGCAGATGCAGTGTCTCGATCCCCGTCAGCGTCAGGAAGGCGTTCATCGGCGCCATCGCCGGTCCCAGGTCCCGCAGCGCCACCGCGCGGGTCTTCATGGTGTAGCCGAAATCGCCGAAGGTCTCGGCGAAGGTGAGCCCGTGATAGGCCGGATCGGGGCGGGTCAGGCCGGGATAGCGAGCCGCGCTGCGGCCCCAGTCGAACCGCCCGGATTCCACGACGGCGCCGCCCATCGACGTGCCGTGACCGGAGAGGAACTTGGTCGTCGAGTGGATGACGATGTCCGCGCCCCATTCGAAGGGCCGGAACAGCCAGGGCGAGGCCATGGTGTTGTCGACCATCAGGACGATGCCGGCTTCGCGGGCGATCGCGGCGATCGGCTCGATGTCGACCACGATGCCGCCGGGATTGGCGAGGACCTCGATGAAGATCGCCTTGGTCCGCGGTGTCAGCGCGGCCCGGAACGCCTCTGGCGCCGCCGGATCGACGAAGGTCACGTTCCAGCCGAAGCGCTTGAAGGCGTGCGAAAACTGCGTGATCGAGCCGCCGTAGAGGTTGCGCGAGGCGATGAAATCGTCGCCCGGCTCCATGAGCGAAAAGAAGGCGAGCAACTGGGCGGCGTGTCCCGATGCTGCCGCCACCGCGCCGCGACCGCCTTCGAGGCTGGCGATCCGCTCCTCGAGCGCCGACACGGTCGGATTGCCGAGGCGCGTGTAGACGTAGCCGAAATCCTGGAGGTTGAAGAGCGACGCGGCGTGGTCGACGTCGTCGAAGACGTAGGACGTCGTCTGGTAGATCGGCACGTTGCGCGCACCGGTCGTCGGATCGGGGCTGGCGCCGGCATGGACGGCGCGGGTCTCGAACGCGTAGGCGCGGTCGGGAGCGGTGGGCTTCTCTGTCATGGCCCGGAGTCTGCCATGCCCTGGCCTGCGCGTCACCGCAGGGCCGCGCCGCCCGTCATCTGGCCGAGCAACCGGCGCGACGGTCGCGTCAACCCCCGAGCATCGCGAAGGCGACGATCCCGAGAACCACGAAGACGGCCGCAGCGGCGAGGCGGATCGCCTTCAGCGGCAGGCGGTGCGCCAACCGGTCGCCCAGCCATACCGCCGGCGCGTTGGCGAGCAGCATCCCGATCGTCGTGCCGGCGACCACCGCCGCGACGTCGGCGGAAAAGCGTCCGGCCAGCGCGACGGTCGCGATCTGGGTCTTGTCGCCGATCTCGACCAGGAAGAAGGCGATGGTGGTCGTGACCAGCGCGCCGTAGCGATCCATGGCCGGCTTGTCGTCGTCCTCGAAACGGTCCGGGAACAGCGCCCAGACGCCGATCGCGACGAAGGACCCGCCGACGATCCAGCGCAGCCAGGGGCCGTCCATCAGATGGGCGAACCAGGCGCCGGCCAGCCCGGCGACGGCATGGTTGGCGAGGGTCGCGATCAGGATGCCGGCGACGATCGGCCAGGGCCGCCGGAAGCGCGCCGCCAGGACCAGCGCCAGCAACTGCGTCTTGTCGCCGATCTCCGCGAGCGCCACGACGCCGGTCGAGACGGCGAGCGGACCGAGGGCATCGCCGATCACGAGGCGGCGGCCTTGCCGAGGCCGCGTCGCCGCCGCGAGGAGATGATGCCCGAATTGATCCCGCCCCAGGACAGGGCGCCGGTCAGGCGGCCGAACTCGATCTTCGGACAGCGATCCATGACGACCTTGAGGCCGGCCGCCTCGGCGCGCGCCGCCGCCGCGTCGTCGCGCACGCCCAGCTGCATCCAGACGATGCGGGCACCGCGCGCGATCGCCTCGTCGACGATCGGCCCCGCGGCCTGCGAATTGCGGAAGATGTCGACCATGTCGACCGGCCCCTGAATGTCGGCGAGCGTGGCATGGACCTGCTCGCCCAGGATCCGCTGGCCGGCGGCGGCGGGGTTGACGGGAATGACGCGGTAGCCCTTCGCCTGCAGATACTTCATCGCGAAATAGCTCGGCCGGTTCCAGTTCGGCGAGGCGCCGACCATGGCGATGACCCGCGTCTCGCGCAGGATGCCGGCGATGTAGTCGTCGGCGTAGCCATCGTGGTTCATCGCCCGCACCATTGCGGCGTGGTGCGCGTCAGCAGGGCGTCGATCCCGATCTCGGCGTCGCGCGCCATCATGTTGCGGGTCATCACCTCGCTGGCATAGGCGTAGGCGGCGGCGAGGTCCATCTCTGCCTGCCGGTAGAAGGCCTCCTTGCCGATCGCCAGCGTCAGCGGCGATTTCGAGGCGATCTGCCGCGCCAGCGCCAGGGTCGCCTCCTCGAGCGTCTCGTCCGCGACGACGCGGTTGACCAGCCCGAGGCGCTGCGCGTCGTTTGCCCCGACCATGTCCCCGGTCAGCAGCATCTCCATCGCGGCCTTGCGTCCGACGGCGCGCGACAGGGCGACCATCGGGGTCGAGCAGAACAGGCCGATATTGACCCCCGGCACGGCGAAGCGAGCGCCGGCGGCCGCGACCGCCAGGTCGCAGCTCGCGACCAGCTGGCAGCCTGCCGCGGTGGCGACGCCGTGGACACGGGCGATGACCGGCTTGGGCAGGGCCACGATGCGCTGCATCAGGCGCCCGCAGGTGGCGAAGGTCTCGGCATAGGCGTCGCGCCCCGGGCGGGCACGCAGTTCGCGCAGGTCATGGCCGGCGCAAAATCCCTTGCCCTCCCCGGCGACGATCACGACCCGCACCGCGGGATCGGCGGCGATCGCCTCGAGCGCCGCGAGCAGATCGTCCATCAGCGCCATCGACAGCGCGTTGTAGGCATGCGGACGGTTGAGGCGCAGCGTGGCGACACCATCGGCGTCGTCGCGCAGCAGGATCGCTGGGGCGGGATCCGCCTGCGAAGGTGAGGTCATGGGCGTGCTCCTGGACACGGCGAGGCGCCGGGCGCTATTTGCTGCCCGGCAGGCGGCGAATTCAAGGCGAAAGGCCGGCTCATGGATCGCGAACCGCTCCTCACGCGCGCGCAGTTCGACGCGCTGGTCGCGCGAGATCTGCCGATCGCGGCCCAGCTCGGTTTCCGGGTCGATCATCTCGGCCATGGCCATGCGGTCTGCCGGGCACCCTATTCGGGGAGCTTCCTGCGCCCCGGCGGCACCATCGCCGGTCCGGTGCTGATGGCGGTGGCGGACTATGCGATGTACGCGGCCGTGCTGTCGGCGATCGGTGAGGTCGCCCTGGCGGTGACCACCAACCTCAACATCAACTTCCTGCGCAAGCCGGGGCCGCGCGACGTGCTTGCCGAGGCGCGGCTGCTCAAGCTCGGCAAGCGTCTGGCGGTGTCCGAGGTGTCCTTGCGCTCGGACGGCGAGGAGGACCTTGTCGCGCATGTCACCGGGACCTATTCGATCCCGCCGCGCGGCTAGGCCGGCGCCGCCGGAACGCCGGTGCGTGGTATCATCGTACCGTGCACGAAAATGCCTGCGCAGGCTGCTTTCCGGTTGACCCGGCGGGGGACGATGCGGATACTCCGCCGCCTTCGCGCCACCCCCCGTGGCGCGGACGACCGCGCAACCAGGGCTCCGAACCCGATGAAAACCTACTCGATGACCACCGCCGCCGCGGCCAAGGACAAGTCGTGGATCCTGATCGACGCCGACGGCGTCGTGCTGGGCCGCCTTGCCTCGATCGTGGCGCTGCGCCTCAAGGGCAAGCACAAGCCCGGTTTCACCCCGCATGTCGATTGCGGGGACAATGTCGTGATCATCAACGCCGAGAAGGTCCGGCTGACCGGCAACAAGATGAACGACAAGGTTTTCCATTACCACACCGGCTTCCCGGGCGGGGTCAAGGAGCGCACGCCGCGCCAGACGCTGGCCGGCAAGACGCCGCAGAAACTGATCCTGCGCGCCGTCGAGCGGATGATGAAGAAGGACTCGCCGCTGGCCCGCGGCCAGATGGGCAACCTCAAGGTCTATGCGGGTCCCGAGCACCCGCATGCGGCGCAGAATCCCAAGCCGCTCGATGTCGCCGGCATGAACCCCAAGAACAAGCGGAGCGCGTGAACCCATGGCCGAGAAGACGACGGGCACCACGCTGACCCGTACCCGCAGCCTCGCCGATCTGGCCCTTGCCAACGCCGCCGTCGCGGCTGCGCAGGGCGCCGCGACCGGCGAACAGGCGCTGCCCGCGCCGCAGCGCGATGCCAAGGGCCGCGCCTATGCCACCGGCAAGCGCAAGAACGCCGTCGCCCGGGTCTGGGTGAAGGCGGGCAAGGGTCGCATCACCATCAACGGGCGCGACGCGCAGACCTATTTCGCGCGCCCCGTGCTGCGCATGATCATCCAGCAGCCGTTCCTGGTCTCGGACCGGGTCAATCAGTTCGATGTCATGTGCACGGTCGTCGGCGGCGGGCTTTCGGGCCAGGCCGGCGCGGTGCGGCATGGCATCTCCAAGGCGCTCACCCTCTACGAGCCGGCGCTGCGCAAGCTGCTCAAGCAGGTCGGCTTCCTGACCCGCGACAGCCGCGTGGTCGAGCGCAAGAAATACGGCCGCGCCAAGGCGCGACGCAGCTTCCAGTTCTCGAAGCGCTGACGCGCCGCGCGCGTCGGCCCCGTCGCGGGGCGTGTCCGAAGGAAAAGGGGCGCTCCTCGCCGGAACGCCCCTTTTTCATTTCAGCGGAACCGGCGGCGCCAGCCGGTCCTGCGCCTCAGGAGGTTCGCGACATGAGCGCCACTCCACGCCACAGCGTGTTCATCGACGGCGAAGCCGGAACCACCGGGCTCGGCATCCGGCAGCGCCTCGAAGCCCACCCCGCGATCGCGGTCAAGTCGATCGCCAGCGAGCAGCGCAAGGATCCGGCCGCGCGGCGCGCGATGATGGCGTCGGTGGACGTCGTCATCCTGTGCCTGCCCGACGACGCGGCCCGGGAAGCGGTGGCGATCGCCGACGGGCTCGGCACGCCGGGACCGCGGATCATCGACGCCAGCACGGCGCATCGCACGGCGCCGGGCTGGGTCTACGGCTTTCCCGAGTTGTCGCCCGGACAGGCGGCGGCGGTGCGCGCCGCGCGCCGCGTGGCGAATCCCGGCTGCTATCCGACCGGGGCGATCGCCCTGCTGCGGCCGCTGGTCGACGACGGTCTGCTCGCGGCCGATCATCCGGTCGCGATCAACGCGGTCAGCGGTTATTCCGGGGGCGGAAAGTCCATGATCGAGGCCTACGAGAGCGGCCAGGCGCCGGCCTTCGAGCTCTATGGTCTCGGCTTCGCGCACAAGCACCTGCCGGAGCTGCAGCTCCATTCCGGGCTGACGCGGCGCCCGATCTTCGTGCCCTCGGTCGCCAGTTACCGCTGCGGGATGCTGGTCAGCATCCCGCTGCATCTCGACGATCTGCCGGGCCGGCCGCGTCCGGGCGACCTGCATGCCTCGCTGGCGCGGCGCTATGCCGGCAGCCCGTCCGTTTCGGTCGTTCCCGTGGATCCGGCGGCGAAGGGCTACGACCGGATCGAGCCCGAGGCGCTCAACGGCGGCAATCGCATGGAGCTGCGGGTGTTCGGCTCCGAGGCGCATCGACAGGCCGTGCTGGTGGCGCGGCTCGACAATCTCGGCAAGGGCGCTTCGGGGGCCGCGGTGCAGTCGCTCGAGATGATGCTGGGGCTTTCGTGAGTGGCGCGCTGGTCAGGCCCTGGCGCGGCATCGCGCCGAAGATCGATGCCACGGCCTGGCTGGCGCCCGGCGCGACGGTCATCGGCGACGTCGAGATCGGAGCCGGGTCCAGCCTGTGGTTCGGCACGATCCTGCGCGGCGACGTCAATCTGATCAGGGTCGGCCGCGGCACCAACATCCAGGACGGCAGCGTGGTGCATGTCACGCGCGCGCGGTTCGGGACGATCATCGGCGACGACGTGCTGATCGGCCATATGGCCATGATCCACGGCTGCACGATCGAGGACGGTGCCTTCGTCGGCATGAAGGCCTGCGTCATGGACGGTGCCGTCGTCGCCGGCGGCGGCATGGTGGCGGCCGGGGCGCTGGTGACGCCCGGCAAGCGCGTGGGCGCGGGCGAGCTGTGGGCGGGCACGCCGGCGCGTTTCGTCCGCCGCATCGGCGACGCCGAGCTCGCCGACCTCCGCGCCGCGGCCCCGCGCTATGCGGCGCTGGCCGCCGAGTATCGCGACGCCGGGATCGCCGGCTGACCGGTCGTCAATCTGCGGGCGGCACCAGACGGTCGAGATCCGCGGCCGTCGTCGTCGCCGGCAGGGCGATCGGCGTCGCCGGCGGCAACGCACCGGGTTCGCGCAGGCCCGAGCCCGTGATCAGCGCCACGACGCTGTCGCCGTGCCCGATCCGGCCGGCGGCGACCAGCTTCTCGATCCCCGCCGGGGCGGCGGCGCAGCTTGGCTCGGCGAAGATCCCTTCTTCGGCGGCAAGCCGCAGATGCCAGCGCCGGATCGCCGACTCGTCGACGGAGATCGCCGCGCCGTCGCTCTCGCGAAGCGCCGCCAGCGCCGCGAGCGCGTCGGGGGGAACGCCGTGCTTGAGGTTGCGGGCGATCGTGTCCCGGGACTCGTCGGCGGCGACGGCGGCGAGTTCGTCCATCGTCGCGAGGCCGCGCGCGAGCCCGATCTCCAGCGCGTTGAAGGTCGCGGTCTGGACGCTGACCATTCGTGGCAGCCGGTCGATGCGCCCCAGGCGACGCAGATCCTGGAAGCCGCGCCAGATGCCCGCCAGCGTGCCGCCGCCGCCCACCGGCACGACGAACCAGTCGGGTGCGCGGCCGAGCTGCGCGACGACCTCGTAGGCGATCGTCTTGGGTCCTTCGGCCTGATAGGGCGACAGTGCCGCGATCGTGCTGGCCTGATACCAGCCCGGGTCGAGCGCGCGCAGAAGGCGTTCGATCGCCTCGAAGGTCGTGTCCAGCGCCGCGACCTTGGCGCCGAAGGCCAGCATCGGCTTCATGCGTTCGGCCGGCGTGTCGCGCGGCATCAGGATCATGCAGGGCAGCCCGGCGCGCGCGCTGTACGCCGCGCAGGCGAGGCCGACGCTGCCCGTGGAGGCGACGGCGACGCGCCGGGCGCCGATCGCACGGGCATGAGTGATCGCGACGGAAATGGCGCGGTCCTTCTGCGACCCGGTCGGGTTCGCTCCCTCGCATTTCCACCAGACCCGCGCGACGCGGTCGCGCGCCGCGGCGACCAGCGGTGTGCCGCCTTCGCCGAGCGTGACGGGGGCGATCCCGCGCGGCAGCGGCAGCATCGCGGCATGGTCCCAGACCCGTCCGGCATGCGCGGGCCAGTCGGCTGGCGCGGCGTACGAGAAGCCGAGCGCGCCCCCGCAAGCGGCGCAGCGCAGCCGGGAGAGCGCAGCTTCGGTGTCGCAGGTCCGGCAGGTTGCGGTGAAATGGCTGGCCATGCGGAGACCTTTTCTCAGAGCGGCGACGGCGTCCAGGTGCCGCAGGGGACGACGAGCGAGGCGGCGGCGCCGAGCTTGAAACGGGCGAGGCCGGGGGCGCGATCGGTATCGACGGGACCAAGCTCGCAGCCCGTCGCACCGGCCTCCTGGAGCGCGACCAGCCCCCGCCAGAGCAGCAGCGTGCCGGCATGCGCGGCCCGGCCCGGCGCCTCGGCCGCGGCGGCGACATAGGTGGCGCCGGCACCGTGGCGCAGGAACAGGGCCGCCGCCAGGGTCTCGCGCCGGCGTTCGGCCACGCACACGAACACGTCGCGGCGCGCGCTGGCCGCGGCCAGATCGGCCAGGAAGTCCGACGGCAGCCCCTTGAAGCGCCGCGCCGTCATCGTCCGCTGATGGGCGGCGCAGAGCCAGGTGAGCGCGGCGCCGCCGCGCGCGACCTCGACGCGCAGCCCCGCGGCCTCCGCCTTGACCAGCCGGTTGCGCCACTTGCCGTCGAGGCGCCGTCGCAGCGCCAGGCTGTCGCCCGAAAGGTCGACGCGCGCGAAGGCCTGCGGCGTGAAGACCTGCCGCAGCCGGCACGCCCGCAGCGCCGCGGTCGTCGCCGGTCCGTCGGCCAGATCGGGCGCGCAGATCAGCAGATGCGGCCAGCGCCGCTGCAAGGCGCCGATCGTCGCGCACAGCGGGCCGGAGCCGGCGTCGAGAGCGCCGGGGCGGAAGGCCAGCGGGCCGCGCAGCGCGGTGGTCAGCACGGGAAGCCGGGCGATGCGCCGCGTCGCCGCCTGGACGCCGTAGAGCATGTGTCC
>JBIKLI010000460.1:0-2946 GCA_044359885.1 Alphaproteobacteria bacterium | reverse complement strand
TGGCGTGCCGCTCGCGGCGCTGCGCGCCGTGGTGCTGGAGCAGTCATTCTGGATCGGGCTGGCCGGCATCGGCGTGACGACGGTCGCCGCCGCGCTGCTGCTCTCCACCGCCGCCACCGTCGTCGCCGTGGCCGTGCCCTGGTGGGCCGCTGCCGCGACCGCAGCCTTCACCCTTCTGGTGTCGCTCGGCTCGGGACTGCTGTCGCTCGGGCCCCTGCTGAAGACCGAACCCGCAGAGCTGCTGCGATGAACGCGGAACCCTCCATCCGCATGCAGGGCATCGAGCGCAGCTTCGCGCAAGGGGGCGTTCCAGTCCGCGTACTCAAGGGCATCTCGCTCGAGGTGCACCCTGGCCAGCTGACGCTGATCATCGGTCCGTCGGGCTCGGGCAAGTCCACTCTGCTCGCCGCCGCGGCCGGCCTGCTGCGGCCGAGCGCGGGGCGCGTCGAGGTTCTGGGCACCGAGCTGTGGTCGCTCGACGCGGCCGCCATCGACCGCTTCCGGCTGGTGAATTGCGGCTTCGTCTTCCAGGGCTTCAACCTGTTCGGGGCCCTCACCGCCTTCGAGCAGGTTGTGTATCCGCTCGGCTTCACCGGCATCTCGGGCACGGCCGCCGTCGCCGCCGCCGAGGAAGCGCTCGCCGCGGTCGGCATGACGCAGCGCGCAGGATTGCTGCCTTCGGCGCTGTCGGGCGGCGAGAAGCAGCGCGTCGCCATCGCGCGCGCGCTGGCCAAACGCCCACGGCTGCTCTTCGCGGACGAGCCGACTTCGGCGCTCGACAAGACCAATGGCGAGTCCGTGGTGACGCTGCTGCAGCAGGCGGCGCGGGTCCGCGGCACCACCGTGCTCTGCGTCAGTCACGATCCGCGCCTCGTCGCGCATGCCGACCGCGTGCTGCGCGTCGAGGACGGCCTGCTCACCGCCGACGAGATTCCATCCCCCACCAGCCGGCTCCCGCACTGAGGTTCCACCGATGTCGTACCGTCGCCTTCTGCTCGCCGGCGCCGCGGCACTCGCGCTCGGCGGACTGGCGCTGCCTGTCCTGCAGCCCAACCGGCCCGCAGCGCTCGTGCATGCCGCGCCCGCGCCCAACCCGGTCGCCGCCGGGCGCGGCATCCTCGACATCCAGGGCGGGCTGACCCCGATCGCCGCCGCACGGGACGGCATCGTCGCCGAAGTCCTGGTCGAGGAAGGCGCACGCGTCGTGGCAGGTGCGTTGCTTGCCCGCCTCGACGGGCGCCTGGTGCGCGCGCAGCATGCCGTGGCCGCGGCCGAACTGGCGGAGCGCATCACCGCCATCGGCGTCCTCGAGGCGCGCCTTGCCGGGGCGCTGCGCGAGCGGGAGCGCGCCGCATTGGCGGTGCGCGCGAATGCCGGTGCTCGGCAGATCCTCGACCAGTCCACGACCGAGGTCGCCGTGCTGCGCGCGGAGATCGCCGCGGCACAGGCAGCGCGCGAAAGCGCCGCCGCCCGCGTCGGCGTCGCGGCGGCGGAAATCGACGCACGCGAGGTGCGCGCCCCGGCGAACGGCGTGATCATCCGCCGTTCGGCGCGGCCCGGCGATGGCGTCTCCATGCAGCAGGTCAGCACGCTGTTCTGGTTCGCGCCCGACATGCCGCGCATCGCCCGGGTCGAGATCGACGAGGCTTATGGCGCCCGGCTTCGTCCCGGCATGCCGGCGGAACTCGTGCCCGAGATTGCGGCGGTCGATGACATGCGCTGGCGCGGCCGCGTCCAACACGTGGGGGCAGCCTTCGCGCCGCGTCGCGTCCAGGTCTATGAGCCGCGCGAGCGCGCCGATGTCCGGGTGCTGGAGGCAGTGATCGCCTTCGAAGACCACGCGCCGGCCCTGCCGCTGGGCACACGCCTGGTCGCACGCATCCTGCCCGCAGAGACCGGCCGATGAAGCGCCGCGCTCTGCTGGCCGCGTTGGCTGGTGCCGTGCTTCTGCCCGCCTGCGCAGCGCCGCGAGGCCCTGTGGCGGAGGCGCGTGCCGTCGACCTTCCCGGATCCTTCGCGGGGCGTGGCGGCACGCTGCCCCCGGATCTGTCGCCGGGCTGGTGGCGGCTGGCCGGCTGTCCGATGCTCGACGGGTTGATCGCGTCTGCCGAGGCCGGCAATCCCGGTCTTGCGGAGGCGATGGCGCGGCTGACCGAGGCGCGGGCGCTGCAAGGAACGATCGGCCAGGCCTTCCGGCCGCAAATCGCGATCGGCGGCAGCATCGAGCGCGAAAGCCAGACCTGGGACACGGCACGGCGCGAGCGCAACCTTCGCAGCTCGCTAGCCAGCGGCCGCACAGAGATTTCCCTGGAACTCGACCTCGCCGACCGTGTCGCGGCGGAGGTTCGGATCGCCGCTGCGCAGGCAGCACTGGCGTCCGCCGACGTCGCTGCGGCGCGCCGGCTGCTCGCGATCGAGCTTTTCCGCGCGCGCGCCACGCTTGGAGTGGCCGGTCAACGGGCCCGCGTCATCGAACGCGCTGTGGCGCTGCACCGGCGAATGCTGGCGCTGTCCGGCGAGCGGGTGCGGCTCGGCCTCGCGCCCGCGCCGGATGCGGCGCGCCTCGAGACGGCGCTGCGCCGCGTCGAAGCGCGCCTGCCCGAGGCCGCCGCAGAGACAGAGCGTGCGCGCGCAACGCTGGCGGCGCTGGCAGGCCGCGCGGTGCTCGACGGCGTGCCGGTGTCCGCACCGCCGCTCGATCTTCGCGCTTTCCGCTTCGACGATGTACCGGCCGAAGTGCTGCGCCGCCGCCCCGACGTCCAGGCCGCAGAAGCGGCACTGGTCCGGGCTGGCGCCGCGCGCGATCTCGCCATGGCCGACCTGCTGCCGCGGGTGTCGCTGACCGGCAACCTCGCCCTGGGGACAGGGCTGATGGCCGGCGGACTCACGATGGCACTCGGCGTGCTCGGGCCGTCGGTGACGCTGCCGATCTTCGACCGCGACATA
>JBIKLI010000134.1:0-10673 GCA_044359885.1 Alphaproteobacteria bacterium | reverse complement strand
GCGAAGAGCCAGGCGGTTCCGGCGACCAGCGGCGTGCGCGCGTCGACCTCGTCGTTGCCGAAGACGGTCCGGATATGGGCCCCGGCGAATTCCTGATCCGCTTCGCCTTGCGTGGCCTTCTTGATGCCGCGAAACGAGACATTCGCCTCCCGCGCGGCGGCCTCGATGCCGGCCAGGAGGTTGTTGATCGCCTTGTGCGAATTGGCCGCCACCGCGACGCGCTTGTCGTCGCGCAGCAGGGCGACGATGCAGCGACTGGCGGTCCAGGTCTTGCCCGTTCCCGGCGGCCCCTGGATGACGAGATGGCTGTCGTCGAGGGCCGAAACCGCCGCGACGATGTCCGCCAGCGTCGTCGCGCCGGGCTCCAGAATCGGCGCGCCGGGTTCGCGAGCGCGCAGCCGCGGCTGGTCGCGGCGCAGTATCGACTCGACCGCCCGGAACCCGCCACCGCCTGCGCCGACGCTGTCGGCGAAGCGGACGACGGCCTGGCGCAGAACCTTGTCGTCGCGCGGCTTTTCAGGACCCAGGTCCAGTGTATCGGGCAGCAGGCCCTGTCTTGCGCCGCGCCGCAGCGTCAGGCTGCGCGCGGCCATGTCCATGGCCACGATCTCGCCCGCGCCGGCGCCGGTCGCGGCAATCGTCGGCTTGTCGCCCTTGCGCAGCTTGGTCTCCTGCGGCGGAAAGTCGTAGCTGCGCCGGAGCGACCGCATGTCCGGGACGCTCGGGCCGTGCGCGCTCAGACCGCCGAGGGAGGCGGCATCCGCGACGAGGTCGTCGCTGTCCCGGTTCATCCGGTCGAAATAATCCCACCATTCAGGCTTCTGCTCGCGGCGGTGGAAGAGCGTGAGCTGGAAGACCAGCTGGCGATAGGCGATCTCGCCGTCCGGTGCCCCGCCGACCAGGATCCTTTCGCGCGCCTGCTGTTCCTGCTGCGCCTGCAGCTGGCGCTGCGCCGCCTCCTGTCCGCGGGCATCGTTGCCGTCATCGGCGTCCTGACCCGGGACGAACCAGGGCAGGCCCGGTGGGCGCTGGCCGATCAGCCAGTCGCGCAGCGCCTGCGTGGACACGCAGTCGTCGCGGTTATAGGCCTCGATCTGGCGCAGGATCGCGTCGTCCCCGGTCTCGCACCAGCGCTCATAGGCGACGATGCTGTCGCCGGCGTTGCCGACATCGCCCGTGCGATGCGCGCGATAGAGCTTCTCGACATTCTTCAGCGAATAGCCCGGCTCGCCGATCCGCAGCTGCTCGCGCACGACGACGAGAAGGTCGACGAAGACCTGACGGCGCAGCAGCGCGTCGACGGCGTCCTCGCGCGTGCCGTGCAGGCTGGCCAGGCGGCGCAGCGCGTTCGGCTCGTAATGGTTGTAGTGATAGACATGGGCACCCCGGTGCTCCGCGAGGTGGCGGGTCAGCCAGTCGAGAAACTCTTCCAGCGCCTGCTTTTCCTCGGCGCGGTCATGCCCCCAGAACGTCCTGAACGTCCCGTCCCCTTCGGCGACCCAGGCGCCGAAAAGATACTCGAGCCCGCCTTCCGCGTGCAGCGGGTCGCCTTCCATGTCGAAGAAGACATCGCCGCGCGCCGGTTCCGGCAGCCGGTGGAAGCCCCGGCCGGCCATGACCGGCAGGACGCGGTGCGCAGGCGGCTGGTCCGGCGCCTGTGCGCGCGTCGTCAGCTGCAGCCGGGCCTGTTCGCGCAGACGGTCGAGGATCTCGGGCTTCAGCCCGGTCACGGCGCCGTCATGTGCTGCCAGCGTCTCGACCCGGTCGATGCCCTGTGCGCGCAGCTTTTCGATCTGGCTGCCGCGGATGTTGGCGACGAGGCGGAGATGGCCGGCCTCGTCCCATTCGGCCGCGCAGCGCGATTTGAAGTCGCAGTCCGCGCAATGCGCGCAGGGCTCAGGCCTGGTCGCGGGCGCGGCTTCGAGGTCGAAGCCTGCGGCGAATGCCTCGAAGCGAAGCATCGCGGCGCGGGTATAGGCGATCACCTCCGCGGGGTCGATTTCGGCCTCGTCGGGCGCGGCGGTGGCGCCGCGCGACGGCCCCAGCTTGACCCGCAGTCGCGGCGGCATCCTGCCGTGCATCGCTTCGACCATGTCGGCGTAGAGCGCCAACTGGACTCCATGTGACGCCTTCGCGCGGGTCGCAAGCTTGGTGTCGACGATCTCGTAGGCATGACCGCCGCCTCCCGCCGGCGGATCGGCACGCACCAGGAAATCGGCGAATCCGGCCCAGGCGCCGTTGCGCAGCGCGGCCTGGAAGATGACCTGGACGCCCTGGCCCATCGCCGCCGAGGTCTGGGCGATCCGCTCCTCCAGCGGAAGAGACTGGTCGATCTCGAGCACCGTCAGGCCGCGGTGGCGCAGGTCCTGGAGATACCGGCTTTCGTGTTCGAGCCCCCGCTGACGGCGGATCGCCAGCATCTGATCTTCATGCGCGGGCCTGGGCAGCGCGCCCTCGAACACCATGCGCTGCAGCGTGGCGGCATGCGGGCAGGCAAGAAACGTCGTCAGGTCGGAGGCGGAGAACAGGATGTCGGTGCCGAGACGGCGCATGTGAAGGCTCCCGGGGTCGGTGACGGTCCGCTCGTCGCTGGGCGTGGGCGCGGCATGGCGGCCATGCTGGCGCGACGAGGCCAGGGATCGTGTAGGTGATGGGCAGGAACGAAGGCGAACGGGCGCCGCGGCGTTCGCGGCGACGGATCGGAGCCGGGAGGCTAACAGACGCCCGGTCGGCGCTGCGCTGCGTCGCGAGGCGAGCAGACGGACCTGCCGCTGCTCTGGCCGGAACGGCTGGAGCAGAAACGAGAGATCAAGGCATTCAGCATTTCTGGAATATATCACCGGCGGCCTGGAAATACAACCCGCCGGGTCCATCGCCCACGCGCCGTCATCGTTGCGCCGCGGATGACGCATCTTTCCAAGTTCTGTCAACGTCCTCGGCGCCATGCGCTTGACGGGATCCATCTCGACCGCCGCGGCTTCGGGCACGCGATCGGTCTCCGGGCTCTCGGCAAGACCGGGCTTGACGGGCCGCCCGCGACCTGTCCCCTTTGGCTCGGCCGATGACGGGGCCCAGCCGCTTTCGATCGCGAGTGGTGGCCGCTGGCGTCGGAGACCGCGAGGCCCTGCGGGGCTGGCGGTCCGATCATTCCGGGATCGCAGCGAGGCACCGATGACATCGATGATCCATCCGCGGCGCGATTCTCATGGGCGGGAAATTCGTCTCGACCATCCGAGCAATCCGACCCCGATCGAGACATGGGCCCAGCCCGCGGCGACAGCGACCGTCGTGCCTGACGGGGCCCGGCCCGAGATCCTGAACCAGATGCGCCTCGACCCATGGCTTGACGCGCCGCTCGATGTCGCGGGTTGGGAGAACCTGGCAGGACCGCCGGTCGACGAACCGCCGTTTCATCCGCGGCCCGGGTTGCGCCCGGCTGCCGGGGTCGTCGTCCTTGAGCCCTGCGGCCGGGTGTGGGTGGTCAGCCCCAGCAATCGCTTCGGGAATTACGAGAATACCTTCCTGAAAGGCACCGTGGATTCCGGTGCGAGCTTGCGCGCGACCGCCCTGAAGGAAGCCTTCGAGGAGACGGCGCTGCGGGTCGCCCTCATGGGCTTCCTGGTCGACTGCCCTCGCTCGCAGAGCTACACCCGCTACTACCTCGCGCGCCGGATCGGCGGCGACCCGTCGCGGATGGGGTGGGAAACGCAGGCCGTGCACCTCGTGCCGCGAATGCGGCTCGCCGGCTTCGTGACGAGCCCGCACGACCGCCCCGTGCTTGCGGCGCTGGAGAACGCGGCCGCGTCCATGGCGTAGCCTTGTGCAAAGGCGGCGTCGACGGCCCACGATGTCAGGGGGACGGCAGAGGGGGGAAACGTGCCTGGCATGGCGCTTGGCTCCTCGATCCGACGCATCGCGGACAGTCCCGCGCCCCGACGGATTGCGACGCATTGTCGGGGCGGGCGCGAGCCGGCGTCGATCGAGATCTGCTCGCCGCAGCCGATATCGTGGTGACCGGAGGTGAGCGTCGTCCCGGGCCCCTTCTTTTCGCGGTTGGGTGATCGGCCGAGACTTCGCGCCGTGGCGACCCCCGATGGGCGGTGGTGCCGTTCGCGGAGAATCGAGGCACGGCAAGCAAGGGCACGGAAGGCGGGAGCCGCCGGCGCTGGAGCGCGGCGCGCAAGACGGCGATCGAGATCGAAACGCCGGATCTGCGCGTGCGCGTGCCGGTCGCGACAAGCGCCGAGACCCCGGTCGCGATCCTAGGCGTTCTGCGCGGATCGCGATGATCGTGCCATCGCCTGGCCTGCGCGTCATGGTCGCGCTCGACCCGGTCGATTTCCGCAAGGATGCCGCCGGGCTCGCGGCGCTGGTGCAGACTTCCCTGGGCGAGGACGCGTTCTCGGACATGATCTATGTTTTCCGCGCGCGCCGCGCCGACCGGTTGAAACTCGTCTTCCCGGACGGCACGGGGCTGTGTCTCTGCGCCAAGACGCTCGGCGCCGGCGCAGCTTGCGGCGCCGATCAAGGGTCTGGACTGGACGCGCGTTCATCCCGTCGATGCGCGAATGCCGCGCGCGATTCTGGTGGCGGAGCTCGCACGGCGCGAGCGCTCCGAAGAGCGCGTTCTCGCTGGTCATCGTGCGCGCCGAACTCGAGGCCGGCATCGCACAGCTGAAGAGCATGCTCGCGGCGATGCGTCGCCATCAAGGCCCAGCTGGAGCCGCAGCCGGGCCAGCCGGCGCGGGCAAGGCCGCGGCGTGCGGCCAATCGCGGCAGCCTGCCGAAGGATCTGCCGCGCGTGGAGAAGGTCGTCGATCTCGCCGACAAGTCAGCGAACCGCCAAAACAAGGGTGCTGGGACGATGCTCACGCCTGTCGGCGACACCACCAGCGTCAGCCCGGCGGCGCGCGTGGGAGGCACCCCATGGCGGCGAAGGTTCGGGAAGTGGCGTCGGGGTCGAGGATCGTCGCTGTAGGCTCGGGCCGGCCCGCGCCACGGTTCGGGCGGGTGCGCATGTCGGTGTCGGCGTGATCGACGGTACCCCTGTCGGGGCCCCCGATGCCGATCTCCGCATCGCGGCGCTCGTCGCCCTCGGGCTCGACCGTGACGCCTGTCGCCGCTTCGCCGAGGGCTTCTCGTGGCGGCGTTCGGCCAAGATCCTGCGCGAACGCCTCGCCCCGATCGATCATCCGGCCGCGGGATGTGCCTCTGGTTGACCGCCGCGCGCGCTACCAGCTGAAGCGGTAGCTGAGCGCGAGGCCGAAAAAGCCTTGGTTGGCGTTGCCCGCACGCGCGACCAGCGGGCTGTCGGCGGCGTCGTTCAGCAGTTCCTTCACCTCGGCGATCGCCGTCAGCGCGATCTGGTCGGTCGCGAGCCAGGTCAGCGTGCCGCCGAAGCCCACATCCTTCATCCCCGCGCCGGGGGAGTGCGCCGTGTAGCCCGCGCGTGCCCCCTGGGTGGGCGTGACGCCGAAGAAGCTCTGAATGTAGTTGTCGCTTGCCCAGGTCATGGAGGGTCCGAGCGAGAAGCGCCACCGCTCCGCCAGCCGCCCGCCGTAGCCGAGCGAGGCGAACGCTGTGGCCCCGCGATGTCCGCTGTCGTTCAGTCCCTGCGCAGCGTTGACGACGACCACCCAGCCGCCCTCCTGGAACCGCAGGAACGCGCCGGCCTCGACCGTGCCGCCGACATCGCCCATGCCGCGTAGCGCGTCGTTGTCTTCCTGGTCGCGCCCGAATCGGTAGCGCAGCATCGGCCCGGCCGTGAAGCCGCCGATCCTGAGGAGGGTGGCGCCGACACCATCGCGTGAGGAGACGAAGAACCGGTCGCCGCCGTAGCGGAGTTCCACCAGCGGCGCGCCGAGGAAGGAATAGTCGTCCGACCCCTCGTAGTCGGGGCGCAACCCGGCTAGGACCCCGAAATTGAGGGACCACGCCGTCGCCGGCCGCTGCGGCAGCGGCACGGTCTCGCCCCGCTCGAGCACTGCCTGGCCAAGGGCGGACGGGGGGGAGACGGCAACAGCGCCAGCCAGGACGGCGGCGGCAACAAGAAAGCGCATCGAGAAATCACCTCAGAGGTGAGAACGGAACCGGCAGTAGATGGTGATTGCTCAGGTGAACGCCAAGTCGCACCGCTCGACAGGAAGAACGCACGCCATCTCGTGTCGAATGCCAAGCGCCAGTGCGGCGTGGGGATTGCCGGCGGCGGGTGCGGCGGCGTGCACAAGAGCACCGGATCCACGGTCTTGGCGGCTCTTGCCCGGCGTGTCGCAGCGGGCAGGAGCGTCGGTCACAGCGCCCGGTTGGGGGATCGGGGTCGCCGCAACCCATGCGCATGCGACGCTGATCGTGCGCAGCGCGTCGGGGGTGGACGAGATGGAATTGCGGGAGGGCCGGTCTCCGATCGGCGACGCCGACAGCGTCAGCCCGGCGGCGCGGCCCGCTGAGCCGATGGTCGAGACCAGGACCGCCGCGGCACCGGATCAGACCAGTGCCGAGGGCGTCACGATCCAAGCCGGCCCGCGATCGCTTCGCCTGGCTCATCGCGCCGTGGCGCCCGGCGACGCGGAGGCCGGCCGGCCGCGGCGGGTGCAGGCATCACGCCGTCGCGTTCACGTTCAGCGCGCCGCAGACTGCTTGGCCGAGGGATTGAAGCGCGCAAGCGCGACCGCGCGGGCAAGCGCCGGATTGCGATCGCTCTCGTTCCAGATCAGATCGAGCTTCAACTTCATGTCGAGATCGGCGACACCGACAAGCGTGACGCCCTCGGGCTTTCTCCAGCGCGCGACAGAGTTGGCAAGCGTCACCCCGATCCCCGCGGCGACCAGGCTCAGCATCGTCGACTGGTTGGAGCCTTCCTGACGCACGTCTGGCACGAGGCCGCCTTTGGCGCAGGCCGCCATCAGCCGGTCCCAATAGGCCGGGGCGGCATCGCGCGGAAACAGCACGAAGGCTTCGCCGACGAGATCCCCGAGACGAAGGGTCTTGCGCTTGGCCAGGCGATGGGTCTTCGGCAACGCCGCGATCACGCTGTCCGCGCGCACGTTGAGACGCGCGAGGCCCTGGTCGCTGCCGTCGTCGGGGGCATAGGCGAAGGCGCAGTCGAGCCGGCCCTGCGCCAGTTGCGCGCGCAGTTCGACCGACGCAGCCGGCCGAAGATCGAGCCTCAGGTCCGGCAATCGCGCGCGCAATATGCCGAAGAATTCCGGCACCTCGCCTCCCCAGGCGGCGCTTTCGACGAAACCGATGCGCAGCGTGCCATGGGTCCCGCTCGCGAGGCGTCTGGCGCGTTCCAGTGCCGCGTCGATTTCGCCCATCAGGTGCGCCGCGTCCTCAGCAAGCGCCCTGCCGGCGGCCGTGAGGCGCACGCCGCGCCCGACCCGGTCGAACAGGGGTGCACCCGCGATCCGTTCCAGATCCGCCACCGAGCGCGAGAGGGACGGCTGCGCGATCCGCGCCTTCTCAGCCGCGCGTCCGAAATGCTCGTGCCTGGCCGCAAGCAGGAAGTGGCGGAGATGCCGGAATTCGATAGCCATGACGCATTGATTTATCACCTGATATGTATTGGACGTATGTTTTTCGTCCGGGCATCTATCGCCGCGACGGTGCTGCCCGCTCCAGGGCCCACCGGACCGGAGAAGAGAAGGCTCCATTGATGACCCAGGATGTTGAAAAGCCAGGCGGGGCCACCATCGCCCGCCGATCGGTTCTCGCTGTCGCCGTCGGCGGCGCTGTCGCCGCCGGGGAAACACCGGCCAGCGCGCAACCGCGGGCAACCGGCCGCCGCTTCGACGGCAAGGTGGCGATCGTCACCGGTGCGACCTCGGGCATCGGCCGCGTGACGGCCGAGCAGTTCGCACGCGAGGGGGCGAAGGTCGCCTTCTGCGGACGCCGCGAGGCGCTCGGTCGGGAGGTCGAGGCCGGTATCAAGGCTGCCGGCGGCGAGGCGACCTATATCCGCGCCGACGTGCGCGACCCGGCGCAGATCGCACGTTTCGTCGACGCGACGCTGACGAAGTACGGGCGCCTCGATATCGCCGTCAACAACGCCGGCATCGGACAGCCCTTCGTCACGATGGACAAGGTGCCGGGCGAACTCTATCGCGACCTGTTCGCGACCAACGTCCAGGGCAAGTACGACGCGATGGTGGCGGAACTCGCAGCCATGGGCGAAGGGGGTGCGATCGTCAACGTGACTTCGATCTTCGGCGTCAGGGCGGGGGCACAGGCCGTGGCGTATGGGGCGACGATGCATGCGGTGACCGGCCTGACGCTCGGTGCCGCCCTGGAGGTCGCGGGCCGCAAGATCCGCGTGAACGCGGTGGCGCCCGGCGCGATAACCGACACGCAATTCATGCGTCCCATCCTCGGCCGCGATCTGACAGCCGAGGAGATCCGCGCCTTCGCGCCGCTGCATGCGCTCGGACGCACGGGTTCGGCGCTCGAGGTCGCCAGGGCGATCCTCTTCCTCGCCTCCGACGACGCATCCTTCGTGACCGGCGAGATCATGAAAGTCGACGGCTACTTCCTGAACGGCTGAACCCGGAGAACGCGGACATGCGCAAGACCCTGACCACTTTGCCCGTGCTGTGCGCACTCGTTGCCTTTGCCGCCTCGGCCCAGCAGCCCACGCTGCAAAGTCTGGCCGACGAACTCGACCTTCAGCGCATACCGGCGCTCGTCGAAGCCGCGGTGGATCGCAAGGATTGGGCGGCGGCACGCGCCCATTTCGCCGACCAGGTACGAATCGACTTCACGTCGCTGACCGGCGGGGAGCCGGCCACGATCCCGTCCAACGCGCTGATCGCCGGCTGGTCCGGCAACCTGAAGGGCGACAAGCAAAGCCTGCATATCCGAGGCCATGCGCTGGTCGAGGTCTCCGGCGACCGCGCCACGGTCCGTTCCAGCGGCTACGCATGGAACCGCAAGCCGGGCGGGCCGAACGGCGATCTGTGGGAAGTGTGGGGCCACTACATCCACGACTTCGCCCGCACCCCGCAAGGGTGGCGGATCGTGGGCTTCGCCTTCCAGAAGACCCACGAGCGCGGATCAGCATGGGTGCGCGACACCCCGGGGTCCTGAGCGAAAACGCGCCACCGGGACGCGAACCGGGGCGTCCGCCTTCAGGCGCCGCGTCGACCGAGCGACGCGGTTGCCCCGTCGGGTGCTTCGCAGACCGCCGCGCGTCCTCTGCGTCGCGCGATATCTGCGCGTCACGAGCCGGCAGCGCGGGGCTCCGGAACCGTGACCGGCGCACCCTGCACCGAAAGGGGGCGATGGTGGTGGGGGTCGTGTCCCGGCACGTGGCGAAGGGGCTCGCGGCTTTGGCGCAATTTCCGGCCCGGTTTTGGCTTGGATCTGGTGCCACGACGCGCAATCCGACGACGTGATCGTCGCGCAGCTTCGCATTCGGCGCGAGCCCCACGTGGGAACGGATCAGATGCAACGGTTCCGGTTACGACACATCCCCAAACCGAGGACCCACGATCACCGACCCGACGATGAACCTTCGCACGCTTCTCGAAAGACCGCCGATGCGGATTTCGTTCGGGAGATGATCAAGTTCGCGGCCCAGCGCCTGATGGAACTGGATGTCGAGGCCCTGACGGGCACTGCGCACGGCGTGCGCGACCCCGATCGCGTGACCCACCGCAACGGGGGCCGCCCACGCGACTGGGAGACCTGCGCGGTCTTGCCATGCCGGATCCCCTTGACCGACGACAACCTCGTCGGCGGTGGCCGGAAATCCAGGGCTAGCCCACTCCGTCCCCGGTTCTTGAGGCCTCGCCGCTCCCGCGCCGCCCTCATTGCGGCGCGAAATAGGCGTCCGCCCAGTTGCTGCTGACGCCCTCGGCGCCGACGGCGAAGTTGCGCAGGCGGCGATTGGCGATGACCACTTCCAGCGGCGAGAGCAGGTCGACCGAGGGGATGTCGCGGTGGATCAGGTGCTGGAAGTCGCGCCAAAGCGCCTTGCGCTTGGCGCTGTCCATCTCGACCGCGGCGGCCTCGAGCAGGCGGTCGGCCTCGGGGCTCTCGTAGCGGGCCGAGTTGGAGAAGGGCAGGCCGGGGCGGAAATTCTTCGACCAGTAGCCGCGCTGGATGCCCACGGTCGGATCGAAGACGTTGGAGAGGCTCTCGATGATCATGTCGAACTGCCGGTCGGTGTAGACCTGCCGGACATAGGCCGCGAATTCGCGCGGCTGGATCACCGCGTCGATGCCGACCCGGCGCAGCGACTGGCGCACGAAATCGGCAAGCCGGGTGTCGATGAAGGGATTGATCAGCAGGCGCAGTTGGACGCGCATGCCGTCCGCCTTCTTCGGCAGGCCCGCCTCGTCGAGCAGCCTCTCGGCGCGCGCCGTGTCGAAGGCGCGCGGCTTGATGCCGGGATCGTGGAAGGGCGTGAGCGCGACGCTGACCGGCGAGGGCGACACCTTCGCCGCGCCGTAGAACACGGTCTCGACCATTCGATTGAGGTCGAGGGCATGGGCGACGGCCTCGCGCACGCGCCGGTCCTTCAGCACCTCGGTCTCCAGATTGAAGAAGATCTGATGCTGCGCGCCGCTATAGGCGTAGTCCTGGCGATAGACGGCGAAGCGCGGATCGCGCTCGAAGCGCGGCAGGTCGGCGAGCGGCACCGGTGCGCTGCTGCCAAGGTCCAGATCGCCGGCCTC
>JBIKLI010000459.1:0-2952 GCA_044359885.1 Alphaproteobacteria bacterium | reverse complement strand
ATGGCCCGGCGGCCGGCGCGCGTCCGCCAGATCGAGATTGGCGAGGTCATAGGGATCCTGGGGCGCCACCAGCGGCGCCGCCAGGGTCACGGCCGCGATCGTCGCCAGGACCGCGAGCGCCGCCACCGCGATGCGGTTCTCGCGGAACTCGCGCCAGAACGCGGCGAGTGCCGGCAGGGCGGCCATCAGCCGCGCCCCCGGCGGATGCGGGGGTCGAGCAGCGCGTAGCTGAGATCGACCACGAGATTGATGGTGATGAACAGGAATGCGACCAGCACGAGATAGGAGACGATGACCGGCCGGTCGAGCGTGGAGATGGAATCGATGATCAGCTTGCCGACCCCCGGCCAGGAAAAGATCGTCTCCGTGACGACGGCGAAGGCGAGCGTCGACGCGAGCTCCAGCCCGAACACGGTGACCAGCGGGATGGCGATCAGCTTCAGGACATGCCGGCGCAGGATCGTGGACTCGCGCAGCCCGGCCGCGCGCGCGAAGCGCACGGTGTCTCCCAGCATGACCTCGCGCGTGCCCGCGCGGGCCAGCCGGATCATCAGCGCCAGCTTGAAGAGCGAGAGATTCAGCGCCGGCAGCAGCAGGTGTCGAAGGCCGTCGGCCGTCAGGAAGCTCCAATGGATCCCCAGCAGCGACGCCGTCGCGCCGCGCTGCCCCGCGGGCAGCCACGCGAGATGCACCGCGAAGGTGAAGATCAGCACGATGCCGATCCAGAAGGTCGGCACGGAGAAGCCGATCACCGATCCGGCCATGATCACCTTGGCCCACGCGCCGTCCGGGCGGTAGCCGGCATACATGCCGAGCGGCACGCCGATCACGGTCGCCGCCAGCGTCGCGGCGAGGGTCAGTTCGATCGTCGCCGGCAGCCGCGACATCACCAGGTCGAGGACCGGGATCCCGAAGATGAAGGAGCGGCCGAAATCGCCCCGCAGCAGCCGCCCGGCGAAGGCGAGATACTGCTCCCACAGCGGGCGGTCGAGGCCGTATCGCGCGATGGTCTCGGCCCGGATCCGCTGGTCGGCGTCGGGCGACAGCAGCACGTCGATGGGATTGCCGATCGCGTAGACGCCGACGAAGACCAGGATCGACATGGCGATCATGACGATGACGGCCTGGAGCAGGCGCTGGATGACGAAGCCGAGCATGCGGTCCGGGGGTCGGAGACGGGAAGGGACGACAATGCCCCATCGCAGCCGCCGACGCGAGGTCGCTTGACTTGAACGGCGCGGGAGGGGACAGGATTGCGGCTCGACGCGGCGGCCGGACGCGCCACCGCGGACGATCGCAAACCGACAGGGAGTCCCCGACATGAAGCTTGCGCTTGCCGGCCGCCTGGCCGGACTGGGTTTCGCCGCGATGCTCGCGGTGTCGACCGCGGCCATCGCCCAGACCCTGACCATCGGCGTCCGTGCCGGACAGGATTCGATGGATCCGCATTTCACCGCCACCGGCACCCATGCCGAGGCGATGAAGCATGTCTTCGACACGCTGACCTGGTCGGGCGACCAATTGCAGGTCGAGCCGGGGCTGGCGGAGAGCTGGACGCTGATCGACCCGACGACCTGGGAGTTCAAGCTGCGCCGCGGCGTGAAGTTCCATGACGGGTCGGATTTCACCGCCGAGGACGTCAAGTTCTCGATCGAGCGCATCCCGACGGTATCGGGGCCAAACCCGACCACGATCTATGTTCGCCGCGTCAAGGAAACCCGCGTCGTCGATCCGCATACCATCCGGATCGTGACGGACGGGCCGGCCCCGTCGCTGCCCTATGACTTCATCCGGCTGTTCATCGTCTCCCACAAGGCCGCCGCCGGCCTGACCCGCGAGAATGCCAACGAGGCGTTCAACTCGGGCCGGGCGGCGATCGGCACCGGCCCGTTCCGGTTCGTGTCCTGGACGCCGCGCGAGCAGACCGTGCTGGAGCGCAACGAGTCCTATTGGCGCGGCCCGGCGGCCTGGCAGCGCGTCGTGCGGCGCGAGATCCCAAACGACGCGGCGCGCGTCGCGCAGCTCAAGGCCGGTCAGGTCGACATGATCGTGCGCGTGCCGGCGGCCGACGTGCCGGCGCTGTCGCGCGATCCGCGGCTGTCGATCGTCAAGGCGGACACGGTCTATGTCTTCAACATCGAAATGGATCTGCGCGAGAAGACGGCGCAGGTCAGCGCCAGGGACGGTTCGGCGCTGGCCGCCAACCCGTTCCGGGACGCCCGGGTCCGCGAGGCCATGAGCCTCGCCATCGATCGCCGCGCGCTGGCGGAGGTGGCGATGGAGGGACTGGGCAAGCCGGTCACGCAGATGGTGACCGACAGCATCTTCGGCTTCGACAGGTCGCTTCCCGAACTGCGGCCCGATGTGAACCGTGCGCGCCAGCTGATGGCGGAGGCCGGCTATCCGAACGGCTTCAAGGTGGTGTTCAACTTCACCAACGATCGTCTGCCGGGCGACGCGGCGGTCGGCACGGCGGTCGCGCAGATGCTGGCGCGGATCGGTCTCGACGTCCAGGCGGCCGGCCAGCCGGGGGCGGTCCTGTTCCCGGCACGCACGCGCGGCGATCTGTCGATGGTGATGTCGGGCTGGGGCACGCTGACCGGCGAGGCTCACTACACGTTGTCCTCGCTCGGCCATTCGAACGACCCGGCGCGCCGCATGGGTGCGTTCAACTGGCGCGGGTACAAGAACGACCGCCTCGACGCGGCGCTGCAGGCGGCGGCGATCGAGATGGACGACGCGAAGCGGCGCGCGCTGCTTGAAGAGTCCAATCGCCTGTTCATGGCGGATCGCCCGTCGCTGCCGCTGGTCGCGGTCTCGTCGGCCTGGGCCGTGGTCAAGGACAAGGTGTCCATGCCCAAGCCGCGCGCCGACGAGGACACGCTGGCCTACGACATCAGGCCTGCGCGCTGATCCCTCGCGAAGCCTGAAGATCCAACCAGGCCGCCCGCC
>JBIKLI010000458.1:0-2962 GCA_044359885.1 Alphaproteobacteria bacterium | reverse complement strand
CTTCAGCACCTCGGTCTCCAGATTGAAGAAGATCTGATGCTGCGCGCCGCTATAGGCGTAGTCCTGGCGATAGACGGCGAAGCGCGGATCGCGCTCGAAGCGCGGCAGGTCGGCGAGCGGCACCGGCGCGCTGCTGCCAAGGTCCAGATCGCCGGCCTCGAAGGCCGCGGCGCGGGCGGCGGCGTCGGGCATGAAACGGATCACGACGCGGTCGAGATAGGGCTTGGGCTTGTCCCAGTAGTTCGGATTGCGCTCCAGCACCGCATGGCTGCCGCGGACCCACTCCTTCAGCACGAAGGGCCCCGTGCCGATCAGCAGCGGCGGCCCGGGCGGGGCGGCGATGTCGACCCCTTCGTAGAGGTGCCTGGGCACGATCGGCGATTCCGACGGGCCCAGCGCCACCATCAGGAAGGGCGCCGGCCGCGACAGCACCAGCTCCAGCGTCAGCGGGTCGGGCGTGTTGGCCTGCTCGACATTGGCGAAGGTGGCGCGGCCGCGCGGATGGCCGGCCTTGAGGCGCAGGATCGAGAAGGCGGCGTCGGCCGAGGTGAAGGGCTTGCCGTCATGCCAGGTCACGCCCTCGCGCAGCTTGAAGACATAGCGCAGCCCGTCCGGCGAGACGGTCCACGACGTCGCCAGCTGGGCCCGCGGGTTGAGGTCGAAATCATAGGTGACCAGGCCGTCGAAGATCTTGCCCGAGGTCAGCGGCGTCGAGGTGTTGTTGATCGAGGACAGGGTCGGCGGCTCGTACTTCATGACGAAGCGCAGCGTGCCGCCATGGCGGGGCGAATCGCCCAGCGCCTGCGCGCCAGCCTGCGGGGCGAGCGCGATCATCGCGGCGCCGGCCGCGAGCGAAAGGAGGGTCTGGCGTCGGTTCATGGCGTCACCTCTGGTCAGGATGCGAGGGGGAGGAGGGAGAAATGGGTTTCGGCGCTGCCGTCGGCGCTGCCGGAGACCACGATGCCCGACAGGGCCGGCGGGCCGTCGAGGTCGCAGCGCGCGAGGCGCGGCACGTCGCGTCCCGTGAAGGCCGGCAGCGCCGGCAGGGCGAGCGACGCGGTGGCGCCGCGAACCAGGAACCTGGCCACGCGCCGCGCGCCATTGGGATGGTCGACAAGCGACGGATGGAAGACGAGTTCGGGCGTGCGGTGCTCGACCACCGCCGAGAGCACGCCGGGAACGACATCGGCCGGCAGCGGAAACCAGACGAAATGCGCGATGTCCTCGCGGCCCGCGACGCGGATGGCGCGCGAGGCCGGCCGCGTCGCCGGGCAGTCCGGGGCCGAACGCGCCACCGCCGCGCGCGCCGCCTCGGCATCGGCGGCGGCGAGCACGAGGATGCGCACGCCCTCGCCGGCGGCGAGGTAGCGCTCGAGATGGTTGCCGCTGCCGGGCACCGGCGAGGACAGCTCGACATAGCTGTTCTCGAACACGGCATGGGCGCTGGACTGGCCGAGCGGCACGGGCCGGCCCTCGCCGTCGGTTCCCATCAGCGGCACGGGATCGGAGACGCTGAAGCCCAGCGCGCGCCAGGCCGCGACCTCCAGCGCGAGGTCATGGACGACCACGCCGATATGGTCGACAGCCAGACCGGTCGTTTCATGCCGTCCGGGCGGAGCGGGCGTGCGGGCGATCATCGGATGCCGGCGGGAAGAATGGACATGAAAGCGCAGGAAAGCACGCACGCGCCGCCCTGTCACCCCACCTCGCCCCCTAGATTTTCCTGACGTCGCTTCAAGCGGCGCTTTCAGCGGGGTGGGTCGCTCATGTCTCCCGCATGTCGCGTCTTCCAGGCACGATCCGCCATGCATCGATCGCGTTGTCCCGTTCGCAATCGAAGAATGTCGCGAGGAAGATCGGCAGGGACACGCTCATGGTGGTCACGACGGACAGCTCGCGTTCCTGGCAGGATCTGCCGACGGCCCCAGGGTCAATCAACTGCTCGCCGCCGTGTCCGCATGATGGCAGGCCACGTCATGGCCGCTGTCCAGCGTCCGGGGCGCCGGTTCGGTCGTGCGGCAGAGATCGGTGGCGAGCGGGCAGCGCGGGTGGAAGCGGCAGCCGGTGGGGATGTCCTGCGGGCTGGGCAGGTCGCCGGAAAGCGGCGCGGCCTGGCGGCGGCGCGACGGGTCGGGAACGGCGGCGATCAGCGCGCGCGTATAGGGATGGCGCGGCCGGCGCCACAGCGTCGCCGCGGGCGCGCTCTCGACGATCCGGCCGAGATACATGACCAGCACGCGGTCGGCGAAATACCGCACGACGCCCAGGTCGTGGGAGATGAACAGATAGGCGAGCCCGAGCTCGCGCTTCAGGTCGACCAGCAGGTTCAGGATCTGCGCCTGGATCGAAAGGTCGAGCGCCGAGACGGGCTCGTCGCAGACGATCAGCTCCGGCTGCAGGGCCAGCGCGCGGGCGATGCCGATGCGCTGGCGCTGGCCGCCGGAGAATTCGTGCGGATAGCGCGCGACCGCGTCCGGCGGCAGACCGACCTGTGCGATCAGGGCGGCGACCCGCGCGCGCCGCGCGGCGCGATCCCCGAGGCCATGGACCTTCAGCGGCGCCTCGAGGATCGCGCCGATCGTGTGGCGCGGGTTGAGCGACCCGAACGGATCCTGGAAGATCATCTGCATCCGGCGCCGATAGGGCGCGCGCGCCCGCGTTCCCAGCCTCGCCAGATCGACGCCGTCGAAGCGCACCGCGCCGGCGGTGACCGGCGCCAGACCGAGCAGCGCCTTGCCCAGGGTCGACTTGCCGCAGCCCGATTCGCCGACCAGACCGACGGTCTCGCCGCGGGCGATGTCGAGATCGACCCCGTCGACCGCGCGCAGCGTGCCGCGCGCGGTGGCGTAGTGGACGGCGAGGCCGCGCAGCGCCAGCAGGGTCATGGCGGCGCCCCGGCTGCGGCGAGCACCGGGCAGGCGACAAGCCGTCCCTCGCCGCGCGCGACGAGCGGCGGCGGCGG